>NZ_JBPYUI010000023.1:0-93038 GCF_051858335.1 Klebsiella sp. K47
TGTGGTCAACCACCGTTGCCGCTGTCACCCTGCCTTGCTCCTGGCACATGACGCACAAGGGGTGCGCACGTAGGAAGATAAGACGCTCTCGGTCCCACTTGCTGCCATAGATACGGGGCTCTTTGTTCACGTAATCGCTCCTTGAGCATTATCACAGGCGCTCAGCGAGTGCCTGCTGTAATGCCTTAGCTGGCCTGCTCTGCGATGGTATCAAACAGAGCCAGAGCTTCGGTCGACTCCTGAACTGCTTTGATTGTCCGCGCCACCACTTCTGATTCAGTTGTTACGCGGCTGTACTGTTGGATAAACAGCTGATATTTGAGTTGGCTATCCTGAACGAACGCAATAGCCTCTTTTGCTGCTGCTGTGTCGTAGTTCAGGGTGGAAAGCAGATTCAGTCGAATCTGTTCTGCAGGTGTGATCTCTGCCATGTGTTACCTCTGTGCGATGTGGGGAGCATTATCGAAGCCGCACGGTAGCGGCACTGATCGAATATCAGGATGTTACAAAAAGTTACGCTCGCTTATCTTTGAGTTTCCACACAGCAAAATAAGGAGCTTTTATGTCTGTTGATAATCAGAAACTTTTCCAGAAAATCGTCGAGGAGCTGGAATCACTCTAAGGTGAGACCGAGGTACTATCTATCGCTATATCTTGCCTCTTCAGCGAGATGCCATCAGATAGCGTCAGTAAAGTGAGGGTTAAATTCACAAAGGCCGTGAATGAACTAAACACCCTTAAGCCAGCAGCAGCTCCTAGTCGAAGGAGGTCGCGTCACGACGTGTATTCAAAAGCGCTGTCAATGATGACCAAGCCTGAATAATTTCGGCCTCAAGGTTGCTAAGGAATACGCTTCGGGCATCCTGCGTGTTCCTTTCCTCTTCTGGCTTTAATGCTGCCGGCACTGCGTCAGAGATGTTGATCGGCAGGCTGAGGCTTCTCAGTTCTTCTTTGAGCAGGCGAACCTTTTCGATTACTGAATCAATGGCGTTGTCATCAATTTCAATTACGAGTTTTCGTTCTTTCATAGATACTCCGTTCCGGGCATAAAAAGTCCCGCTATTGCCAGTCATCACGATTGAAAGTTGCCACAGAGTAGCGGGCAACATTTCTCCGCTATACTGTTAATTAGCCGAGCTCAACAGAACAGGAACGAAAATATGATCGATCATTACTATGTAACTCATGCTCAACTCCTGGCGCTGAGGAACGTTGTTGCTTTTATTGTGCAAACGATGCCTGAAGAACAAAAAGAGAGTGTCCTTCAGGTTTTGAATAAATTTGCTGAAATAGAATTAATGGATGGTATCGACGCGCCGCCTACGAGTGATATCACCCCGAAAACAGTTGAGAAGTTAAATAAAGCCTACAAGGCAATCTTCACTGACATTATCGATCTTTCAACGCCTGGCAGGAAATCTGCTTCAGCAAGCTACCTGCAATAGCTCTCGACCTTATCTCCATGATGGCCAGAACGTTCTCGTCTGGCCCTTTCTCAAGTTTGCTCAGTCGAAATTCAATATTCTTTGCCTTGGTCATCGCGTAACCCTGCCGGTTAGTTGCGGGCAGTTAGCCTGCACTGATTTGTTTTGCGCCAGGATGTCACGCTTGGTCTGCTTATCCAACACATCGATATCGTGGTCAGTCAGGTAGATGATCCGCACCCAGCTGCAGGCCGTGTCAACGACTACCGGGGCGGGTAAACTTTTCGCGCAACTCCCGATCAACATCGTCATCACCCATACGCTTAACGTCTTCCTGTACATCGCTGGCCCCTTTCGTGACTTCAGCACGGCGTTCTGCCGCGGCGACAGTAGCAGCGGCGTTCTCTTCGGTACGTTGCTGATCAGCTTTGGCTTTCGCCTTACTGGCCCCGCGAGCATGACCAATGCCGAACGCGCCAGCAATAGCACCCAGGATGACGACCACCAGTCCCGCGATAATTTCAAAGCTCATTGCTGCTCCTTCAGTTCGTCGGCCTTTTCTTTCAATGCTGGCTGGCGTACGTATTGCGATAGTACGGCCAGCACCACCAGCGCAGGGCTAATCAACGCAACGATGTTTGGCGGCAGGATGTTTTTGATATCCGGCGGCAGCACCGCCCAGGCGTGCAGCGCAGCATCCGGGAACGACTGCGCCCATACACCAACCAGCGCGCCGATAGCTCCCAGCTTTACAGACCACGTTTTCAGCAGCAAGCTGGCATGCCCTACGAACTCCAGCCGGGTATATTTGCGCAGAAGTAACAGAACGAGCACAGCCACCAGCACAAGCAAAGCGAAAATGATCATCTTCACAGGACACGCTCCTTAACCCAGCCGTAGAGAAAATCCTCGTTGGCTTCGCGGCCCTCCGCCAGTTCGAGGTATCTGGCACCCTGGCTGCAGTTCAGCGCACGCAACAGAACCTGTTCACCCTCTTTCCCGCGGGCGGAAAGGTATCCCTTAAGCGCGGTGATGGTTCGGGGACCAATGGCACCATCCGGAATCAGATCGGGATACAGCTTTCCGCGCATATTCATTGCGGTCAGCCAGCGCTGGAAAAACTTACTGGCTACAGATGGCCCCATGTTCACGCCAGTGTCGCAAAGCTCATCTGCCAGTAACGTAGATAGAGCTGCCACCTGGTCAAACCGGGGGCCGGTCCAGTAATCGCTCAGCAGGATTTGCTTTGCTGTTTCCCTGGGCAGGTTCCGCATATCACCGGTGTAGCCATGTGCACGGGCGGTGGTCTGCGTGATGCCCCAGCGGGTCGGCCCGCCTTTATCCGACGGATGATCGACATAACCACCCTCCTTGCCGAGGATCCCCTCGATAATCTGATCTGCTGTCATGGCGCCTTAACTCCGGTAATGCGTTCCCAGAAATAGGTCAAAGCAACAGAACCCATTGCCCCGCTAATTCCGGAAGTGGCCAGTATCATGTAAATGCTCAGTCCGCTTTCAATGCTCACCAGGCCAGCAATAACGCCGGTAAACCCTGAAACCACCATTTGGGCAAGAGCATTGATCAAGCTCCATGTTGCCTTGCTCTGCTTCACATCTATCAGGTAGCGAACAAGTCCACCCCAGCAAGCAATGATCAGCAGAACCAGCCAGGACATCCCGGCAATGCTCTCTTTGTCTTGCATACGTTTAGCCATAGTTACCGCCTCCGATGAAAGATCGGGAAGCTGTGTGTTTGAGAAGGGTCAGGCCCGTCGGGCTGGATTTAACAACGAAGCGTATCGATGATGATTCCCGTGGGACCTGATAATAAAAAAGCCACGCGAATGCATGACCTGTAATTACGGACGTTTGTTTACAATTCAGAAAGCAATGACTAACATTTAAAAACTGAGAGGTTCTGGAGCTCTCAGTCTCCTTGTAATGATTGTCCCGTATATTACGGCCCGCTCTCCAATGCGGGCTTTTTTTCACTTAAAGAAAAGGCTCGCCGAAGCGAGCCTGCCACTGTTGATTCTAATTTTGAGAGGGCTGTGGTTCCGGGTGCCTCCCGGTGGCTTGTTACCAGTAATCAGAGCCACAGGCATATTCACAGGAACATAAACTGGGTTACCCCTCCGCACAGGGGGTCCACCTTGTCCACAACCATAGTAAAAAATTTGTCAGAAATATAAAGGGTGGATGCTTGAACAAAACTGGATGCAAGCTCCCTTAAACCATTGAGCGGCACGTTTCTGCGCAGCGAAGGCATGCTTCAGAACATTTCTGGCAGTGTTCTGCTTCGTGTTTACCACATTCTTCACCGCATTTTTGACAGATTTCTGCACAGACCTGACATAACGATTTAGCAAATTCACTGTCAAGGGTCATAAATTGTGCTGCAAGTCGACAAATATTCGCACATTGCATATCAAGTCTGATGCACTCGCGCATCATATCCACCTGTTCTTCTTTCAGACAGGAAGCAGCACAATAATCACAGGCTGTCGCGCATTTATAGCAGACTTCAATACACTCAGCATAGTTAACTGGCATAGTTAGCTCCTTTCAGTTGTAAGCAGAAAGTAAAGCATGGTTGCTTGATTGCGATTATGCCAGTGTGAGTAGCCGTTATTCCAAATTCGCTTAAACGTCTAGGATAGGTAACATATTCGAATAACGGCTTAATTCAGCGAATAACGCACTGGCCGACATTACAAAGGGGAATGTAAGACTTCCTGGTTAAGCCTCGCCGTTATCGCAGGTCAAATCTCCCTGTACCAAGTGCAAAGTATTGATCACGGTCGCGCCCGCTACATCTTCGATTACATTAGGAAAACTTCATGAGTTTTTAAATTGGCTTAAGTAATGAAAAAACCCCGCAAGGGGCTTCTTGTTTAAATCTTTTAGGCGTTACTTCACATGATTAGAAGCATACAGGACAACTTTATGCAAAGTCAACTCTATCGTGCAAAAAATTGCCGCCATCTGTTTCGATCACATTAATAACAGGTCGCCTTCTCAAATTCAGCCGCGGCCTGTCTCTCTCCTTTGTGAAGCGTATCCACCAGCCCTTCATAGAACGGCTTCCAGTTGCGTGACCACGAAGACTGATGGAGATCCGGGAGACGCTTCAGAATGGCGCGGTGTACCGTCGCAGAGGGTACAACAGAGAAGCCATTACCAGAGCAGCGTTCACATGTTTTGAAAACCGGTGCGCCAAGTTCTTTGGTCGCTTTGCGATCTAACACCTCCCCTTTACCACCACACCTGCATCGCGCATGGATCACTTTCTTTCCTCCGCACACTCCACAGACCCTTTTCACCAGTTCATTTCTAATCTTTGGGGCCTTCACTTCGACACCGTCAGCATCGAAAATACCGGGGTGCTTAATTACATCTTCATGGCGGGAAATAAAGCCGGTACCGCTGCAGCTTTGACACGTTGCTCTGGTGGCCGCCGAACGTGAGTATTCCGCAAAGGCAAATTGCGCCAGCGTCAACATGCAGGCGCCGAGCTTGTCACCAGCGGCTTTGCGGACATTTTTAGGAGCGTTTTTGATGGCAAACTGCGCCAGCGCCTGAATTGCAAGCTGTTCATCCGTTTTGCTGATACCAGCCTTTCCGAAGAAAGCGGCCAGGCCGAAGCGTGCCCTGCTGCTGGTCACACCGATCCCGGTCATAATGTCTGTGCCATTCAGGCGATTCGGCGATGTGCTTTTCACGTCGTCGCTGATATGCATCCCCTGCGGGCTGAAATGCTTTAACGATGCTTCCAGTTTCATGCGGCCACTTCTCCGATATCAGAAATTAAAATTTGTCCGGATTCACCCCAGACTTTTGTTGCACGAAAGTCCCAGATATGTGCGTCATCAGTAAACAGAGCATCCATCAGCGCTTTGATCATGTTATCGGCGTCTGGTTTCTGCTGGTGTGCCTGTCCGTTCATCGTTACTCGCTTCTTTTGGCTCCAGCTCTTTGGCATGGGAACCACGAAGGTTATGTGTCCGCCCTGCTCCGGCATAGCAACGTTCTTCAGACGGACCTCATCGCAGAATGCCCGGTAGCGCATGACCACTTCCCGCTGTTTCCATTTGTCTGCCCGGGTCATCCTCGGCTTGCCCATTGGTGTAATGTTAAAAATCTTCATGGCCAGCCCGGCTCCCTTTCGTGTAACGGCGTTGATGTGCCTTTGGTTGCGGCGTTGAGCGTTGGCGAGCTTCCTCCTGATCAATTGGCAGGAAATGACCGTTGTAGAATCGACGATAGATGGTCCCCAGCTCTCCATTACGCTGTTTTGTCACGTTGATTTCGGCAATACCCTTTGCTGGCGATTCAGGGTTATAAACCTCATCTCGGTACAACATCAGGATCAAGTCAGCATCAGCCTCAATTTCCCCCGAGTTTTTCATATCGGAGTTCATTGGCCGCTTATTGGGTCTGGATTCGACACCGCGCGATAGCTGGCTCAGCGCAAGGACAGGGGTTTTATTTGATTTAGCCAGGTTTTTAAGCCCCTTGGATACATCGCCAACGGCCAGATCGTACCGCGCAGCACTCTGAATTTTGATAAGCGCCAGATAGTCGATGACCACCAGCGCGATTTCCGGATGCGCTATCTGGTAGCGCGTGGCGGTTTGCTGTATCTGGTCGATAGTCAGCCCCGTGGCGTCAGTGATCCAGATATTGCGGGTTGCCATGCGTTCCATGCCGTTAAAGAACCGCGCCCAGTCCTCGTCCTCGAATTTATCCACGGCTTTCAGGCGAGACATCGACATCCCGCCTGCAGCGGAAACCATGCGCTTGGTGATCTGCGTGTCCGACATCTCCATACTGAAAAACAGCACGCCATGGCCTTGAGCGGAAACCTTGTCGATGATATCCAGTGCCAGTTCGGTTTTACCCATCGATGGCCGCGCGGCAATAAACACCAGATCTGTCGATTCAATGCCGCCGGTCTTAGCATCAAGCTCCTCAATGCCAGTGAGTAGGCACCTGGTCTCTTCTTTCCCCTGGCTCCGCGATTCAACTTCGTCCGCCACTGCGGTGAGCAGTTCGGAGATGTGAATGGGCTGGACGGTATCTGCTGAAATGTCGATCGCCGATACAGCCAGCTTCGCAGCTTCAAGGGCGGCCAGGGCTGATTCTCCGTTGCTCGCGCTCCTGATTTGCTCCAGCACTTTTTCCAGTGCTGCTTCGGCATCACGTACACCAGCATTGCGCCGCAGCACATCAACGTAAGATAACAACGCGGATTTCGCCCAGTTGACGCGGGTGGCTGCCAGAATTGTGGTTTGAAGCGCCGGCAACGATTCGCACAGCAGCAGTGGATCAATCACGCCTCCACTACGAGCCTGTCGGCAAATACCAGTGTAAATATCCCGATACTGGCGAACTGAGAAGGTGCTTGCAGGTAACCGGGAGAGAACATCCAGCACCTCAGGATCAGCTCCGCGCAAAAACAATGCACCGATGACCGCCTCTTCAAGTTCGTCGTTACGCCAGACTGGTGTCATGCATGCCCCCCGTTATTACCACGAAAACTCGTCCAGTTAAAAACCAGGTAGTTGCGCCCTCCATCACTAACCCGGTCAAAAATGCGGTCGCTGATAAACTCTTTCAGTTGCTCACACGGCAGGTTGGTAATCAGGATCGTTGGCAGAACACTTTCATAGCGGGCGTTAATGATCTCATGCAGGATTGTCATCTCTGCCGGACTACCAAACTGCACGCCAACCTCGTCGATAATTAGCAGGTCCAGAGAGGAGTAGTGGTCCAGCACGCTCTCTTCGGTCACGTCTGCATTGTGGCGCCAGGTACTTTTCACGGTGCGGGTCAGGCGCATAACGTCTGTGATTTCAACTCTGGCGAGGTGGTTACGAATGATGTTTTTTGCCAGTGATACTGCCAGATGGTTTTTCCCCGTCCCGCAGCTGCCTGTCAGCACGAGGCTTTTCCCAGCCTCCAGAACTGCTGGCCAGTTTTTTGCGTAGCGCTTGCAGGCTGCGAGGTTGCGTGAGGCTTCAGGATTGATCTCCAGGTAATTTTCAAATTCGCAATCACCAAAGCGTCGAGTGATGCCGGCATCGTCCAGCAAGCTGCCAACGCGAAGTTCTCTCAGTCCAGACTCAACGCTTGCCTGCTCTGACCGGATGCACGCAGGGCAGCGAGAATGTTTGAATATCTCTCCACCGCGAAAATCCTTACCCACCAGGGTGAATCGCTCGTAGTCTCCATGATCCGGACATGAAGCCATGCTGGTATAGTTCGAGTTCCATCCCCCGAAACCCCAGGGTAATGTATGCTCTTCGGCGAAAGTGAGTTCATCACCTAGTTTTGCCTGCTGCGCCATCAGGTCTTCACGCTCTTTGAGCTGATTCAAATTCAACATATCCACCTCAATCAAAAATTCAGGTTCTCAGCAGATTCGCCAAAATCGTCGGACATACGCCCCAGTCCAGACAGGCGGGCAATAGTGCCGTTGTGCCCACCGGCGGGAGCGGATGGCGCCTGCCAGGATTCTTCGAAATGGCGATCTGGCCCAAAGAACGACACGGCCTGCTTCACGTATTGAGTTCCAGCACTGCCGGTTGCCCGAGCATAGGCTGCGTAGCGTTTAACACCCGCCAGCATGACCTCAGGTTTAACCCCGTCTTTCAGGCGGGCATTCCAGGCTTTGAAGGCGGCAGCCTTGGAATTACCACCAGCGCGTTTTGGGTATGCCTGCCAGGCTTTCTCAAACTCAGGGGAATAATCCTGTTTTGCAGAACGAGACGGTGCAGAGGCGATAGCCGAAGCACCAGTATGTTTTATAGGTTCATTGACTGATTCATTGACTGGTTCAAAAGAGTGACTGATTCTGGGTGCAGCTCCTGCACTACCCCCTGGTGAATCTCCTGCACCAGGTAGTGAATCTGTTGCACCAGGTAGTGAACGACTTGCACTACCCCCTGGTGAATCTCTTGCACTACGTAAATTGAGCTGATAAACGTTGCTGGAATTCCCCTTTGGCCCTGTCCGTAGCTCTTTTTTTATCAGGCCACATTCACAAAGCGCTTGGATGTGATTCATCACCGAACGCTTGCTAATTTCACACTGGTCAGCGATGTGCTGGTAACTAGGCCAGCACTCCCCGAGATCACTGGCGTTATCCGCCAGCTTAAGAAGAACCAATTTGCGCAAAGGGTTTCCGACCTTAATTTTCATAGCCTGAACCATCAGATCCATGCTCATACCAAAACCCTCGTGAAGTACTGTTGAAACTTCCAGACTGGCTGCATACATTCATGCGGATAACCCGGTCTGGTGAAATAAACCTGCTGCTTTTCGCGATCCCACCCAGTGACGTGCGCGACAATACCCCGAGGATCGTGATACAGCCTGTCCAGCGCCTTAATACCGCCCGTTTCTGGAAACATTCAGCTCACCAGCGCTTGATTTGTAATCGGATTATCTGGCGTCACTTCATGCCTCGCCTGCATTGTCGAGCCATGTCACTCACCTTGCGTTGGGTGCGGGAATAGCTCGGGCAGGTCAGGTCTGATTTCATAGGCCGCTACTTGGCCATTAGCAGCAGCCACAATTTTTAATACATGCTCTGCCTTAACTCTTTTCCCGTGGCGCCATTTCCATACCGTTGCTTGGGACACACCACATTGTTTTGCAAGCGCATCCTGGCTTCCTGTACATCTGATTGCTTTATCAATAGGCTCAGAAATCATAAAACCCCCTTAGTAATTGATTATTACTTTAGCGATTTCATGGGTAAACCTCAAGTCTAATAATTACTTTTTGACTTATCGCGTTCAGTGAGTTAAGTTTTTAACAACTTTTGGAGTAGCCAACATGTCGAAAACAACGTTTGCTGAAAGATTGGTTGAATCAATGAAGGCAGCAGGCTTTACCCAAGCTTCCCTTGCTGCCGCTGTAGGAATGTCGCAATCCAGTATCTGGAAACTAACTTCTGGCGCGGCCTCAGGCTCACGGAAAACTGTAGAATTAGCTAAAGCACTACATGTCAGGCCTGAATGGCTCGCCTCAGGTGAGCTGCCCGTGAATGATAATGAATCCAATGATCTCCCAACCGTCTACAGGCAACAAAGACCTGTTGACCCTGGGATTTACAGAGTCGATTTGCTTGATGTTCAAGTGAGTGCTGGTCCCGGAGTATACCTATCTTCTGAGTTCATCGAGACAGTACAAGCAATTGAATTCACAGAAGAATATGCAAGAAGCATGTTTGGAAGTCGTCCAGCATCATCTATCAAGGTGATCACCGTGCGTGGCGATAGCATGGAAGGTACGATTGATCCAGGTGATTACATCTTCGTGGATACATCAGTAAATCACTTTGAAGGTGATGGTATTTATGTTTTCGTTTTTGGCAAAACGATTCATATCAAACGCCTGCAAATGCAGAAGAATAGCCTTGTCGTTCTGTCAGATAACAAGCTCTACAGCCCTTGGGAAATAGACGCATGTGATGAAGATCAGTTTCACGTTTTAGCTAAAGTGCTGGTCAAACAGTCGGCAGCCTTTAAACGATTCGCCTAACTCTCAACATAGAAGAACGACCGCTTAGGCGGTCTTTTTTTTGCTTACTAAACAATAAAATACCTAAGGGATAAAAAATAAATTACTTTAGTCATTGACTATCGCAAAGATCCGATCCATCCTAATTACAACTTAAGTAATTCAACGGAGCGATTATCATGACAACTAAAAACTTCATTCAATTAGTAGATATTCCAGACTACCGTTTTGATAAGCGTGCGACTGATATCGATTATGATGGTATCGCGGTCGACTGCGACTCTAAAACAATTTCAATATTAAGTGCAATAAATCATATCAGCCTTAATGTTTTCTCTCTTATGGAAGAGTTCCAGGTTGATAAAGAAAAAATAACTAACCTTTCCTGTATTATTGCTGACCTTGCAGAACTGGCAATTGCCACAAATAAAATCGCTCAATCTGCATCATACCTTTCTGGTTTAAAAGGTGGCAATGATGGCGCATGAAATTTCATTAGAGCAGGCGGCAGAGAAAGCTCATCAGGCGGAGATAATTTGCCGCATGATGGAGGTATACCCTAATAAAATGGATTGTACCGAAGTTGAGGCATTATCTTCGCTGCTCAGAACTCTTACTGGTGATGTATGTGCATGGCTTATTGAAGAGCAGGCAATAAAAAATAATAAGTAAAACAACACTTAACTATTTAATTCAAGATTAATTTCTGCGGGAATTCACATTCATTATTCAGGAGAGCACTGTGAAAAATAAAGATGCCTTTAAGACAGCAAAAATGATGTGTAGTGCAGGCTACTGGGATATCGCAATTTTATTTTTAAAAAAAGCTTATGGGAGATAATCATGGGTATGCAG
Organism: Klebsiella sp. K47; assembly: GCF_051858335.1. NCBI lineage: Bacteria > Pseudomonadati > Pseudomonadota > Gammaproteobacteria > Enterobacterales > Enterobacteriaceae > Klebsiella > Klebsiella sp. K47. Next base: position 10,811 of record NZ_JBPYUI010000023.1, read on the forward strand.
CGCCGCCAAGATATTCAGTGCGTCACCATTAAGGCTGAGCAGCTTAACTTCCTTATGCAGACAATTTTTACACATCACAAGGACTTTGACTGCCATCAACTTGATGGGGTTTTAGGTCTTGCATATGACCTTGCTGGCGAGGTCTATTCATGGATGGAAAAAGAGGAAAAGATTGTACAGAAAAATGAAGAACAGAAAAGAAGGGGTAATTAGATGAGTAACTTAATTACTACCTATCGCCGCCGAATTTTAAAAGCAGCCTTGTTACGCCACCAGCGAAAGACTGGGAGTAGCTTACTTGTCATTAAGCTTAACAAGGGTGGGATTAGTACTATCGAATTAACTGAGATTCTTCTTGATGGATTGTTGCGGAAATTCGAGCGACTGGCGCTCGGTGAGTACGGAAATGTGGAAGGTGTGAAAGCTCTTAAGGGAATTTACAGCAACTCTGTTGATGTTAATGGCAGCGGCGAATTCCTCACAGAAAGCGGGAAAGAGTTAATCGACGAGCTTATTTCTGAACTGGTTGAGTTCGTCAAAAAGCAGAAACCAGTTACTGCGGAGTCCGGCAATGAATAACCAGCAAACAATGCTCTATCAGGGTGTGCTGATCCCCCGCCCCGTGTTGAACGTGGATCTGCATGTCCTCCCTGATTTTACCGGGCGGGTAGTCTTGCACATCGAGAACGGGAGGGTGATATGCGACCGCCAGCTGTTCGACGACGAGCACATTTGCACACTGGCCACGTTTATCGAAATGGCGCGCGAAATGGAACTGAGATTTGAGGAGGTAGCTGGTGGCACTGACAGCGATACGAATTCCTGAGAGGGTTCACCTGCAGGCGCTGCAGGTCCTGCTGCGGTATCGGCGCCGGCGGATATTCCCGCGGCGAATGCGCCGCACCGGCTACCTCAGCCTGAAGGTTAACCTACGCTGGCGCCTGTTATCGAAAGACGATGGCCGGAACTGGGAAGTTATGAGTCATGAAACCTATAACCGGGAGAAAGACAAATGATTGACAACAGAACTGTCAGCGCCATTGACCTGGCGTTACAAAAGCACCCAACGCAGGTTGGTGATCTGTTCGCCGCGATCCGCCACGGACGCATGAAGCGGTGCTTCAGCCGGGATACCGCAATTCGTTACCTGGCGTTCTTCATGACCTCCCGAGCTTTTGGGCGTTCTGGTTTCAAGCAGCGTTATCCGGACGTGCAGGTAATTCATCCACTGAATCCAGAACTGAGTAGCTGGCAACGTGGCGCCGTGACCATTGAGTATTTCAACGCCCACCAGCGCACCGTTCGCCGGCTGCGTCGCATCCTCGCCCGCAAAAGAGAAATGCAAAAGTGGTGCAAAAAATGGGATGCCATGCACGACCGCTACGTGAAAGAGCGCGAAGAACTGCAGGCCTGTAAACCAGCAGAGGTGCGCAATGCTTCAGAACATGCTTAACCCGGAACCAACCTCAACAGGGATCCGGTCTGGAAACCGGGTGATTGGCTACTCCGCTGCTATTCGCCTGCTGGATAACGGTCGCTATGACAAACACCTTGCCGATGGAATGGAAATTCTGGCCTGCATCATGGAAGCGGTAGAAAGCAACTGGATCACGCTCAATATCGAAAAAGAGTTGATCCTCTGGCGCTGGCTACTGGCTGCCGTGTTCATCACTGAGGAGCTGGAGAAAAACGGAACTGTCGACGTTCCGAATGATACTGGCGGTGTTGATACTGCTGTTATCTATTCCAGCAAGCATGGCGCCATTAGCATCTATCCGGGACCTGAACGCTTTGCACTCGCCAACCATATTGAGCTGGGGGCAATCGAGAAATATGGGCCAGAGGTTGGCCAGCAGCTGGCGCTGCGGATGTATCAGGACATGGTTATTGCTGACGAAGAATTTGGGTTCAGGTTATCAGCACTTGGCCGGGAGGGGCTTAACCTCCTCCATGACAGCTTTATCGAACACATCCAGATCGAAGGTGTGCCAGAAGCACCGATTATGCATTGAGGGGAATGATGATGAATAACTTGATCACTAACAAACCATCTATGAGCAGCCTTGAGATCGCCGAGCTGGTAGAGAAACGCCACGACAACGTGAAACGAACCATTGTGACACTGGCTTCGAAGGATGTTATCCGGTCTCCTCAAATTGAGGTTCTCGAAAGAATCAATAACTTAGGATTTGCCGTCAATGACGAGGTTTACAAATTCTCAGGTGAAGAAGGGAAGCGTGACAGCATCATTGTGGTCGCGCAACTTAGCCCCGAGTTTACCGCCAGGCTGGTAGATCGCTGGAAAGAGCTGGAAGAAGAACGCTCACGGCCAAAATCGCAGGCAGAGCTGATCGCAGAAATGGCCCTGCTGAATGTTGAGCAGGAGCGACGCCTCTACCAGGTTGAAGAACAGGTTGAAACCGTAGTCGAAGCTGTCGAAAACATTAAGCGTGGAAATATGCGGGCCGGATATGTCGGTTATCGCCAGGTAGTCGCAAAAAGCGGCATGACCGATGCCAAGTGTCGAAACCTTGTTAACGCATACCGTATCCCAACCGATACACACGAATTCATGACGCCTGATGGTTTGCTGTCTCGCCGGGCGATCGTGGAGTTTGAACCTTTTATGAAAGCATTCCGCCAAATGATGGCAGAAGCCGAACCACGCGGGACCCGTTGGTATCACCCGAAAATGGGACTCTTTCAGGCTATCGGATGGGAAGATAAAGCATGATCATTCCTTCAAAGCTGATCCGCGCCGCTCTGGTGTGCGTTGCTAAAAATGATGCCCGCTACTACCTGTGCGGAGTCCATATCACCCCGAAATACATTGAGGGAACCAACGGTCATGTAGCACTGCGTATGCAGCATGGAATCAGGACGAAGAAAAATATCATCGTCCAGTTTGAAGGCTGCGTGCCAGTCAAGGCGGAAACAACGGAGCTGATCTTCAATAAGGAGCCGATCGCAATTCATCGTGATCAGCACCAGAATCGCCTGTCCATTACTGGCATTAAGCTACTGAGTGGACGCTTCCCTGACCTGGAGCGCGTCATCCCGAAAACACGGGACTTTAGCGTTAGCCCAGCTATCCAGGCGGAATACCTGAGCTATCCGGCAAAGATTTTTGGACGTGAAGAAAAGTTTGTCCCTGTTCAGCTTCGTCCATCAGGTGAGTTCGACGCAGTACGGTTCCAATTTAATGAGCATATCAACCGCATGTACGGAAACCCTGAGCTGGTCGTTATGCCTTGCCGTGATAATTATTTTAAGGGGGAGAATCGTCAACCATGAAAATCGAATTTAACGATCAAGGATCGGTTTCAGTTATTACGGTAACCAGCACTGTCTTTGAGTTCCGCCGGCACAACCGGGCGGTTGATGTAGCGTTGCTTCTCACGACTGAAATGACCAGCCAGAGAAGCGGTTTTTTCATCATAAAAACGGCTTTGAGCGGCCAGACAAAGCACGCCCTCCGGGCTTACAAACATCTGATCAGGGAGACTAAGCGATGAGCATCACACTCGAAAATGGACGTATTAACCTTGATTCCCTGGTGACAATTGAAGATCACTTGCGCGGACTCGCGCTGGCGAACAGGACGCTGGACAGTATTAAAGACCAAATGTCTCAGCGTTCCGATAAAAAATCAGACTGGTACAGACGGGCTACAGTTGCGCACAAATCATGGTTCTGGGCTCGCTCACGAATCTGCGAACAACTGGCTATTTTGCGCCGTCAGGAAAAGGACGTTAACCGTCTTCGCTGGCAGTATGAAAATGAAGCCCTGATGGCGCAACTGAAAAGCCAGGTGAGCAAAGAGGTTTTCAGTGAGTGTTTGCGCCGGGCAAAAATTAAAGCTGAACAGCGACTGGAGCAAGACTTTCGTGCTGCGATGATTGAGGTGAAGTGATGGACTGGCCTACAGCATTCAGCATCGTCGGTTGCGCGCTCGCAATTGCCTGGCTGTTTCGGAGTTAACGACATGAATCGTGAATTTGAATTGTGGCGCCACTGTCGTGGCCTGATTGTGGTATGAGGTGAAGATGAACACGATGTTTTTGTTAATGGCCGAATACGGGTCTGCTACGGTTCCGCTCAGCCAGGTATGTGAAAAGTATTTTGGGCTGAAACCGGCAACAGCGGAAAAACGCGCTGCGATGGGCGAGATCCCCATTCCAACGTTCCGAGCCGCAGAAAGCCAAAAAGCACCGCGCATGATCCACATCCAGGACCTTGCGAATCACATTGATGCGCAGCTGAAGAAAGGCCGGGACCTCCTGGAAAAGATGAAAAGCGATCATTAGTGACACTGTAACTCAATTCCGGATGCCGCACATTATGTAGCATCCGGTTTTATTTTTGCATCACCCGGCATCCCAATAGAACCCCAAAACAACACATCATATTGTTTTAATTATTTATTCCCTTCATGTTCAACTGGAGCAACATGGGCAAGTTTATGGCCGTCGGGCTGACGGATCTGCTGGAGAGTTCAGGCATGAACGGTGTTCCGGCGTTTGTCGGTCTTGCGCTGCTGTCGGCTTTTCTGTGTATGTTTATCGCCAGCGGCTCGGCCATCTGGTCGATTCTGGCGCCGATCTTCGTGCCAATGTTTATGCTGTTGGGCTTTCACCCGGCGTTTGCGCAGATCCTGTTTCGTATCGCTGATTCATCGGTGCTGCCGCTGGCGCCGGTGTCACCGTTTGTGCCGTTGTTTCTCGGCTTTCTACAGCGCTACCGGCCGGATGCCCGCCTCGGCACCTACTACTCGCTGGTGCTCCCTTACCCGCTGATTTTTCTCGCCGTCTGGCTGCTGTTGCTGGTGGGCTGGTATCTGGTGGGACTGCCGATCGGCCCTGGCATCTATCCGCGGCTGTCTTAACCCACCGATGCGCCAGGGACGGCCGCCTTAGCTTAACGCGATATCTTCACTTTGAACTTACGGGTCGCTTCCCCGGCTCCGGCGAATATGCCGAAAAGCGCGCGATACCCCCGCTCAAGCAACAGCGACATACCGTGAATAACCAGACCGCTGAAGATCAGTACGATTACGCCAGTCAGTATATATTGCATAGCTCCACCTCTGAGTTATTAACCGCGCCGCGCCGACGCGGTAGCACTTTCCCGAGCGCGCACAGCGGCGCGGAGGACCGACGTCGTCAGCTTAAAAGTAGCAAAAACCCTGTCCGGTAACCCGCCAGGATCGATCCAAAAATAAATCATCGTGGCGATCGCAGAATGCCTCCACGGCGGATAGCCCGCCGTGCTATCTGGCGATGCGGTTTTACCTTTTGGGAGTATAGTTGACTGCCGTCAGCGCGTGGTATCGTGTGCCTCTCATGTACGATGGTGGATGACAGAAACGATGTTGACCTTGCTGCAGGATAAAATGGATACCCCGCTGGGGCCGTTGTGGGTGCTTTGCGACGAACAGTTTAATTTGCGCGCCGTCGAGTGGGACGAGCACCGCGATCGGATGGAAACGCTGCTCGACGTACACTATCGTCGGGAAGGTTATCAGCGCGTCGACTGCCGCAATCCCGGCGGTCTCAGCAGTAAGCTGAGCGACTATTTTGCCGGCGATTTAGCCATTATCGAGACTCTGCCTACCGCCACCGCCGGCACCCCTTTTCAGCGCCAGGTCTGGCAGGCGTTACGCGATATCCCTTGCGGCCAGGTGATGCACTACGGCCAACTGGCCGAGGCGCTCGGTCGTCCCGGCGCCGCGCGCGCGGTGGGCGCCGCCAATGGCGCCAATCCGGTGAGTATCGTGGTGCCCTGCCATCGGGTCATCGGGCGCAACGGCACCATGACCGGCTATGCCGGCGGCGTACAGCGTAAAGAGTGGCTTTTGCGTCATGAGGGCTATCTGTTGCTTTGACTGAAAATGCCTTTTCTGGAATTTTCAGGTAATTTTACAATCAAAAGTGGCGTAATAATCTGTTTTTAATCAAATAGATACACAAGCGATTTGATTTACCCTGCTGATATTACGTGTTTCCGGGCCTGAAGGCTTACCTGCTGATCAAAAAGATGTTAAAATTGACCAATATCAATTAAGGCCTGAGCAGACATATGATCCCTGAGAAGCGAATTATTCGACGCATTCAGTCTGGCGGTTGTGCAATCCATTGTCAGGATTGCAGCATTAGCCAGCTCTGCATCCCCTTTACTCTGAACGAGCATGAGCTTGATCAGCTGGATAATATTATCGAGCGGAAAAAGCCTATCCAGAAAGGTCAAACCTTGTTCAAAGCCGGTGATGAGCTGAAGTCGTTGTACGCTATTCGCTCCGGGACCATCAAAAGCTATACCATCACCGAGCAAGGTGATGAGCAGATCACTGGCTTCCATCTGGCGGGCGACCTGGTGGGCTTTGACGCCATCGGCACCGGTCTGCACCCGAGCTTTGCGCAGGCGCTGGAAACCTCAATGGTCTGCGAGATCCCCTTCGAAACTCTTGACGATCTTTCCGGAAAAATGCCCAATCTGCGTCAGCAGATGATGCGCCTGATGAGCGGTGAGATTAAAGGCGACCAGGATATGATCCTGTTGCTTTCCAAAAAGAATGCCGAAGAGCGCCTGGCCGCGTTTATCTATAACCTTTCTCGTCGTTTCGCCCAGCGCGGCTTCTCACCACGTGAGTTCCGGCTGACCATGACCCGCGGCGATATTGGCAACTATCTCGGCCTCACCGTCGAAACCATCAGCCGTCTGCTGGGCCGTTTTCAGAAAAGCGGCATGCTGGCGGTGAAAGGCAAATATATCACTATTGAAAACAGCGATCTGCTGGCCCAGCTGGCCGGGCAGGCGCGCAACGTCGCTTAATCTCTGCGCAATACCTGGTCACGATCGGCAATTTTTTCAGATTTGTTGATCTGACCAGGCTCCTCCCCTGTTTCAATTCATCCATATAGGTTATCTTTTTAATAACTGACGGTAGCTGCAGTTGTAAGGAGACCCTGTATGGCGAAGTATCAGAGCATGCTGGTAGTAATCGATCCTAACCAGGACGACCAGCCGGCGCTAAGGCGAGCGGTGTACCTGCACCAACGGATTGGTGGACGCATCAAAGCCTTTTTGCCGATCTATGATTTTTCCTATGAAATGACCACCCTGCTGTCGCCGGACGAGCGGACGGCAATGCGCCAGGGCGTCATTGCCCAACGAACGGCCTGGATCCGCGAGCAGGCGAAATTCTACCTGGAATCGGGCGTGCCGATTGACGTGAAAGTGGTGTGGCACAACCGTCCCTTCGAAGCGATTATTCAGGAGGTGGTCAGTGAGAAACACGATCTGCTGCTGAAGATGGCCCACCAGCACGACAAACTGGAGGCGGTGATCTTTACCCCGACGGACTGGCATCTGCTGCGTAAATGCCCTTGCCCGGTGTGGATGGTCAAAGACCAGCCGTGGCCGGAAGGCGGCAAAGCGCTGGTCGCCGTCAATCTCGCCAGCGAAGAGAATTATCACAACACCCTTAACGAGAAGCTGGTTCGCGAGACGCTGTCGCTGGCGGAAGAAGTCAACCACACTGAAGTGCACCTGATCGGTGCCTACCCGGTGACGCCGATCAATATCGCGATAGAACTGCCGGATTTTGATCCCAGCGTCTACAACGACGCGATCCGCGGCCAGCATCTGCTGGCGATGAAAGCGCTGCGGCAGAAGTTTGGCATCGATGAAAAATTCACCCACGTCGAAAAAGGACTGCCTGAAGAGGTGATCCCGGACCTCGCCGAGCATCTGCAGGCGGGGATCGTGGTGCTGGGAACGGTCGGACGTACCGGCCTGTCGGCGGCGTTCCTCGGCAATACCGCGGAACAGGTTGTCGACCACCTGCGCTGTGACCTGCTGGTGCTGAAACCGGAGGCCTACCAGACGCCGGTGGAACTGGACGACGACGACGACGATTAACCGCTACCGCTCATCTTCCCCCGCCTCGCGGGGGATTTTTTTGCTTGCTGCCAGCCAGGCACAAAAAAAGGGCCGTTGGCGGCCCCTGTCGCTGTCCAGCGAGAATGGCTTAGTGGATACCCAGACGCCAGGCCAGATCGATCTCTTCTTTCAGCTCCAGCGAGGAGAGCGCCATCAGGTCAGCAAACTCCAGCTCCAGCAGTTTAAGTTTTTTCAGATACTGCGCTGGGGTCATGACGGTGGGGTCGCGGCGTAAGAATTCGATGGCCATCTGCGTTGGGGTTAACTCGGTATCCATAATATCCTCTGTCTGATTTAAGAACCGGAACATTATATCACCTCTTGCCGCTTATTTTATGAACAATTCCAGGCATCCCCCTGCATATAAAAAAGCCGTCTCACAGGAGACGGCTTATAAACAAACGTTGTAAAACAATTATGTTACATTACAGCGCTTTCAGGATCGCATCGACGCTGGCTTTAGCATCGCCAAACAGCATATGAGTGTTCTCTTTAAAGAACAGCGGGTTCTGTACGCCGGCGTAACCGGTGTTCATTGAACGCTTAAAGACCACCACATTCTGCGCTTTCCACACCTCGAGCACCGGCATGCCGGCGATCGGGCTCTTCGGATCGTCCTGCGCCGCCGGGTTGACGGTATCGTTGGCGCCGATCACCAGCACGGTGTCGGTGTCGCTGAAATCGTCGTTGATCTCATCCATCTCCAGCACGATGTCGTAAGGCACTTTGGCTTCCGCCAGCAGGACGTTCATATGCCCCGGCAGGCGCCCGGCCACCGGATGAATACCAAAGCGTACTTTGATACCCCGCGCCCGCAGCTTCTCGGTAATTTCTGCTACCGGATACTGCGCCTGAGCCACCGCCATACCGTAGCCCGGGGTGATGATCACCGAGTGCGAGTTTTTCAGCATCTCCGCCGTCTCTTCGGCACTAATCTCGCGATGCTCGCCCACTTCTTCATCGCCGCCGCTGGAGGAACCATCGGTGCCGAAGCCCCCGGCGATCACGCTGATAAAGGAGCGGTTCATCGCCTTACACATAATGTAAGAGAGGATGGCGCCGGAAGAGCCCACCAGCGCGCCGGTGACGATCAGCAGGTCATTACTCAGCATAAAGCCCGCCGCCGCTGCCGCCCAGCCCGAGTAGGAGTTGAGCATCGAGACCACCACCGGCATGTCCGCACCGCCGATAGAGGCCACCAAGTGCCAGCCAAAGGCCAGCGCGATCGCGGTCATCACCAGCAGGCACAGGACCTGGGTGCCGGTGCTGTCAGAGCGAACAAAAATCACCATCAGGATGAAGGAAACCACCAGCGCCGCCAGGTTCAGCTTATGGCGATTGGGCAGCATCAGCGGCCTGGAGGAAATTTTGCCGCGCAATTTACCAAACGCCACCACCGAACCGGTGAAGGTCACCGCGCCGATGAAGATCCCGAGGAACACTTCGGTCAAATGAATATTGACCAGAATTTGCTCCATACCGGTTTCATGCTGCAGGTAGCTGTTGAAACCCACCAGCACCGCTGCCAGCCCCACGAAGCTGTGCAGGATAGCCACCAGCTCCGGCATCTCGGTCATCTCGACCTTCTTCGCCAGACGAATACCGATCGCCCCGCCGATCACCATCGCAAGAATAATCCAGCCGACGTTGCCGGCGTCCGGCCCCAGGATGGTAGCGATCAGGGCAATGGCCATCCCGGCGATGCCGAAATAGTTGCCCTGCTGCGACGTTTCGTGTTTCGACAGGCCCGCCAGGCTGAAAATAAACAGGATTGCAGCAACAATGTATGCAGCCGTTACTAATCCACCAGACATGTGCTACCCCTTATCCTTTGCGAAACATTTTCAGCATGCGCTGAGTCACGGTAAAACCACCGAAAATATTAATGCTGGCGATCAGCACCGCGATAAAGCTCAGGAAGCTGACCCAGCCGCCGTGGCCTATCTGCAACAACGCGCCAACCACGATAATGCCCGAAATGGCATTGGTCACCGACATCAGCGGCGTATGCAGCGCATGGGAGACGTTCCACACCACGTAGTAACCCACCACGCAGGCCAGCGCGAAGACGGTGAAATGGCCGAGGAACTCTTTTGGCGCCACGTTGGCCAGCCAGCCGAAGAGAATAATCGCCAGCGCCATCAGCGCATATTTGCGCCACGGCGACGCCGGTTTCACCGCTTCTTTCGGCGCTTCCACTTTTTTCGCCGCGGCCTGCGGCTGAGCGGAGACCTGAATCGGCGGCGCCGGCCAGGTGATTTCACCTTCGCGAACAACGGTCACGCCGCGCACTACCACGTCATCGAAATCGATAACGATATTGCCGTCTTTCTCTTTGCACAGCAGCTTCAGCAGGTTCACCAGGTTGGTGCCGTAGAGCTGGGAGGACTGGGTCGGCAGACGGCCAGGAAGATCGGTGTAACCGATGATTTTCACGCCGTTGGCGGTGGTCACCACTTCGCCCGGTACGGTGTACTCACAGTTGCCGCCGTTTTGCGAGGCCAGATCGACCACCACGCTGCCCGATTTCATGGAGTCGACCATTTCGCGGGTGATCAGCTTCGGCGCCGGTTTGCCCGGGATTAACGCCGTGGTGACAATGATATCGACCTCTTTCGCCTGCGCGGCGAACAGCGCCATTTCAGCCTTAATAAAGGCCTCAGACATCACCTTGGCGTAGCCATCGCCGCTGCCCGCTTCCTCTTTAAAGTCCAGCTCGAGGAACTCGGCGCCCATACTCTGCACCTGCTCCTTCACTTCCGGACGGGTATCGAAGGCGCGAACAATAGCGCCCAGGCTGTTGGCGGCGCCAATCGCCGCCAGACCGGCGACCCCGGCGCCAATGACCATCACCTTGGCGGGCGGAACCTTGCCTGCCGCCGTAATCTGCCCGGTAAAGAATCGACCAAATTCATGCGCCGCTTCAACGATAGCGCGGTACCCGGCGATGTTGGCCATTGAGCTGAGCGCATCCAGCGACTGGGCGCGGGAAATACGCGGCACGGAATCCATCGCCATTACGTTGATATTACGGGCCGCCAGTTTTTCCATCAGCTGCGGGTTTTGCGCCGGCCAGATAAAACTAATCAGCGTGGTCCCCGGATTCAGCAGGGCAATTTCATCGTCATTCGGAGCATTGACCTTAAGGATGACATCAGACTGCCATACCTCGTCGCCGGTCACGATTTCAGCTCCTGCCTCGGCAAAGGCCTCATCGTCAAAGCTGGCCAGCTTCCCGGCGCCGCTTTCTACCGCGACGCTAAAGCCGAGTTTGAGCAATTGCTCAACGGTCTTCGGCGTGGCGGCGGCCCGGGTCTCCTGGGCTAGCCTTTCTTGTGGTACACCAATACGCATAGTTTTCCCTTCCATCGGTTTTTGATGATGGTTTACTTTTCTGCCCAACAACGCCAGGACGGCAAAATCTTCCTCGCCATCTTTCGCTGTCTACAAAATGAAACAGTAACAAACTTTTTATAACCTACTGAAAATACCGATTGTGATCTACTGCGATAAAACACAAATTTTGATTTTATTGCTTATTGTCAGCTCAGATGGGTCCGGGCAGCAATATTTACCTGAATTTGCCGCCCAGGCCTGATAATCCGCTTATCCTGCGGTATAAAACGCCATTTATCGCCATTGAGATCATTGTGTTAACATTACATTAACTAATAAAAGTGGTATTGATTATCGTTTTTGCTGGTCAAGCGCCTGTTTTTTCAACATATCGAAAAATGTTATCTTTCCGTAGTATACGATTCGGGCGGCAAGCAAAAATTGACGCAGACAGTCACGGCGATTAAATGCAATAATCAAACGTTTTCAGTCAACAACAACACCAGTATATGGTTTGCGCAAGGCAAAGGATTATTTTTATGAAGCTTAAAAACACCCTCCTGGCGTCTGCTCTCCTGACAACCGCCACGTTGTCTGCCCATGCAGCGACCGAGTTGACCCCGGAGCAGGCGGCTGCGCTGAAGCCCTACGATCGCGTTGTCGTCACCGGCCGGTTTAATGCCATTGGCGATGCGGTACAGGCAGTATCGCGCAAAGCCGACAAAGACGGCGCGGCCTCATTCTATGTTGTCGACACGTCGGACTACGGCAATGGCGGCAACTGGCGCGTCACGGCTGACCTTTATAAAGAAGACGCGCCGAAAGCGGATGCGCCGAAGAATCGCATTATCAACGGCGTGATGGAGTTGCCGAAAGATCAGGCCGTTGAGCTGATGCCTTACGACACCGTCACCGTTCAGGGCTTCTATCGCAGCCAGCCGGAAGTCAACGACGCCATCACCAAAGCGGCGAAAGCAAAAGGCGCCTATGCGTTCTTTATCGTCCGCCAGGTTGACGCCAACCAGGGCGGCAACCAGCGCATTACCGCTTATATCTACAAAAAAGATGCTGAAAAACGCGTGCTGCAGAGCCCGGACGCGATCCCGGCTGACTCTGAAGCTGGCCGCGCAGCGCTGGCCAAAGGCGGCGAAGCGGCGAAGAACGTTGAAATTCCGGGCGTTGCCACCACCGCCGCGGTGGGTTCGGGTACCGGCGTTGGGCGTTTCTTTGAGACTCAGTCTTCGAAAGGTGGACGTTACACTGTCACCCTGCCGAACGGCACTAAGGTCGAAGAAGTGAACAAAGTGACTGCGGCGCAAATGGTGCCGTTCGATAACATCCAGTTCACCGGCAACTACGGCAACATGACCGAGATCTCCTATCAGACGGCGAAACGCGCGGCGAAGAAAGGGGCGAAGTACTACCACATCACCCGCCAGTGGCAGGAACGCGGCGGCAACATCACCATCAGCGCCGATTTGTACAAATAATCGCTGCTGGCTGGCTAAAAAGGCGGCGCATTGCCGCCTTTTCATTTTTTTTCATCCCCCGCCATTGCATGGCCCCCGGACACTCCGTAAAATCCCGCGCCTTAGCGCAATCCTCCATTTTTATGCGATTTCGCAAAATAAATATTCTGGAACAGCCATTTTCACCTCGGGAATGCAATGGAAAAGAAACTGGGCCTGAGCGCCCTGACCGCCCTGGTCCTTAGCTCAATGCTCGGCGCTGGCGTATTCAGTTTGCCGCAAAATATGGCTGCCGTGGCCAGCCCCTCCGCTCTGCTCATTGGCTGGGCCATCACCGGCGTCGGGATCCTGTTTCTCGCTTTCGCCATGCTGCTGTTGACCCGTATTCGTCCCGACCTCGACGGCGGGATCTTCACCTACGCTCGCGAAGGATTCGGCGAACTGATCGGCTTCTGCTCCGCCTGGGGATACTGGCTGTGCGCGGTGATCGCCAATGTCTCCTATCTGGTTATCGTCTTTTCGGCGCTCAGTTTTTTCACCGATACCCCTGAGCTGCGCCTGTTTGGCGATGGTAATACCTGGCAGTCTATCGTTGGCGCGTCGGTTCTGCTGTGGGTCGTCCACTTTCTGGTCCTGCGCGGTGTCCAGACGGCAGCGGGGATTAACCTGGTGGCCACCCTCGCCAAGCTTCTGCCGCTGGGCGCCTTCGTCGCGCTCGCCGCCCTGGCCTTTCAGCTGGATACGTTCCGCCTCGATTTTAGCGGCCTGGCGCTGGGCGTGCCGGTATGGGAGCAGGTCAAAAACACCATGCTGATCACCCTGTGGGTGTTTATCGGCGTGGAGGGGGCGGTAGTCGTGTCCGCGCGGGCGCGACACAAGCGCGACGTTGGCCGCGCGACGCTGCTGGCGGTGCTGTCGGCCCTCGCGGTGTATCTGCTGGTCACCCTGCTGTCGCTGGGCGTCGTGCCGCGCAGCGAACTGGCCGAAATGCGCAACCCGTCGATGGCGGGACTGATGGTCAGGCTGATGGGGTCGTGGGGGGAGATCGTCATTGCCGCCGGGCTGATCGTGTCGGTGTGCGGCGCTTATCTCAGCTGGACCATCATGGCCGCGGAGGTGCCTTTCCTCGCCGCCACTCATAAAGCCTTCCCGCGCCTGTTTGCCCGTCAGAATAGCAACAACGCCCCCTCCGCCTCATTGTGGTTGACCAATATCAGCGTTCAGGTATCGCTGGTGCTGATCTGGCTGACCGGATCGGACTACGGCACGCTGCTGACCATTGCCTCTGAGATGATTCTCGTGCCCTATCTGCTGGTCGGCGCCTTTCTGCTGAAAATCGCCACTCGCCCGCTGCATAAAGCGGTGGCTATCGGCGCCTGTATTTATGGCATATGGTTATTATACGCGTCGGGGCCTGTGCATTTGCTGTTGTCGGTGGTACTTTACGCTCCGGGTCTTCTGGTCTTTTTGTACGCCCGACGTACGCACCAGCACGATCGTTCGCTCAAACGCCGCGAAGTGGCGCTAATTGGTTTATTGCTGGTTGCCGCTGTGCCGGCAACGTGGATGCTGGTGGGGTAAGCGGTCGCCCTGCCGCAGAACGCATAGGAGATACCCATGGCTGAACAACAGCCCCGCCCGATTCTGATCACAGGAGCAGGCCGCCGCATCGGCCTCGCTCTGGCACACCATTTTCTGCAGCAGCGCCAGCCGGTCATCGTCAGCTATCGTACGCCCTATCCGGCGATTGACGGCCTGCGCGAAGCGGGCGCGCTCTGCCTGCAGGCCGATTTTAGCAGCGATGACGGCATTCTGACCTTCGCTGAAGCGGTCAAATCACACACCGACGGTCTGCGCGCCATCATCCATAACGCCAGCGACTGGATGGCGGAAAAGCCGGGCGTCCCGCTGAGCACCGTCATCAACCGCATGATGCAGATCCACGTCCACGCCCCCTATCTGCTCAACCATGCGCTGGAGGCGTTGCTGCGCGGCCACGGCCATGCCGCCAGCGACATTATACATATCACCGATTACGTGGTGGAGCGCGGGAGCGACAAACATATCGCCTACGCCGCCAGCAAAGCCGCCCTGGATAACATGACCCGCTCCTTCGCTCGCAAGCTGGCGCCAGAGGTTAAGGTCAACGCCATCGCGCCGTCGCTAATCATGTTTAATGAGGGTGACGACGAGGCCTATCGTCAGCAGGCGCTGGATAAATCGCTGATGAAAATCGCCCCTGGCGAAAAAGAGATTAGCGATCTCATCGATTACCTGTTTACCAGCCGCTACGTTACCGGCCGCTCATTCGCTGTCGACGGCGGCCGCCCGCTGCGCTAGTGGAAACGGCTCCAGCCGAGGATTAACAGCCAGGCGCACAGCCCCCAGCATCCCACTGCGCCTGCCAGCGCCAACGGCAGGCGCATAATCCCGGTGAAATACCACAGTGACAGCAGATAGATAAAATAGGGAAGAATCGACCACATGCCGAATACGATGGTCGCGCGCAGGGCTTCGATCCCCCGCTCGCTGGCGACAATATAATGGGCGATGAGCGCAAAGGTGGGAAACAGCGGGACCAGGCCAGCGATAGCGTAGTTTTTGGTTTTCGCCAGCACGCCAATCAGCACCACCACCAGCGCTCCCAACAGCCCTTTGATTAACAGCCCCATGCCCGTATGCCTTAACAGTGAATCAATAAGTTAGGGCAGCATAGCGGATTTAACGCTGTTTATAAAAGAGTAATGGCGGGTAAAATAAGTGCGGTGTATGTTACTTCTTTTACTGATGTGCAATAGACATGAATAAAATCGTTTTTGTTGAGGATGACCCTGAGGTAGGCACGCTGATCGCCGCCTATCTCGGCAAGCATGATATGGATGTGGTGGTCGAGCCTCGCGGCGACCGCGCTGAGGAGGTGATCGCGCGGGAGAAACCGGATCTGGTGCTGCTGGACATTATGCTGCCCGGCAAGGACGGAATGACGCTCTGTCGCGATCTGCGCGGGCAATGGCAAGGGCCGATTGTCCTGCTGACTTCGCTCGACAGCGATATGAACCATATCCTCTCCCTGGAGATGGGCGCCAGCGATTATATTCTGAAAACCACCCCGCCAGCGGTACTTCTCGCGCGACTGCGTCTGCATTTGCGCCAGCATATTGCTCCGGCAGGCGCCGGATCCGCCTCCTCAACGCTCACGCCACATAAAACCATCTCCTTCGGCTCGCTGACCATTGACCCGGTCAACCGCCAGGTGCTGCTTGGCGGAGAAAACGTCGCCCTGTCGACCGCCGATTTCGATCTGCTGTGGGAGTTGGCCACCCACGCCGGGCAGATTATGGACCGCGACGCACTGCTGAAAAATTTACGCGGCGTTACCTATGACGGGATGGATCGCAGCGTCGACGTGGCTATCTCCCGCCTGCGCAAAAAACTGCTCGACAACGCCACGGAGCCCTATCGTATTAAGACCGTTCGCAACAAAGGCTACCTGTTCGCCCCTCACGCCTGGGATAACTAAGCAGCCCTTCTGCGGCCCTGCGAGGGGCCCGCTCATCGCGCACTCGCCGGCGGCAAAGTTATCACGTTTGCTGCCTGCTGCGTTCGTCCCTGGCGCGCACATTCATCACCGGAACTTGTCATATTGACTAAATCATTAGAATTAGCCGTACAGAACCCCATCACATAACTCCTCAATATGATTGTGCTCAAGGACTTACCGCTGTCAGAGTGGCATAAAGCCTGAAAACACAGGACTTTTGCATGATGAAATACGTTGTACTTTTGGCACTCTCACTGTTCACTTCTCTCTCTGGCTGGGCTTTTTCCCTCGACAACGCCGATATTCGACTCCTCTGTCCGCAGCGCGGGCAAATCGAGGTGATCCTTCATCGCTATGAACATACCCAGCAATCCTGGGGGCAGCATCACTTTGAAACCGGCGGCGGCCACGTTCGCCAGGGGCCGCTGCTGGTGATCCCGTTTGCCAACCTCGATCAGATGATTTACCACCAGACCACCGGCGAGTTTGCTTACTGGTATGCCGAAACGGAAAAGCTGGTGCGCTGTCGGCTGCTGAGTCTGACGACCACCTATCCGGTAGACATTCCTTATTATCGTGAGTAGCGTATCCATCGACGCACAAAATACGATTGCCCTGCTCCCCCCGAGGGTGAAGAAATCACCGCATCGAGTGACACTGTCACCTTTTCACCGTTCTGTCTCCAGGCTGGCTATTGTCAGGGGGCATAAACCCTGCTTTGATAGCGTATCTATGATTTCCCCGCGCCTCGCCCGGGGATATCGATAACATTGACTCCCCGACGCGCAGAAGATGCCCCTGGGGCGCCAGACAGGTTTCTCTTGAATACGCGGTAATGTAATGAAAAAGCTGTTCGTGCAGTTCTATCTTCTGCTCTTCGTCTGCTTTCTGGTGATGACCATGCTGGTCGGTCTGGTCTATAAATTTACCGCGGAGCGCGCCGGACGGCAGTCGCTTGACGATTTGATGAAAAGCTCGCTGTATCTGATGCGCAGCGAGCTGCGGGAGATACCGCCGCGCGACTGGAGCAAGACCCTTAAAGAGCTGGACCTGAATTTATCGTTTGATCTGCACATCGAGCCGATCAGCAAATTTAAGCTGTCGGAAAGCTCGATGCAGCACCTGCGCGCCGGCGATATCGTCGCCCTCGACGATCAGTACACCTTTATTCAGCGCATTCCCCGCAGCCACTATGTGCTGTCGGTGGGCCCGGTGCCCTATCTCTATTTTCTGCATGAGATGCGCCTGCTGGACGTGGCGCTAATGGCGTTTATTGCTATCTCTCTGGCCTTTCCGGTGTTTATCTGGATGCGCCCGCACTGGCAGGACATGCTGCGCATTGAGACGGCCGCCCAGCGCTTTGGCGAAGGTCACCTCAGCGAGCGCATTCACTTCGACAGTATGTCCAGCTTCGAGCGGCTCGGGGTGGCCTTTAACCAAATGGCCGATAACATTAATGCGCTTATTGCCAGCAAAAAGCAGCTGATTGACGGCATCGCCCATGAACTCAGGACACCGCTGGTACGCCTGCGCTACCGTCTGGAGATGAGCGAGAATCTCACCGAGGCGGAATCGCAGGCGCTGAACCGCGATATCGGTCAGCTGGAGGCGCTGATTGAAGAGCTCCTGACCTACGCCCGCCTCGACCGCCCGCAGACGGAGCTCAGCCTGACGACTCCCGATTTTCCCGCCTGGATCAGCGATCACGTCGAGGATATCCAGATGGTTAACCCACAGCGCGAGGTCGCCCTGGCGACGCTGACCCACGGTAACTACGGCGCGCTGGATATGCGACTGATGGAGCGGGTGCTGGATAATTTGGTCAATAACGCCCTGCGCTACAGCAGCCAGCGGGTGGCGGTCAGCCTGACGCTGCAGGGTTCGCGCGCATCGTTGCTGGTTGAGGATGACGGCCCGGGAATCGCCCCCGAGGAGCGCGAGCGGGTGTTTGAGCCCTTTGTCCGCCTTGACCCCAGCCGGGACCGGGCGACAGGAGGCTGCGGCCTCGGCCTGGCGATTGTCCACAGTATCGCCCAGGCGATGGGCGGCGAGGTGCGCTGCGAGGCCAGCCCTCTCGGCGGCGCCCGCTTCTGCTTTAGCTGGCCGGTCTATCATCAGCTGCCTGATTTCACCTCTGCCTGAATAAAACTTGCGCAGAAGCCGCGGGCTGGGTATGCTGCAAAAATCTAATAGTATGTTGTAACTAAGGTGGTAATAATGGCCAGCTACGACCTCGTTGAACGTCTGAATAATACCTTTCGCCAGATCGAGCTGGAGCTGCAGGCGCTCCAGCAGGCGTTAAGTGACTGCCGTCTGCTGGCGGGCCGGGTATTTGAACTGCCGGCGATCGGTAAGGATGCCGAGCACGATCCGCTGGCCACCATTCCAGTGGTGCAGCACATCGGCAAGACGGCCCTGGCGCGCGCCCTGCGCCACTACAGCCATCTGTTTATCCAGCAGCAATCGGAAAACCGCAGCAGCAAGGCCGCCGTACGCCTGCCGGGGGCTATCTGCCTGCAGGTTACCGCCGCGGAGCAGCAGGATCTGCTGGCGCGTATTCAGCATATCAATGCCCTGAAGGCCACCTTCGAGAAGATCGTCACCGTCGACTCCGGCCTGCCCCCCACCGCCCGTTTTGAGTGGGTACACCGTCATTTGCCGGGGTTGATCACCCTTAGCGCCTACCGCACGCTGACGCCCCTCGTCGACCCGAGCACCATCCGCTTCGGCTGGGCCAATAAGCACGTCATCAAGAATCTGACCCGCGACCAGGTGTTGATGATGCTGGAGAAAAGCCTGCAAGCGCCGCGGGCGGTGCCGCCGTGGACCCGGGAGCAGTGGCAGAGCAAACTGGAAAGGGAGTATCAGGATATCGCCGCCCTGCCGCAGCGGGCGCGGCTGAAAATAAAACGACCGGTGAAAGTCCAGCCGATCGCCCGCGTCTGGTACGCCGGCGAGCAGAAACAGGTACAGTACGCCTGCCCCAGCCCGCTGATCGCCCTGATGTCCGGCAGCCGGGGGGTCAGCGTACCGGATATTGGCGAGCTGCTGAACTATGATGCCGACAATGTGCAGTATCGCTACAAACCGGAGGCGCAGTCGCTGAGATTGCTTATCCCGCGCCTGCACCTCTGGCTGGCTAGCGAATAGCCAGGCTGCCGACCATCTCTTCCGGGCGCACCCAGCTGTCGAATTCGGCTTCCGTCAGGTAGCCCAGCGCCAGCGCCGAGGCTTTGAGAGTCAGCCCCTCATGGTGCGCTTTTTTAGCGATTTCCGCCGCCTTGTCGTAGCCGATATGGGTATTCAGCGCAGTAACCAGCATCAGCGACTCATTGAGCAACTGACTGATCCGCTCGCGATTCGGTTCAATACCCACCGCACAGTGCTCGTTAAAGCTCGCCATACCGTCCGCCAGCAGACGTACCGACTGCAGGAAGTTGTGGATGACCATCGGGCGATAGACGTTAAGCTCAAAGTTGCCGGAAGCACCGCCGATATTCACTGCCACGTCGTTGCCCATCACCTGGCAGCAGACCATGGTCAGAGCTTCGCACTGGGTTGGGTTAACCTTGCCCGGCATAATCGATGACCCTGGCTCGTTTTCCGGGATGGCGATTTCACCAATGCCGCAGCGGGGGCCGGAGGCCAGCCAGCGGACATCGTTAGCGATTTTCATCAGCGAGGCCGCCAGGCCTTTCAGCGCGCCGTGGGCATGGACCAGGGCATCCACAGTGGCCAGCGCTTCGAATTTGTTCGGCGCGGTGACAAATGGCTGTCCGCTGAGTGACGCCAGCTCGGCCGCCACCCGTACGGCATATTCCGGATGGGTATTCAGCCCGGTTCCTACCGCCGTCCCGCCCAGCGCCAGCTCGGCAAGATGCGGCTGACTGGCTTCAATGTGCTTCAGGCTATGGTCCAGCATCGCCACCCAGCCGGAGATCTCCTGGCCTAAGGTGAGCGGCGTGGCGTCCTGCAGATGGGTGCGGCCGATCTTGACGATATCCCTGAAGGCCACCGCTTTTTCATTGAGCGTCGCCCGCAGCGCCTGCAGCGACGGGATCACTTTTTCCCGCAGGGCAATCAGCGCCGCGACGTGCATGGCGGTGGGGAATACATCATTTGAGCTTTGGCTCTTATTCACATCGTCATTGGGATGAATTTTTCGCGCCATCCCCCGTTCTCCGCCGAGCAGTTCACTGGCGCGGTTGGCCAGCACCTCGTTCATATTCATATTGCTTTGGGTGCCGGAGCCGGTCTGCCAGATAGCCAGGGGGAACTCCTGCGCGTGCTTTCCGGCCAGCACTTCGTCAGCGGCGGCGACGATCGCCCCGGCTTTTTCCGCCGTCAACAGTCCGAGATCCTGGTTAACCTTCGCCGCCGCCCGCTTGGTCAGCGCCAGGGCGTATATCAGCTCCCCGGGCATTTTTTCGGTCGAGATGCGGAAATGCTCCAGCGAGCGCTGGGTCTGGGCGCCCCAGAGTTTATCGGCCGGGACCTCGATGGCGCCCATCGAGTCTTTTTCACTGCGATGCGTTGTCATTACTTTCTCCTTGGATGAAAAGTGCGTCATAGCGACAAAGCTCACCTGCTTAAAAGACTAAGTATTGGCCAGATTGATAAGTTGTTTTGGTGGTTCGTGCCGCGAAGCGCCATAAAAAAAGCCGCCCCGAGGGGCAGCCCAGACCGCTGACAAAATGCAATCGTCGGGATTGCCCGGCGGCGCTGCGATTGCGCGGGCCTACAGAGAACTGCATAACTTATTGATATTGCTGTTTTTCGTAGGCCGGGTAAGGCGAAAGCCGCCGCCCGGCAGAAAAGCGCTCACCCTAACGAAATCAGGTTTGTCATCGACCAGCGCCGCCCCGAAGGGCGGCCTGGGTTACTTCACGCAGCGGGCGCACTGCGAGGTCTGGATCTGCTGGAAGAAGTCATTGCCTTTATCATCAACGAGGATAAAGGCCGGGAAATCCTCCACTTCAATTTTCCAGATAGCCTCCATACCCAGCTCCGGATAGGCCACGCACTCGAGGCTCTTGATGCTCTGCTGGGCCAGCACTGCCGCCGGGCCGCCGATGCTGCCGAGGTAGAAGCCGCCGTGTTTGTGGCAGGCGTCGGTGACCTGCTGGCTGCGGTTGCCTTTCGCCAGCATGATCTTGCTCGCCCCATGGGACTGCAGCAGATCAACGTAAGAGTCCATGCGGCCTGCGGTGGTCGGCCCCAGAGAGCCGGAGGCGTAACCGTCCGGCGTCTTGGCCGGACCTGCGTAGTAGATCGGGTGATCTTTGACGTACTGCGGCAGCGCCTCGCCGTTGTCGATAAGCTCCTTCAGCTTAGCGTGGGCGATATCGCGGGCGACGATGATAGTCCCGCTCAGCGACAGGCGGGTGGATACCGGATACTGCGACAGCTGCGCCAGGATCTCGCTCATCGGCTGGTTAAGATTTACCTTCACCGCTTCGCCTTCCCCGGCCTGGCGCAGATGCTCAGGGATATATTTCCCCGGGTTGCTCTCCAGCTTCTCGATCCAGATGCCGTCGCGGTTAATCTTGGCTTTGATGTTGCGGTCGGCGGAACAGGAAACCCCCATCCCTACCGGGCAGGAAGCGCCGTGACGCGGCAGACGGATCACGCGGATATCGTGGGCAAAGTATTTGCCGCCGAACTGCGCGCCGAGACCAAGGTTCTGCGCCTCCAGCAGCAGCTCCTGCTCCAGCTGCACGTCGCGGAACGCCTGGCCGTGCTCGTTACCTTCGGTCGGCAGGCCATCGTAGTATTTGGTGGACGCCAGCTTCACGGTCTTCAGCGTCGCTTCCGCCGAGGTACCGCCGATCACGAAGGCGATATGGTACGGTGGACAGGCGGCAGTACCGAGGGTGCGCATCTTCTCGACGAGGTAATTTTTCAGCTTCGCCGGGGTGATCAGCGCTTTGGTTTCCTGGTACAGATAGGTTTTGTTCGCCGAGCCGCCGCCCTTGGCGATGCAGAGGAATTTGTACTCATCGCCATCGGTAGCATAGAGATCGATCTGCGCCGGCAGGTTGGTGCCAGTGTTAACCTCTTTATACATATCCAGCGGCGCGTTCTGCGAGTAGCGCAGGTTGTCCTGGATATAGGTGTTATACACCCCCTGCGCCAGGGCGGCTTCATCGCCGCCGCCGGTCCACACGCGCTGGCCTTTTTTACCCATGATGATCGCGGTGCCGGTGTCCTGGCAGGTGGGCAGAATACCTTTGGCGGCGATATCCGAGTTGCGCAGGAACTGCAGCGCGACGTATTTATCGTTTTCGCTGGCTTCCGGATCGTTAAGGATATCCGCCACCTGCTGCTGATGCGCAGGGCGAAGCATAAAGGAGGCGTCGTGGAAAGCATGCTGCGCCAGAAGGGTCAGCGCCTGAGGGTCAACTTTTAGCACTTCCTGGCCGGCGAATTCGGCGACGGAGACGTAATCACTGCTGAGGAGATAATACTCGGTGTCATCCTTTTTGAGCGGAAAAGGATCCTGGTAAACAAACGGTTTATTCGACATTGTACTCTCACTTACTGCTTTGGCTGATTATGTTTCAGGCAGGGACTCCATGTGCCTGTAGAAAAGCGAGTCGAACAATCTTACACAATTTTTTAACAAAAACTGAGACAAGGACGACTTTTTCTTTCAGCAGTTGCTTCTCCACCGTTTGCTGGTTTAATAGGGCGATAAAATTTACTTTGTTTGAAACAGGGATTGAGAATGCAAAAGCTGATTAACGCCGTGCAGAACTATGCATGGGGAAGCCACACCGCCTTAACTGAACTGTATGGCATCGCCAACCCGGACAATCTGCCGATGGCAGAGCTGTGGATGGGGGCGCATCCGAAGAGCAGCTCGCAGATCCTGGCGGCCGACGGCCAGCCGCGTTCGCTGCGCGAGGTGATTGACGCGGATAAAGCCGCTCTGCTCGGCGACAAGGTTGCCGCCCGCTTTGGTGAACTGCCGTTCCTGTTTAAGGTACTGTGCGCCGCTCAGCCGCTCTCAATTCAGGTGCATCCCAACAAGCAGGCCTCGGAAGAAGGTTTCGCCCGCGAGAACGCCGCCGGTATCCCGCTCTCCGCCGCCGAGCGTAACTACAAAGATCCGAACCACAAACCGGAGCTGGTTTTTGCCCTGACGCCGTTCCTGGCGATGAATGCATTTCGCGAGTTCAGCGAGATTGTCACCCTGCTGCAGCCGGTGGCTAGCGCGCATCCGGCAATCGGCGCCTTCCTGCAGCAGCCGGACGCGACTCACCTGAGCCAGCTGTTTGCCAGCCTGCTAAATATGCAGGGTGAGGAAAAGGCCAAGGCGCTGCAGGTGCTGCGCGACGTACTGGCCCGTGAACAAGGCGAACCGTGGCAGACTATCCGCCTGATCGCGGAATTCTATCCGGACGACAGCGGCCTCTTCTCCCCGCTGCTGCTGAACGTGGTGAAGCTGAACCCAGGCGAAGCGATGTTCCTGTTTGCTGAAACGCCGCACGCCTATCTGCAGGGGGTGGCGCTGGAGGTGATGGCCAACTCGGATAACGTACTGCGCGCCGGCCTGACGCCGAAATACATTGATATTCCTGAGCTGGTTGCTAACGTCAAGTTCGAGGCTAAACCGGCGGGTGAGCTGTTGACCCAGCCGCAGCGTCACGGCGCGGAACTCGACTTCCCGATCCCGGTGGAAGATTTTGCCTTCTCCCTGCATGACCTCTCCGCCGAGGCCAGCGATCTAGCCCAGGCAAGCGCGGCGATCGTGTTCTGCGTCGACGGCGAAGCCGTACTGCGCAAAGGCGACCAGAGCCTGACCCTCAAGCCGGGCGAGTCGGCCTTCGTGGCCGCCAGTGAATCGCCGGTGCAGGTCAGCGGCCGCGGCCGCGTGGCGCGCGTTTTCAATAAGCTCCAGTAAGCGACTGACCCTTCAGGTCGCGCTTACTGTTGGTGATAACTCAGCCAGGCGGTCTCTCCGCCTGGCTTCATTTATGGATAAATGCTATGAAAAAATCGCTGGTCGCAGCAGGAGTCATCGTGGCGCTGGGCGTGGTATGGACAGGCGGCGCCTGGTTCACTGGTAAACAGCTGGAAGGCCGGATCGCCGATATGGTGCAGCAGGCAAACGCCCAGCTGCGCAGCAGCGCGCCGGAGTCAGGTCTGGAGCTGAGCTATCAGGACTACCAGCGCGGGCTGTTCAGCAGCCATCTGCAGCTGGTGGTGAAGCCGATCGCCGGTCAGGCTAACGGCTGGCTGGCCGCCGGGCAGAGCGTGGTGCTTGACGAAGTGGTCGATCATGGCCCCTTCCCGCTGGCCTCGTTAAAAGCCTTTAATCTGGCGCCGGCAATGGCTTCCGTCCACACCACGCTGGTGAAAAACGACGCCAGCCAGGCGCTGTTCGAGATAGCCAAAGGCGACACCCCCTTTACCGTCGATACGCGCATTGCCTACAGCGGCGACAGCCAGTCGGCTATCGTCCTTAACGCCCTCGACTACGCTAAAGGCGATGAGAAAGTCACCTTCAGCGGCGGTCAGTTCCAGCTCGACGCCGACCGCGACGGCAAAAACATCAGCCTGAAGGGCCAGGCCGGCAGCGGGCAGATCGATGCGCTCAACGAATATAATCAGAAGGTACAGCTGCGCTTCGTCAACCTGACCACCGACGGCGCCACCGAGCTGGCCAGCTTCAACGAACGTATCGGCCAGCAAAAAATGACCCTCGATAAACTGGCCATCAGCGTCGAAGGCAAAGAGCTGGCGCTGATCGACGGCATGGCGCTGGACGGCGGCTCGACGCTGACCCAGGACGGCAAAGGCGTGAACAGCCAGGTGAACTACACCGTCAACAGCCTCAAGCTGCAGGGGCAGGATATGGGCAGCGGCAAACTCACGCTGAAAGTGGATAACGTCGACGGTCAGGCGTGGCACCAGTTCAGTCAGCAGTACAGCGCGCAGTCTCAGGCGCTGCTGGCGAAACCGGAGCTGGCGCAGAATCCGGAGCTGTATCAGCAGGCCCTCACCGAAACGCTGTTCAATGCGCTGCCGATCCTGCTCAAAGGCAACCCGTCGGTGACCATCTCTCCGCTGAGCTGGCGCAATGCCAAAGGCGAAAGCACCCTCAACTTCTCGGTTCTGCTGAAAGATCCGGCCCAGGTGACCGCTCCGCCGCAGACCCTGGCGGACAGCCTGGATCGCGTGGTGCAGTCCCTGGACGGCAAAGTGGTGATCCCGGTGGATATGGCGACGGAGTTTATGACTAAGATCGCCGGTCTGGAAGGCTATCAGCCGGCCGATGCCGCCAAACTCGCCGATCAGCAGGTCAAAGGCCTGGCGGCGATGGGCCAGATGTTCCGCATTACCACCATGGAAGATAACGCCATCAGCAGCAGTCTGCAGTACGCGAACGGCCAGGTGACGCTGAACGGACAGAAAATGCCGCTGCAAGACTTTGCCGCGATGTTTGGTCTGGAAGCGCCTTCGCTGCCGGACAGCGCGCCGCAGGAAGGCCAGCCGCAGCAGGATGACGCCGCTCCTCAGCAGGACGACGCCGCCCCGCAGCCGTAACTTATCGGTACAGGAGACGGCCAGCGCGCGCCGTCTCCCTTATTTTCGCGTCACCAGCCGCGGGGGCATAATCTGGTTTCGCGTCTCGCCAGTCCCCTCTTCCAGCCGCCGCAGCATCGAATCCGCCAGGCTTTTCCCCATCTCCCGCGCCGGGGTGGTCACCCAGGTGAGAGGCAGGTCGTCGAGGGCGGCCTCCGGCACGTCGGCAAACGCCGCCAGCGCCACCCGCTGCTCAAAGTAGCTCTCGACGCCATCTTCCCCGCTCTGTCTTCCAGCCCGTAACAGACCGAACCACGCGCCGGTGGCTACCACGTTGTTGTAGCACAGCACCGCGGTAATGGTCGGATTCTGGCGCAGCAGGCCGGTCATCGCCTCCGCCGCCTGCTTCTGGCTGGACTCGCACTCCAGCACCCATTCGCTGTGAAACGGCAGGCCGTATTTCAGCAAGGTGGCGCAATAGCCGCCGACCCGCTCGGCGCGCGTCAGCGAAGCACTCTGCCCGCCGAGCCAGGCGATCCGCTGATGGCCGCGGCGGATAAGATGCTCCGTCACCAGCTGCGCCGCCTGCATGTTGTCCGGGCGGATCAGGTCGACATCGTCAAGATAGCTGGCGCGGGAAGCAAACACCAGCGGCACCCCCGCCTCCGCCGCACGCTCGCGCAGCTCGCTCCCGCGGTCGATCGCCCCGGCGATAATCACCCCGTCCACCCCCTGCGCCGCCAGCGTATCAAACCGCTGGGCCATCTTCTCGCCGCTGCGGCCTCCCTGGGTGAGAAATACCATTTTCCCCTGCCTCTCCAGGGCATCGGTGAGGCCGGCGGTTAATTCAGCATAAAACGGTTTTGACAGGTCGCTGACGATAAGGCCAATCACGCCGCTCTGCCCACCGCGCAGCGAGGCCGCCTGACGATTGCGCACAAATCCCAGCTGTTCGATAGCCTGATTAACCCGCTCGCCGGTGGCGCTGGAGATGCGCCCTTTGCCGCTCAGTACCAGTGAAACGGTACTCACGGAGACGCCGGCAGCCAGCGCCACATCATTGATGGTGATCTTTTTTGCGATTGCCATAACCTGCTGGCTGACTCCCTTGCCTGTCGATAAATCGTTTTATCATTGTGCGATCTTTATAAACCTTATTATCGCTTGAATATGTGATTTTTATCGCACTAAAAAGTGGTAAAACGTTTTATCTTGCCGTGGCGTTAGTTCTCCCGACCACTTATGAATCAGGAACCGTGCTATGACGGCGAAAACAGCACCAAAAATCACCTTATGGGAATTTTTCCAGCAGCTGGGAAAAACCTTCATGCTGCCCGTAGCGTTGCTCTCGTTTTGCGGGATCATGCTGGGGATCGGCAGCTCGCTAAGCAGTCACGATGTTTTGACTCTGCTGCCGTGGCTGGATATGCCGCTGCTGCAGGCCATCTTTATCTGGATGAGCAAGGTCGGCTCCTTTGCCTTCAGCTTCCTGCCGGTCATGTTTTGTATCGCCATCCCGCTGGGTCTGGCGCGAGAGAACAAAGGCGTCGCCGCCTTCGCCGGCTTCGTTGGCTACGCGGTCATGAACCTGGCGGTCAACTTCTGGCTGACCGCGAAGGGTATTCTGCCCACCACCGACGCCGCGATCCTGAAGGCCAACAATATCCAGAACATTATCGGCATTCCGTCAATCGATACCGGGATCCTCGGGGCGGTGATCGCCGGGATTATCGTCTGGCTGCTGCATGAACGCTTCCATAACATTCGCCTGCCGGACGCCCTGGCCTTCTTCGGCGGCACCCGCTTCGTGCCGATCGTCACCACCGTGGTGCTGGGGCTGGTTGGGCTGGCGATCCCGCTGGTGTGGCCAGTCTTCGCTATGGGGATCAACGCCCTCGGGAAGATGATCAACAGCGCCGGGGATTTTGGGCCGATGATCTTCGGCACCGGCGAGCGACTGCTGCTGCCGTTTGGCCTGCACCATATTCTGGTGGCGCTGATCCGCTTTACCGAAGCCGGCGGCACCCTCGACGTCTGCGGCCACAGCGTCAGCGGCGCGCTGACCATCTTCCAGGCGCAGCTGAGCTGCCCGACGACCCACGGCTTCGCCGAAAGCGCCACCCGTTTCCTGTCGCAGGGTAAAATGCCGGCATTCCTCGGCGGCCTGCCGGGAGCCGCGCTGGCGATGTACCACTGCGCCCGTCCGGAAAACCGACATAAAATTAAAGGCCTGCTGATCTCCGGGGTCATCGCCTGCGTGGTCGGCGGCACCACCGAGCCGCTGGAGTTCTTGTTCTTGTTTGTCGCGCCGGTCCTGTATGTCATCCACGCGCTGCTGACCGGTCTCGGCTTTACCATCATGGCGGTGCTCGGGGTAACCATCGGCAACACCGACGGCAATATCATCGACTTCGTGGTGTTTGGCATTCTGCATGGCCTGGCCACCAAGTGGTATCTGGTGCCGGTGGTGGCGGCTATCTGGTTCGCGGTCTACTATGCCATCTTCCGCTTCGCCATCACCCGCTTCAATCTGAAAACGCCGGGCCGCGACATCGACACTGCCGCCAGCGTGGAGAAAGCCGTCGCCGGTACCATCGGCAAATCCGGGTATAACGTACCGGCGATTCTGGCGGCGCTCGGCGGCGCAGAGAACATTGTTTCGCTGGATAACTGCATTACCCGTCTGCGCCTGTCGGTGCACGATATGAGCAAAGTGGACGCCGCCGCGCTGAAAGCCCATCGCGCCATCGGGGTGGTACAGCTCAACCAGCATAATCTGCAGGTGGTTATTGGCCCGCAGGTACAGTCGGTAAAAGATGAGATGGCCACGCTGATGAATACCGTGCAGGCCTGATCCCACTAGTCCCCCTCCGCTACGGAGGGGGCGCTCGCTAAGGAAGCTCCAATGTTTGATTTTGCCACCCCTATCGATCGCCACGGCACCTGGTGCACGCAATGGGACTATGTCGCCGACCGGTTTGGCGCCGCCGATCTGCTGCCGTTCACTATTTCCGATATGGATTTCGCCACCGCGCCCTGTATTCTCGACGCCGTTAGCCAGCGGCTGGCCCACGGGGTGTTCGGCTACAGCCGCTGGCGCAACGAGGCGTTTCTCGGGGCGATTGCCCACTGGTACGCCAGCCGCTTTAACAGCGACATCGATCCGCAATCTGTGGTCTACGGACCGTCGGTTATCTACATGGTGGCGGAAACCATCCGCCAGTGGTCGAAAGAAGGCGACGGCGTCGTGGTCCACACCCCTGCCTACGATGCGTTCTATAACACCATCACCGCTAACCGGCGGCGGATTGCCCCGGTGCCATTGATCCTGAAGGATAATCGCTGGCGCTGCGATATGGACCGCCTGGAGGCGGCGCTGGCGGAGCCAAAGAATACCCTGCTGCTGCTGTGCAGCCCGCACAACCCAACGGGGAAAGTCTGGCGTCGCGAGGAGCTGGAGA
Source organism: Klebsiella sp. K47 (assembly GCF_051858335.1). Classification (NCBI taxonomy): domain Bacteria; kingdom Pseudomonadati; phylum Pseudomonadota; class Gammaproteobacteria; order Enterobacterales; family Enterobacteriaceae; genus Klebsiella; species Klebsiella sp. K47. The sequence continues at coordinate 40,090 of NZ_JBPYUI010000023.1, forward strand.
CCATGGCGGCCCTGTGTCAAAAACATGGCGTCAGGGTGATTAGCGACGAAATTCATATGGACATGACCTGGGGCGAACACCGCCATATCCCGTGGAGCGAGGTCGCTCAGGGACCATGGGCGTTGTTCACCTCCGGTTCGAAGAGCTTCAATATTCCGGCCTTTACCGGGGCCTACGGCTTTATCCCCGAAGAGAACGAGCGCGACAGCTACCTGCAGGCGCTAAAGGGTCGCGACGGGCTCTCTTCCCCTTCCGTGCCGGCGCTGGTCGCCCATATCGCCGCCTACCGCGACGGGGCTCCCTGGCTCGATGCCCTGCGCGACTACCTGCAGGCGAATATGCGCTATGTCGCCGACACGCTCAACAACGCCTTCCCCGCGCTCTGCTGGCAGCCGCCGGAGGCCACCTACCTGGCATGGATCGACCTGCGCCCGCTCAACGTTGACGATCGCGCGCTACAGCAGGCGCTGATCGCCGAACAGAAGGTGGCGATTATGCCGGGTTATACCTATGGTCCTGAGGGCAACGGCTTTCTGCGTCTCAACGTCGGCTGCCCGCGCGAGAAGCTGGAACGCGGTGTCGAAGGACTGATTGCCGCCCTGCGCAGCCTCAGCTGATTCGACGCGCAATCTACAGGTCATCGCGCCGGCGAAACGCCAGATAACCGGCGCCGAGGGTAAAGACAGCGACAATCACCACCAGCAGGATAAACCCGTGGTGGTTGCTTGCCAGCGGGATCCCACCGACGTTCATGCCGAAGAAACCGGCGACGATGTTAATCGGCAGCGCGAGGACGGTGATCACCGTCAGGGTATAGAGGGTGCGATTGCTCTGCTCCAGCTGGCGGGCGCCGATCTCCTCCTGCAGCAGACTGATGCGCTCGATCAGGCCCGACAGATCGTTAAGCACCACGCTAAACTCTTCGGTGAACTGACGAAACGCCTGCACCACCGCGCGATCCATCCACGCCGGCGGCCGGTTAAGCAGCCGGAACATCGCCGCCGGCTCCGGCGCCAGCAGCCGCTGGAAGCGTAAAAGCATCCGCCGTAGCCGCGCCAGATCGGCCCGGTTGCGCTGCACGTGATTGCTCAGAAGACGCTCTTCAATAAGGTCAACATGGCGGCTGGCCTGGCGGACGACCTGCTCCAGCACCTCCTCCTGCTCCTCCAGCAGAAAGGCCAGCAGCTCAGTAGACGTGTTCACCCTGAGCGTCTGCAAGCGCGGCAGCATCCATTCGATAAACCGCAACGGTTTGAAGCGCGCCGTCACCACCAGCCTGGGGCTACAGTAGAGCCACAGCGTGGCGGTTTCCGCGCTGGTATCCTGCGGACGAAACAGCACATCGTTAAGCACAGCGAACAGATTTTCCCCCTGTCGCTCAATGCGGGTGGTGTGCGAGCCGCTGCGGATCTCCTCGAAGAAAAAATCGGCCACCGGAAAGTGGCTGGTTAACCATTTCTCGGCGGTGGCATGATTAAGATTCAGGTGTAACCAGATAAACGCCTTGTCATCGGCGAGCGCCTGATAGCGGGCGCATACCTCGCCAGAGGCGATCGGCTGCGGGGGGCGCTGTTCATGAAACAAATAGCCATGCACCAGGCCGGAAACTTCACTATCAAAATCGGGCTTTAACATCTTCGCGGTGACGTCTTGACTCATGGCTCCCTCAGGACAGGCACTGGCACCGTTGATGCCCGAATAGTGCCATCTTTCGCTATTTTCCGCGGGCTGGCAAGGTTAATAATCTGGTCATAAAACAGTAACCTGGCTGACATATGACGGCCAGTATCACGCTTCATCCCCTCGCCGCGCAGGCGATGCGATGGAGGCGAACAGAAGGTCTTCTTGCCTTTATGCTCAGGTGGTTATTAAAATAAATTTGATTATCCTCAAAACTTTTTTAGGCAGAAAGCGGTATTAATTTGCGCGCTTAATCATTGCTTTCACCCAGGTTTATTGAGGAGGAGACCATGAAAACCTATGACCGTAATCGTAACGCTATTGCTACCGGCAGCATGGTAATGATCGCCGGTAACGGGACGACGGGCGTGATTAAAGCTATCCATGGCGAGGGGAAAACCGCTGAGCAGTTGCGCCGGGCGGACTGCGTTGAAATCGACGGCTGCGAGGGCCGCTTCTGCCCGTTGGATCTGATCCGTCTCGGCTTCCATTAATTCCTGCCGCCAGGTCGTTAGTATCAGGCCACCTGTGGTGGCCTGCTCTTTTCCCGGGAAATAAAGCGTCTAGCGAAAGCTCCACTGAACACTCATCACAAAGATCGCCGGCACAATAATGCCGCCTTCCACACCGAAATAATCGGTGAAATTATATTGCAGGCCATGATAGAGGTAGGGCGAAAAACCGATGCCGGTGATTTTTTTGGCGGTGCGGTAGGTGCCGGAATCCCCACAGTGGCTGAAGGCATCAAAGAAAAATTCCCCGGTATAGGCATACACCCCTTTCAGTACCCAGCCGGTATCGTTTTTCAGCCAGTCGCGGCGCACGCCGAGGGTCAGGCAACGATCGTCAAAGCTGTTTTTCATCGTTCCGACCAGCACGCTGTATTTTGAATCCTGAGAAAACTTGCGCTCCACCGAGAAAAAGTTGTTATTGAAATGTTCGTTATATTGTCCGTGGTTACCCGTCATATGATAGACATAGGAACCGGTATTCATCGAATAGAGGTTTAATTCCCCGGCCTGCACCGACGGCATGGCAACCATTAGTAGCGCTGATAACAAAATCCATAATTTATTTACCATTCAGTAACCTATGCCATACCCGTAAAAAGAACCCGGCATGCTAGCACCGCTTAGCTAAACCAAAGGGCAATCAGATAAACCGACGCTCTTCGCGGCGGGAAAATATGACGCTATCTGCACTATAGCAGTCGCCCTCTCGCCTGGTGAGCGCCTGCGGTTATACTGGAGAAACATTCCCCTAATCGTTAAGGACCGCTGTGTTAGCCACTCTCCTCGTTGCGCTGGTCGCTATTATTCATCTCGCCATCCTGGTGCTGGAGATGTTTCTCTGGGAAGCCCCCGCCGGGCGCCGGGCCTTTAACCTCAGCGCCGATTTCGCCCGGCAGACCCGGGTGCTGGCGGCCAACCAGGGCTTGTATAACGGCTTTCTGGCCGCCGGCCTGGCATGGGGGCTGTGGCTGGGGGCGCCGGGGGTGCAGGTGGTTATCTTTTTCCTGGCCTGCGTGCTGGCCGCCGGGATTTTCGGCGCGCTGACCGCCAGCCGCAAAATTCTCTATATTCAGGCGCTGCCCGCGCTGCTGGCGCTGGTTGCCGTGCTGACGCAAGCGTAGGGCCTTGATCCAAAACAGAGAAAGCAGGCGCTAAGGCGGGTACTATTTGCCCCCTTTGGTCGGTCATCGACCGTTAATACCTTCTGAGTTCAGAGGCATTTTTATGACATGGCAATCCTTCAAACAGGCCTGGCTTATCCGGTTCTGGTCTCCTGTCCCGGCGGTCATTGCCGCGGGCATTCTCTCTACCTACTATTTTGGCATCACCGGCACCTTCTGGGCGGTGACCGGCGAATTCACCCGCTGGGGTGGTCAGCTGCTGCAGCTGCTGGGCGTCCACAGCGAACAGTGGGGCTATTACCAGCTGATACATCTCGAAGGGTCGCCGCTGACCCGCATCGATGGCAGGATGATCATCGGCATGTTCGGCGGCTGCCTGGCCGCCGCGCTGTGGGCGAATAACGTCAAACTGCGCTTGCCACGCAGCCGGATCCGCATTGCGCAGGCCGTGGCGGGCGGCATCATCGCCGGGTTCGGCGCACGGCTGGCGATGGGCTGCAACCTGGCGGCCTTCTTCACCGGCATTCCGCAGTTCTCCCTGCACGCCTGGCTGTTTGCCATCGCCACCGCCATCGGCTCCTGGTTTGGCGCCCGCTTCACGCTGCTGCCCCTTTTTCGCATCCCGGTAAAAATGCAAAAAGTGTCCGCCGCCTCGCCCTTAACCCAAAAACCGCAGCAGGCGCGCCGCCGCTTCCGCCTGGGGATGGTGGTCTTTTTCGCCATGATCGGCTGGGGCCTGCTCACCGCCGCAGACCACCCGGCGCTGGGCCTGGCGATGCTGTTCGGTATTGGCTTTGGTCTGCTTATCGAGCGCGCGCAGATCTGCTTTACCTCCGCCTTTCGCGATATGTGGATCACCGGCCGGACGGTGATGGCGAAGGCGATTATCTTCGGCATGGCGGCGAGCGCCATCGGTATCTTCAGCTATGTGCAGCTGGGGATGGCGCCGAAAATTATGTGGGCCGGTCCTAATGCGGCGATTGGCGGGCTACTATTTGGCTTTGGCATCGTGCTGGCCGGCGGCTGTGAGACCGGCTGGATGTACCGGGCGGTGGAGGGCCAGGTTCACTACTGGTGGGTTGGGCTGGGCAACGTCATCGGCTCAACGCTGCTCGCCTGGTGCTGGGACGATATCGCCGCCCCCCTCGCCACCCACTGGCAGAAAGTCAACCTGCTGAACGCCTTCGGTCCCTTTGGCGGACTACTGGCCACCTATCTGCTGCTGCTGATCGCCCTGCTGCTGGTGATCGCCTGGGAGAGACATTTTTTCCGCCGCCAGGCGGCGGTCCGGACCGTGAAGGAGAGCGCATGAAAAACATCATCCCTGATTATCGCCTGGATATGGTCGGCGAACCCTGCCCGTATCCGGCGGTCGCTACCCTGGAGGCAATGCCTTCCCTGCAAAAAGGCGAGATCCTCGAAGTGGTCAGCGACTGTCCGCAGTCGATCAATAACATTCCGCTTGATGCAAGGAACCACGGCTACACGGTGCTGGATATTCAACAGGATGGCCCAACCATTCGCTATTTGATTCAGAAGTAGCGCCGTTTTCCCGCCGGCGGCCTTCCCCGCCGGCGCTTGTCTCCTCGTTCCCGCCTCGCCGTTCGCTTACGCATCGCTGACCAGGTAGCCAAACGATTGCAATAGATTGTAACACTTGAAACCGTGTTCCAGTTACGCAATAACCATTAATATAACGCGCCTATATTATTAAAATGCGAATAAGTTATTTAGTGAATGGTTTCTGCCGCTATCGGCCAAAGCCGCACACAGCGACACGATAAGGATCGAAATGGAACTGCTGGTCAGGCTGGGTCATTTTTTTGAGCAAGCGCGTTCTGACGCCGACTATGCCACCTTCGCCAATGAACTGCGTCGGCATCAGGTCTCCTACTACATCTATTTTGTTTCCACCGGCAATATGAATTTCGTAATGGCAAACGACGAGGTGGTCTCGGTAAAAAGCGCCCGCGGGCTGCTGCGCGTTCGCGCTGAGGGCAGCCATTGTCTGACCAGGGCCGCCGTTATCCGCCACTTTGCCCGGGCCATTAACTTTGAACAGTACTGCCGGGATCTCGCCAGCGCCGGGGTGTTTAAGTGGATCGTCGATCTGGAAGAGGAGACCCGGCACTACTGGTCGAAGGATAATACGCTGTTATATAAAGAGTGCCTGATGCCCCCCTGAACAGGTCTCAGGGGGAGGCGGCGAGGGTCAGCCTTTAATCGCGGGTCTGCACCCAAAAGGCGTGGATCAGGCCAGGAATATAGCCCAGCAGGGTCAAAATGATATTGAGAATAAACGCCCAGCCGAAGCCTTTTCCCAGCAGCACACCCAGCGGCGGCAGAATGATAGTGAAAACGATTCTCCAGAATCCCATAACCTCTCCCTTCGTCTAACGTCAATTTTTTACTAAGCTATTCAATAGTTAAGCATAGACGCTTTTCGTCGTTTCGCCAGCAGGCAGCCCCCTCATCTCTGGTAACAAAAATCATTCCCTGCCGTCACGGGCAAAAAAGACCGGGAAAACATTCACTTTTCCCCTCTCCGGCCCGCAGGCCCTGGCATAGCGCACAGATTGTCAGTTGACCAATCAGGGGGACAGGGCTAAGCCTGGAGGAGTTTCATCACATCGAGTCGTTTTACCAACCGGAGAATATCCATGAGTAAACTTGGGATTAATGGATTTGGTCGTATCGGACGTCTGGTGTTACGTCGTTTATTAGAAGTCGACAGCAGCCTGGAAGTGGTGGCTATCAACGACCTCACTTCGCCAAAGGTGCTGGCCTACCTGTTGAAGCATGATTCAAACTACGGCCCCTTCCCGTGGAGCGTCGACTTTACCGAAGATGCGCTGATCGTCAACGGCAAAACCATTACGGTGTATGCCGAAAAAGAGGCGCAGCATATTCCATGGCAGGCGGCAGGCGCCGAGGTGATTGTGGAGTGTACCGGGTTCTACACCTCGGCCGAGAAATCGCAAGCCCATCTCCAGGCCGGCGCGCGCAAAGTGCTGATTTCCGCCCCCGCCGGCGAGATGAAAACCATCGTCTACAACGTCAACGATGACACCCTGACCCCGGATGACACCATCATCTCCGTGGCCTCCTGCACCACCAACTGCCTGGCGCCGATGGCCAAAGTTCTGCAGGATGCCTTCGGCATCACCGTAGGCACCATGACCACCATCCACGCCTATACCGGCACCCAGTCGCTGGTGGACGGGCCGCGCGGAAAAGATCTGCGCGCCTCCAGGGCGGCGGCGGAAAACGTTATCCCCCACACTACCGGCGCGGCAAAAGCCATTGGCCTGGTGATCCCTGCCCTGAGCGGTAAGCTGAAAGGCCATGCCCAGCGCGTACCGACCAAAACCGGCTCAGTGACGGAGCTGGTATCGGTGCTGGAGAAAAAGGTGACTGCGGATGAGGTCAATCAGGCGATGAGGCAGGCGGCCGAGGGTAACGAATCCTTTGGTTACACCGAAGAGGAGATCGTCTCTTCCGATATCATCGGCAGCCATTTCGGTTCGATCTACGATGCTACCCAGCTGGAGATTGTGGAGGCCGGCGGCGTACAGCTGGTGAAAACCGTCGCCTGGTACGATAACGAATACGGCTTTGTCACCCAACTGATCCGCGTGCTGGAGAAATTTGCCCGCTAAGTGAACGGCGGACAGCCTGCGCTGTCCGCCGGTTCTGTGTGGAGTGCCTCAGGCCTGCAGATAGACCACCTGGGTCTGCAGGTACTCATTCAGGCCGTGGCGGCCATCTGCCCCGCCGATCCCCGACTTACGCCAGCCGGCGTGGAACCCCTGCATCGCCTCAAAGTTCTCACGGTTGATATAGGTTTCGCCAAACTTCAGTCCCTTAATCGCTTTCATCGCCACGTTCAGATCGCGGGTATAGATTGAGGAGGTCAGGCCATAATCGCTGTCATTGGCCATCGCCAGCGCCTCATCGAGGGTCGAAAAGGCCACCACCGGCAGCACCGGACCGAAGGTTTCCTCATGGATAATGTCCATCTCCTGACGTACATCCAGCAGCAGGGTCGGCGGATAAAAATAGCCTTTGCCCTCCAGCGGCTGACCGCCCAGCGCCACCCGCGCCCCCTGCGCCACCGCCTTCGCCACTTTGCCCGCCACCTGGTCCCGCGCCGCCGCGTTGATCAGCGGCCCCATCGCGATGTCATCTCGCGTCGCCGGGTCGCCAAACTGGACGGCCTTCATCGCCTCACCGAGGCGGTTGACGAAGCGGTCGTATATTCCCTGCTGAACATAGACCCGCTCGACGCAGTTACACACCTGCCCGGTGTTAATCACCCGCGAGTCCACTACCGCTTTCACCGCCAGCTCCAGATCCGCATCATCCATTACAATGGCAGGCGCTTTGCCGCCGAGCTCGAGGCACACTTTGGTGATATTTTTCGCCGCAGCGGCCATAATTTTTTCTCCCGCCGCCACGCTGCCGGTCATGCTGACCATCGCCACCTTCGGATTGCCGGCCAGCTCCTGGCCAACGGTTTCTCCGCGGCCAAGCACAAGGTTAAAGACCCCTTTCGGCAACCCAACCTGATGGACAATCTCGGCAAAGGCGATGGCATTATTGGGCGTAAATTCGCTGGGCTTAATGACGATGGTATTTCCAGTGATCAGGGCCGGCGCCAGCTTGCGGGCGATAAGAAAGAACGGGAAGTTCCACGGCAGGATCCCGGTGGTCACCCCCAGCGCGCGTTTAAAGACAAGGATATTCTCCCCCGGGCGATCGCTCTGCACGATCTCACCTTCGTAACGGCGCGCCCATTCTGCCATATAGTCGAGATAGTCCGCGGTGAACGCAACCTCCACCGCCGCCAGCTGCTGGATCTTGCCGCCTTCAGCGACAATCAGCCCGGCGATCTCGTCGGCACGCTGGCGGATACCGGCGGCAATTTTGCGCAGCCAGCCCGCACGCTCAATGGCCGGCAGCGCTTCCCAGCCGGGCTGGGCGCGCTCGGCGGCGTCAATCGCCAGCCGCGCCTCTTCGGCAGTCCCGTCCGGGATCCGCGACAGCAGCGCTTCGGTCGCCGGGTTAAGCACGTCGATCCAGCCGTCGCCGCGACCGGAAACGAACTGGCCATCAATATACATCGGGTGTTGAACGGGTGCTGTCATGGCTGCTCCTGTGGTGCATTTGTATTTAACAGGTGATTTTTTTGTTAAATATCGGGCGGATAAGCCGCTGTTCGGCAGCACATTGACGCAGTTCTGTGAGCTGATTCATAAAAACGGGCCAAAAATGCCCGCTTGAGGTTACATTTTAATAACACAAATTGCCCGTTTGCGACGAATCTGCCGTAAACGGGCATTTTTCAGCCGAGGGTGCGGGCCTGCAGCGCCCCGGCAAGCTGGGCGTCCTCCCGCAGCTGTCGCCAGGCGTCGAGAATCTCCGGCGGGAAGGTGACATGGCTGATGAAGTCTTTTCCCCGCGGACCGTACCCTTCAGGGGTATCCTGCAGGCGCGGCAGCTCGCCCAGCAGCAGCCCCAGGTAGCGGGTGACCGGCCAGAGCCCCGCTCCGCCGCCCGCGAACCCCAGTTGGCCATCGGTCTGCTCCAGCACCGGCGAGCAGCCGGGAAAGCTCAACCACTGCGGCGGCGTCGTCGCCCCCTGCCAGACGCGGGCGAAGGTAGCCATGGTTCGCCGCTGCATAGTCGGGTCCTGAATGACGATCCCGCGACGATGGGCGAGCCCCCGGCTCTCCAGCGTGGTCCGGGTAAAACGGGCGTTCTCACCGCAGTTGGTTGACTGGTCCTCCACCACCAGCCGCGAATGGGGGATGTGCCAGTAGTCATGAGCAATGTCGGCCAGAACATGCGCTTCCGGGCGGCCATCCACCGGCAACGTACGGTAACGGGGATCCTGGCGCACCGCCTCGTAGAGATAGCCCGTAGAATGCCCCACGCCGCCGCTGATCAGCAGCGGGACCGCCTGCGCCGCCGCCAGACGGCAGGCGGCGTCGATGGTTGGGATCACGGCGTTGCCGGCCAGCACTACCACGTCCACCTGCGGCAGCGCGGGCAGCGTCGCCAGATCGTCCTGCGCCAGCCAGGCGCCGACCTGGTTAGCCGCCGCCAGCGTCGCTGCTGACAGCGGAGGAAATTGTTCTGCCATTCTGTCTCCTTAATCCCCTCTCAGCCGAGCGGAGAGGATGCTTTCGCTATCATAAACGCCGCCTGCCGGAAGGCATAGCGGCGTCGATTTGTAACCATTTTGAAATAACAAGAAACATCTAAAAACAGGCGGGTTGCACCTTAACAACTCACTATGAAAATAACAAAAAACAGCAAAATCAGGTGGAAAATAAAAAATAGCGTCGCGGTTATACCAGTTCAAAGCGCGCCATAACGCCCAGTTTGCCAGCCATAAACTTGCCAATTGTAACCTTCAACCCTAAGTTGCTTAACAATTACACAACCTTTTCACATCAGGTTGCACCCTGCTCGTACAGAGTGACACCTGACCTATCTACCGTGGCGGGAGAACGTTTCGTAATGAGCAATCCACAAGACAACACTGCATCCATTCTGCAGAAAAACAAGAAGGTACTGATCGCGAGCCTGACAGGCAGCGCCATCGAATGGTTCGATTATTTTCTCTATGGCACCGCCGCCGCGCTGGTGTTCAACAAAATCTTCTTTCCGATGGTCGACCCGGTTATCGGCCTGATCCTCTCCTGGCTCTCCTTCTCGCTGACTTTTTTTATCCGCCCCATCGGCGGCGTGATTTTCGCCCATATCGGCGATCGCATCGGCCGCAAGAAGACGCTGGTGCTGACCCTGTCGCTGATGGGCAGCGCCACGGTGGCGATCGGCCTGCTGCCCACCTACGAGATGGTGGGCCTCTGGGCGCCGGCCCTGCTGATTACTCTGCGCATTATTCAGGGCATGGGTATCGGCGGCGAATGGGGCGGCGCGCTGCTGCTGGCCTATGAATACGCGCCGGAAAAGCGGAAAGGCTTTTTCGGCAGCATTCCCCAGGCCGGGGTGACCATCGGCATGTTGATGGCGACATTTATCGTCTCGCTGATGACGCTGTTCGATGAGGCGCAGTTTCTCGCCTGGGGCTGGCGCATACCGTTCCTGCTCAGCTCCGTCCTCGTTTTTCTCGGCCTGTGGATCCGTAAAGATATCGACGAAACGCCCGCCTTTAAGCAGGTGAAAAAATCCGGCCAGGTGGCGAAGGCCCCGCTGCGCGATACGCTCAAGCACCACTGGCGGGAAGTGCTGATCGCCGCCGGCCTGAAAGTGGTGGAGACCGCCCCCTTCTATATCTTCTCCACCTTTGTAGTCAGCTACGCCACCACCACCCTGAGCTATCAGAAGTCGCAGGCGCTGGAATCCGTGACCCTGGGCGCGCTGGTGGCCACCGTGATGATCCCGCTGATGGGGCTGCTGTCAGACAAGGTGGGTCGGCAAAAGATGTACACCCTGAGCGTGGTGCTGCTGGGGCTGTTTATCGTCCCGTGGTTCCTGCTGCTCGACACCGGCACCGGCTGGGGCATCATGCTGGCGACGATCGTTGCCTTCGGCATCCTGTGGGCGCCGGTAACCGCGGTGCTCGGCACCCTGTGCTCTGAGATTTTCAGCGCCAATGTGCGCTATACCGGGATCACCCTCGGCTACCAGCTGGGCGCCGCGCTGGCCGGGGGAACCGCGCCGCTTATCGCCACCGGTCTGCTGGCAAAATATGACGGTGACTGGCGGCCGGTGGCCATTTATCTGGGCGTTACGGTGGCGATTTCGCTCCTGGCGATATTCTGCGCCAGCCGGATGAAGTCCGCGCTGGGCACGGCCCCCTCCCGGGCGGAAAGCGCCTGACCGCAGCCCGCCAGGGCTACTACGGAGTCGACTATCCCGCCCTGCGGCGCTGCGCGTGCGCGGGCCTGGGGGGATCGCGCCGCGGGGGAAACCGCTTATCCCAGGTCCGGTAAGCATGTAGGCCCGGTAAGGCGCCAGCCGCCACCGGGCACAAACAGGCGTCAAGTCTTCCCCCCTGCTTAGCCGGCCGCCAGGGCCGGCGGGTGTCAGGCGCTCTGGTTGTCCAGCTGAAGCTGCCCCTCGCGCCGCTGCTTCAGCTTCCAGAAGCCCCACAGCGCGATAAACCACAGCGGAGAAGCCAACAGCGCCAGCAGCGTGTCCGGGTCAAAGATCATGATGAAGATAGCGAACGCGAAGAACAGCAGGCTCACCCAGCTCATCACTACCCCGGCGGGCATCTTAAAGATCGACCCGGCGTGCAGGTCCGGACGCTGACGGCGGTAAACCAGATAGGCCACGAGGATCATCCCCCAGCTGAACACCACCATAATCGCCGCCAGGGTCGAGACGATGGTGAACAGGGTCATCACGTTCGGCACCAGAAACAGCAACAGCGTGCCGATCAGCATGCAGAAGCAGGAGAACAGCAGGCTGCGCACCGGAATGCGGGTACTGCGCGACAGGATACGAAACTGCCAGTGCGCATGCTTCTCCACCGACAGGCCGTACAGCATGCGGGTGCTGGAGAAGACCCCGCTGTTGGCCGAGGACATCGCCGAGGTCAGCGCCACAAAGTTAATCACCGCCGCGGCGGCAGGCAGCCCGGCCTTGGCGAACAGCGTCACGAAGGGGCTGGTCTCCGCCGACACCCCCGGCCACGAGGCGACAGCGATGATCACCACCATCGACAGCAGATAGAAGATGATAATCCGCAGCGGCAGAGCATTGATCGCCTTGGGCAAAATGCGCTGCGGATCGCGGGTCTCCGCCGTCATGGTGCCCAGCAGCTCAATGCCGGTAAAGGAGAAGATCGCTATCTGGAAGCCGGCGAAAAAGCCGGTGATGCCGTGGGGCATAAAGGCCGTCGGGTCGGTGAGATGGCTGAGGGAGGCCGTCACGCCGTCCGGGGAGGTCCAGCCGGTGGCAATCATCCAGCCGCCGGTGCCGATCAGGGCGATAATGGTGATCACCTTGATCAGGGCGAACCAGAACTCCGCCTCGCCAAACATTTTCACCGACAGCAGGTTAAGCAGGAACAGGATCGCCAGCATGCTGAGGGCCGGCATCCACGCCGAGAGTTCCGGGAACCAGTACTGCATATAGCTCCCGCAGACCACCACGTCGGCGATACAGGTCACCACCCAGCTTAGCCAGTAGGTCCAGCCGAGGTAAAAGCTGGCCTGCGGCCCGAGATACTCGCCGACAAAGTCGGCAAACGAGCGGTAGTCATGGCGGGTGAGCAGCAGCTCGCCCATCGCCCGCATCACCATATAGGTAAAGAACCCGACCAGCACATAGATAACCAGGATCGAGGTGCCGGCGACGGCGATGTTGCGCCCCGCCCCCATAAACAGCCCGGTGCCGATGGCGCCGCCGAGGGCAATCATCTGGATATGGCGGGCGCTGAGCCCGCGCTTAAGCTGTGACGCGCCTTCACCTCCGGCGGCAGGTGACGCCTGATGTTGATGTTCAGTCATGGTGTTTCCTCAGGCTGGTTGCGGGAGACGAAGGGCAGCGGCGCGGAGCAACAGCCCGGCGCGCTGGCCGGTGGCGACCCCGGCGTTGGGAAAGAGGATATAGGGGGCCCGGGCCTGCACCACCCAACGTTTCTCTGCCTGGCGGGCGATCTCATACCCTGCCGGGAGCGCGGTGAAGTTTTCAACGTCTGCCGCGAGATTAAGCGTAAATTCCCCCTCGCGCTTGATGATGCTCTCCTCGACCAGGAAGTAGTCCACCGGCGCTTTGTCGCGCGGCGGCAGCGGCGCGTCAGCGATCCAGGCCCGGATCGCCGCGTCGGCGGCGGCGAACAGGCTGAGATCGTTGGCGCCGAACGGCATCACTTTCCCCAGCTCCAGGGTGGCGCTTTGCGCGACGAACTTTTCGCAGGTGAAATGGGTGAAGGTGCCGCCCGCTTCGGTATGGCGCACGACGGCGTCCATCCCGCTGGCCTGCAGCAGCTGATAGAAATCGGGCGAAAAATCCCCGGCGTGGGCCGGGAGCAGCGCAAACTGGCGATACAGCGATCCGCGAATGGCGGTGTGCATATCGAGATGACCACGGTTGACCGGCCCCGCCGCATCGGCGGCGCGATAAAAAGCCTGCACCGCCTGCTCCAGCGCAAAAGCCCGCCGCGACTCATTTCCCGGGGTGACCGCCAGATGGCGGCCGCCGAACAGGCGATTCAGGTCGTTATGCAGATAGCGGCGCGCGGCGCGGATCGCCGGCAGATTACCAAAGACGATCAGCAGCGCCTGCGTGAGCGGCTGCCGCCCCTGGCTCAGATCGTGGGTTAGCTGCAGCAGCAGTTCAATCGGCGCGGTCTCATTGCCATGCACGCCGGCGGAGAGGATCGTCGCCCGGCGCCACGGCGCCGTCGGCAGCAGCTGTAAAATGCCCTCGCCCAGCCAGCGGGCCTCGATGCCCGCCGGAAAGGTCCACGCCTGCAGGCGGCAGTGCAGTAAATCGTTAACCAGGTGCTCCATCTGCCGCTCCTTAACGCTGAAAATCATAGACCGCGCCGAGGCGCAGGATCTGCGTCAGCTCATCCAGCGCCTGATAAACCTCGCGCAGCAGCTGCGGGTCCGCCAGATCGCGGGCATGCAGCCGGTCGCGATAGTGTTTTTCCACCCATGCCGTCAGCTGCTGATAACGTTCGTCGTTCATCAGGCTATGGGCGTTGACCGCCTGGCGCTCCGCCTCGTTGAGCACCACTCGCAGCCGCAGACAGGCCGGGCCGCCGCCGTTGCGCATGCTTTCCCGCAGGTCAAAGACCGCCACTTCATCGATCGGCGATGCGCTATCGGCGGCGAGATCGCTGAGATAGCGCCAGACGTTTTCCCGCTGGCGGCACTCCTCCGGCACCACGATCAGCATCTTGCCGTCTGGTTTGCTCAGCAGCTGGCTGTTGAACAGGTATGAGGCCACGGCGTCGTCGAGCGAAACCCGCTCGTCCGGCACTTCCACGCTGGTGAACGGGATATCCAGACTGTCGCTTTTAGCCCGCAGCGTGGCCAGCACTGTAGCCTGATCGACAAACGCCTGCTGATGGTGGAACAGCACATGGCGATTGCTGACCGCGATGACGTCGTTATGAAACACGCCGCGATCGATAGCCTGCGGCGCCTGCTGGGCAAACACCGTGTAGCGCGGATCCAGCTGATGCAGGCGGGCCACCGCTTCGCTGGCCTCGAGGGTCTGCCGCGCCGGATACTTCACCGGGGCGATACCGCCGCTGGCGCGTCGACCATAGACGAAAAACTGCACCCCCTGCCGGTCATATTCCCGGCAGAAGCGGTTATGGTTGGCCGCCCCTTCATCGCCGAGGTCGCCATGCTGCGGCAGCGCCGCATGGTGGGCAAAGTAGCGCGGATCGGCGAACGTGGCGCCAAGGATCGCCGAGGTGGTGGGCGCCTCCTGCATACGGTGCAGCTTATTGTTCAGGTTGGCGACGGTGAAATGGACTTTGCCGTCGGCGCTGTCCGCCGACGGTGAGACGGTCGCCGCGTTGGCGGTCCACATCGACGAGGCGGCGCTGAAGGCGGAGAGCAGCTGCGGCGCCGCGTGGGCCGCCTGCCGGATAACCTGCTCATCGCTGCCCTGGAAACCCACTTCGCGCAGCAGACGCAGATTCGGCCGCGGCTGCGGCGGCAGAATGCCCTGCACGAAGCCGCGATCGGCCAGGGCTTTCATTTTATACAGCCCCTGCAGCGCCGCCTTTTTAGGGTTAGAGAGACCATCGCGGTTATTTTGCGAGGCTTCATTGCCGACGGAGAGTCCGGCGTAGTGGTGCGTCGGGCCGACCAGGCCATCAAAGTTTGCTTCAAAACCAGACATATGTCCTCACAGGATCCGTTATCAGAATGGCAGGCCCGGCGATACCGTCGCCGGAAGCGTCAGCGTATCGCTGACCAGAGAGGCCATCGGCCAGGCACAGTAATCGGCGGCATACCACGCTGCCGCGCGATGGTTGCCGGAGGCGCCCACCCCGCCAAACGGCGCTTTACTCGATGCGCCGGTCAGCGGCTTGTTCCAGTTGACGATCCCGGCTCGCGCCTCGTCCGCCAGCTGATCAAACTGCGCCGCATCACTGGAGATCAGCCCGACGGCCAGGCCATAGCGGGTCTGATTGGCGAGGCGAATCGCCTCCGGGAAGCCGTCGTAACGGATAATCGTCAGCAGCGGGCCAAAGTACTCTTCATCCGGCACCTCAATACCGGTGACGTCGACGATCCCCGGGGTCAGCACCGTGGAGCGCGGGTCAGGCTGGCGCATGCGCAGCAGCACCTTGCCGCCGAGCCCCTCCAGTTTTTGCTGCGCCGCCAGCATGTTCTGCGCAGCGTCGAGAGAGATCACCCCGCCCATAAACGGCGCCGGCTGATCATCCCACTTGCCGGCGCGGATCTGCGCGCTGGCCTCTACCAGCCGCTGCAGCAGCGCATCCCCCTGCTCGCCGCGCGGCACGATCAGCCGGCGCGCGCAGGTGCAGCGCTGCCCGGCAGAGATAAACGCCGACTGGATAATCACATGCAGCGCCGCATCGATATCGGCCACGTCGGCGACGATCAGTGCGTTGTTGCCGCCCATCTCGAGGGCCAGCATCTTCTCCGGCTGGCCGCCGAAGTAGCGATGGAAGTGGAAACCGGCCGCCGCGCTGCCGGTGAACAGCACGCCGTCGATATCACGATTTTCCAGCAGCGCCTGGCCGGTGGCTTTTCCGCCCTGCAGCAGGTTGATCGCCCCGTCGGGGATGCCCGCCTGCTGCCACAGCTGGACCGTCATTTCAGCGGTAGCCGGCGTCAGCTCGCTGGGTTTAAACACAATGGTGTTCCCGGCGATCAGCGCCGGAATGATATGTCCGTTGGGCAGGTGGCCCGGGAAGTTGTAGGGGCCAAAGACCGCCATCACGCCGTGCGGTTTGTGGCGCAGCAGCGCTTTACCGTCCGGCAGCGTCGACTCATGAAAGCCCGTCCGCTGGTGATAGGCTTCGATGGAGATCGCGGCCTTGCCGATCATCGCCTGCACTTCGGTGCGGGTCTCCCACAGCGGCTTGCTGGTCTCGCGGGAAATCAGGGTCGCCAGCGCCTCTTTATGCGTCTCCAGCAGCGCGGCAAAACGCTGTACGACGTCAATACGCTCGGCCAGCGGCCGGTGCGACCAGGGATAAAACGCCGCGCGCGCCGCGGCGCAGGCCGCCTGGACGTCGTCAGCCCCCGCGCTGGCCGCCTGCCACAGCAGCGACTGATCCTCCGGGGCCAGTTTGCTCATCGTTGCGCCGCTGCCTGGCAGCCACTGCCCGGCTATAAACTGTGCTTTTACCGCCATGATCTGTTGTCCTCTGGATTCAGGGTTACCGTATAAACGCGGTCGGTTTCACTGACCTGCAGCGCGTCCAGCGCGGCGCTGTCAAGCGAGACCTGCTCTTCGTGGGCCACCAGCAGCGCCCGAAAGTTGTCGAATTGACCGTTGGCGACGAGGGTCGGCGCCGGCAGGTCGCCCATCAGCTGCCGGACAGGCAGGCGCTGGCTGTCGCGCACGGCGCGGATCTGATCGGTGTCCGCCTCCAGCACCGGACCGGCATCGAAAATATCCACCGAGCCGCGCCAGCTGAAACCCTCTTTCTCGAGGATCGCCCGCGCCGGGGCGGTATTGGGATGCACCTGACCGATGACCCCGCGGGCCGCTTCCGGCAGCAGTGAGATATAGATCGGGTACGCCGGCATCAGTTCGGCAATAAAGGTTTTCATGCCGGTGCCGGTCAGCCGGTCGGCATCGGCGAACGGGATGTCGAAGAAATGATGGCCCAGCGCATCCCAGAACGGCGACTGTCCCTGCTCATCGCTGCAGCCGCGCAGTTCGGCAAACAGGTGCGGGGAGAACCACTCGCGAAAGGCGGCGATAAATAAAAAGCGCGCCTTGGAGAGCAGCAGACCATTGCGGTTGCGCTGATACGCCGGGTCGAGAAACAGCGTACATAGCTCACTATGCCCGGTGTGGTCATAGCTGAGATTAAGCAGCTCCTGGGGCTTATAGACTCCCAGCGCTTTCGAGGCGCGCACCGTTTTCTGAATGCGAAAATTGTAAAACGGCTCGTCCAGGCCCACTGCGACCTCAATGGCGCTCACCCCCACCACCCGCGCCAGCGCGGTGTCCTCCAGCACAAACAGGAAACCCTGCTGGCTGCGCGGCAGTTCGCCGGCGAAGGTCTCGATACTGCGCCGGATCCGGGCCGCCAGGCGCCCGACGTCATGCGGTAAAGAGGTCATGCCGACCCCCGCCCGCGCGGCGAGGCGGACGATGTCGTCGAGATCGTTTTCCCGTACGGGACGAAATAGCATCACAGGCCGTCCTCCCGGTTAGCGGGTTAAGCGGGCAACGGCGCGATCAAGGCGCACGAAGGCTTCCGCAATATCCGCCAGCGGGATATTGAGCGCCGGCGCGAAGCGCAGCACGTCCGGGCCGGCAATCAGGGCGATCAGCCCCTCTTCCGCCGCCAGGTTAGTCAACGTTTTGGCCTTGCCGCGCAGCGGCCCCGCCAGCTCAGCGCCGATCAGCAGACCGGTGCCGCGCACGGCGCTGAACGCATCGTATCGGGCAGAGATCGCATTCAACTGGTCAACGATCAGCGCATGGCGCTCGCCAACGCCCGCCAGCAGCGGCGCATCGAGATGGGCCAGCACGGCGTTAGCGACGGTTGCCGCCAGCGGGTTGCCGCCGAAGGTGGTGCCATGGGTGCCTGGCTGGAAGACCTGCGCCCAGGCCTCTTTCGCCAGCATCGCGCCGATCGGGAAGCCGCCCCCCAGCCCTTTGGCGCTGGTGAGAATGTCCGGGACGACGTTGTAATGCTGGTAGGCGTAGAGATGGCCGGTACGCCCGGCGCCGGTCTGCACCTCATCGAATATCAGGGTGGCATGATGGCGATCGCAGAGGGTACGCAGCGCCTGCAGGAACGCCGGGTCCGCCGGGATCACCCCGCCTTCGCCGATAATCGGCTCGACGATCACCGCGCAGGTGCGCGAGGAGATCGCCGCGGTGACCGCCTCGATATCGTTATAGGGCAGATGGGTAATGCCCTGCGGCAGCGGAGCATAATCGCTGGAATATTTCGGCTGGCCGCCAACGGAGACGGTGAACAGCGTGCGGCCGTGGAAGGCGTGGTTGAAGGCGATGATTTCGCTTTTTTCACCGCCAAACTTATCGTGGGCATATTTCCGCGCCAGCTTAAGGGCCGCCTCGTTGGCTTCGGCGCCGGAGTTGCAGAAAAACACCTTGTCGGCAAAGGTCGACTGCACGAGGGTTTTTGCCAGCTGCAGCACCGGCTCGTTGGTATAGCCATTGCCGATATGCCACAGTTTCGCCAGTTGATCCTGCAGGGCCTGAGCCAGCGCCGGGTGAGCATGGCCCAGGGCGTTCACTGCGATGCCGCCCGCCATATCGATATACTCTTTCCCCTGCTGGTCCCAGACGCGGGAGCCCGCCGCTCTGACCGGAATAAACGGCGCGGGGGCAAAACAGGGAACCAGGTAAGCGTCAAAATCTTCGCGAGTCATACTGCCTGACATAATTTATCTCCGGAACGTAAGACGACGGAAAACGCTCCCGTCGCGTTGGACAATCGACATTAACCCTGCCCCTCGGCTTATTTTGGGCACGAGCGCACCCGCTGCGATGGTAAAAATATTCACCACAGAAAAATAAAGCCCTATTCTTTTTACGGGTAATTGTTAATTCATGGTTAATGCCATGTTGTTGTGTGGGCTAATGCTGGCCTGTGAACAACAAGATTGTCAATACGGGCAAAAGCAATTTATTCACTTTTTGAAGATCATCAAGATAATGAAAAACATAGAAAAAATATTTTCTTATGCACTTAAGTGAATAAAAAGTGAATTAAAATGCACAGCTTGCGGGTGGTTGACGTGCGTAGTTATTCACTTAAAAAATAAAAAATCTAACAAAAATTTAAAAATCGGAATTGCCGTCAAATACCGCTTTATAAAATTGGTGATACCATTCATTGCACAGAGTTTACTGCTGTAGCTATTCCACGGTTTTACACGACATAAATAACACTGAGAAACAGGACTCTTATGGAAAAGTTATCTTACGCATCTGAAAGTAGTACATCTCCATGGACCACCTACCTGCGCCAGATCGACCGCGTCGCGCCTTATCTCGGCGATCTTGCCTACTGGGTGGAAACCCTGCGCCATCCGAAGCGCGCGCTGATCGTCGACATTCCTGTGCAAATGGACGACGGCACCATCCGCCACTTCGAGGGCTATCGCGTTCAGCACAATCTGTCGCGCGGACCGGGTAAAGGTGGTGTTCGCTACCATCCGGATGTCGATCTTAACGAAGTCATGGCACTTTCTGCCTGGATGACCATTAAGTGCGCCGCGGTCAATATTCCTTACGGCGGGGCCAAAGGCGGCATCCGCGTCGACCCCTTCTCCTTGTCGGAAGGTGAACTGGAGCGTCTGACCCGCCGCTACACCAGCGAAATCGGCATTATTATCGGGCCGCAGAAAGATATTCCGGCGCCGGACGTCGGCACCAATGGCAAAGTGATGGCATGGATGATGGACACCTACTCCATGAACCATGGCACCACCATCACCGGCGTGGTCACCGGCAAACCGATCCACCTCGGCGGCTCCCTCGGTCGTGAAAAAGCCACCGGACGCGGCGTGTTTGTCACCGGCCGGGAAGTTGCCCGTCGCGCCGGTATCGAAATTGAAGGCGCCAAAGTGGCGCTGCAGGGCTTTGGTAACGTCGGTAGCGAAGCGGCCCGCCTGTTCGCCGGGGTCGGCGCTCGTATCGTGGTTATTCAGGATCATACCGCGACCCTGTATAACGAAGGCGGAATCGATATGGCCGCCCTCACCGCCTGGCAGGCGGAGAAAAAGCAGATTGCCGGTTTCCCGGGCGCCCAGGAGATCGATAAAGACGCCTTCTGGACCACCCCGATGGACATCCTGATCCCGGCGGCGCTGGAAGGGCAAATCACCCGCGAGCGCGCTGAGAAGCTGACCTGCAAACTGGTGCTGGAAGGGGCCAACGGCCCAACCTATCCGGAAGCGGACGACGTGCTGGCCGAGCGCGGCGTGATCGTGGTGCCGGACGTTATCTGCAACGCCGGCGGGGTGACCGTCAGCTACTTTGAGTGGGTACAGGACATGGCCAGCTTCTTCTGGAGCGAAGAGGAGATCAACGCCAAGATGGACCGCATTATGACCGACGCTATCGTGCACGTCTGGGATAAAGCCGCCGAGAAAGAGTGTACGCTGCGCACCGCCGCCTATATCGTGGCCTGCGAGCGCATCCTGATGGCGCGTAAAGACCGCGGCATCTACCCGGGCTGATCCCCATCAGCAACCGCATCAGGGGTGGCCTTGCGCCGCCCCTTTTTTTCTTTGCCGCGCCGTTAACCGCCGAGGATGTGCGCTATCTGACGAGGAGTTGTTCGGCAAAGGTGACAACGTCACGCAAGTAATAACCATCCGCTGCCCGCAGGGGATTATTTTTCGATTAAATCAAAGTCGCCCTGGGTATAGCGTAAGCCAGTGACGTTGTCGGCAGTGAAAATATGTTCGATGGTGAGGATGTCCTCCGGCGCGAGAGTAATATTCGCGGCGCCGGCATTGTCGCGCAGGTGAGCAATTTTCCTCGCCCCCGGGATAGGCACGATATCCTCGCCTTTGCTCATCACCCAGGCAAGGGCAATCTGCGCAAGGGTCGCGTCATAGCGGGTGGCCACCTGCTGCAGGCGCTCAAGCAGCAGCTGGTTTTTGCGCATGGTTTCGGCCTGGAAGCGCGGCAGATGGCGGCGGAAATCATCCGCTGCCAAAACGCCGGGATCGGTAATTGTCCCCGTCAGGAAGCCGCGGCCAAGCGGGCTGTATGGCACAAAGCCGACCCCCAGCTCGCGGCAGGTGTGGAGAATACCGGCCTCCGGCTCGCGGCTCCATAGCGAATATTCCGTCTGCACGGCAGCGATCGGATGTACCTTGCAGGCCCGGCGCAGCGTCTGAGCAGATACTTCCGACAGACCGATATGGCGAATTTTACCCTCTTTAACCAGATCGGCCATAGTGCCCACCACCTCTTCCACCGGTACCGCGGGATCGACGCGGTGCTGATAGAGCAGATCGATGGTCTCGACATTCAGTCGCTTCAGCGACCCTTCCACTGATTCGCGAATATGTGCCGGACGGCTGTCAACGCCGGCCATCCGCTCCAGACCCTGGCCGGTCGGCAAAATACGAAATCCAAATTTGGTGGCAATCTGCACCTTATCGCGAAAACCTTTAATCGCTTTTCCGACCAGAACTTCATTATCGAAAGGACCATATACTTCGGCGGTATCCAGGAAGGTCACGCCCATGTCCATGGCGGCATGGATCGTATTTATCGCCTGCGACGTTTCAGCGCCGCCATAGGCAAAACTCATCCCCATACATCCGAGACCTAATGCGGAAACCTGAAACTTCTCTTTTCCAAGATAACGTGTTTTCATCTTATTTTCCTTAATTGCTGAATGGCATTAAATATATACTTCCCTTTCATATTGATAACAATTAATCTATTCCGAACGCGGTGTTAGCTGGAAATTAACAATGAAAACCTTGCCCGATCTGCAACAAATAGAAATATTAATACTCATAGTGAAACATGGCAGTTTTCGTCAGGCCGCTAAAGCGTTAAACCTTTCCCCACCGGCCCTTACCGTCGCTATTAATCATCTGGAAGAAAAGTTAGGCGTGCGCCTGCTAAATCGCTCAACGCGCAGTTTGTCATTAACCGCAGTGGGTGAGGAATTTCTTAATAATATAACGCCGGTGGTCAATGATTATCGCCGGGTGGTGGACAGTCTGAATTATCACCGTCTGACTCCGGAAGGCGTGGTGAAAGTTAATTTACCGCGCATTGTTATTGACCTGTTTTTTCAAGACTATTTTATCGCCTTTAAAAACGCCTGTCCCAATGTGACGCTCGAACTGTATGCCACCGATCGGAAAGTCAATATTATCGAGTCCGGTTTTGACGCCGGCATTCGCTATTCGCAGGATGTGCCCAAAGAGATGATTGCCATCCCCTTTGGCGAGAAACTATCGCTGATCCCGGTGGCCAGCCCGGACTATATACGCGAAGCCGGAGAGCCCGACACCCCGCAGTCATTAGTTAATTTCCGCTGCATTAACCGCTGTTTTCCTGGTGGGGAGAAGTACCGCTGGGAGTTTATTGGCCCCAGCGGCGAGCTTAGCGAGGTCGCGGTTAAAGGCGATCTGGTCGTCGATGCCGATAGCGCAATGATCCAGGCCGCGGAGAGCGGATTAGGCATCGCCTTTGTCTATCAGTCGCTGGTGACGCAGCAGCTGAGCGCGGGCAGCCTGGTCCATTTGTTACCCGACTACCGCTATCCTGCCGACCATTTCTGCGTCTACTACCCAAGCCGGAAACATATTCCCGCCCCCCTGCGGGCCTTTATCGCCTGGGTGATGGCGCAGAATAAAAATATCCTCGGTCAGCAGACCGCACGACACGGATCGCGGCCGGAAGGTTAACTACAATTAACGTACATACCGTTAACCAATTTCTATCTTTCATCTTGAACTCCGGCGGTTATCCGGCATAAAATCGTTAGAGCTCTAACGATATTGACAGACGACCTATGGACAATCGACAGCTTACCTTCTCCCATCTTTTATACCTCACCGCGCACCACTGGCGGCTGGCGGTCAATCGTCGGCTGAAAAATCTCGGTCTCAGCCAGGCCAGCTGGGTGGCGGTAGCGTCCATCGCCCGCCACCAGCAGCCGCTGTCGCAAAGCGAACTGGCGCAGGAGCTGGGGGTGGAGAGCCCGACCATTGTGCCGTTGATCCATCGTCTGGTCGCCCTCGGACTGGTGGAGCGCATCACCACCGCCAGCGACAAACGTAAGCGACTGCTGGTGGTCACCGACAAAGGGAAGGCCCTCTATGAACAGGTCAAAACGGTGGCTGACGATCTGCGCGAAGAGATCCTGACGGCGATTACCCCACAGGAGCAGGAGCAAACCCAGCGGGTGCTGGAAAAGCTGTTGCGCGAAGTGGAGAAGAAATAATGCCCCGTCGCCAGGATAACCCCTACGCCCCGCATGACTGGGCGCCGCATGAAAAACCGGCTCTGCTCGGTTCGCCGTCGACGCCGCTGCACAGTCCGGCGAAACGCCTTGCCTACGGCGTGGTCGGTCTGCTGGTATGTCTCACCGGCGCGCTGGGCAACGCAGTGGTCACCGCCAACCTGCAGCTGCTGCAGGGTACCTTCGCCGCCTGGTCGACAGAAATCGCCTGGCTGCCGGCGGTATACGTGATGACCAACGTCTCCATCAACCTGCTGCTGGTGAAATTCCGCCAGCAGTTTGGCCTGCGCGCTTTCACCGAAGGCTTTCTGGTGCTCTATGTGCTGGTCACCTTTTTCCACCTCTTCGTCAACGATCTCAGCTCAGCGATGATGGTTCGCGCCGCCCATGGCATGGTGGCCGCGGCGCTCAGCTCGCTGGGGATCTACTACCAGGTACAGGCCTGGCCTGCTCGGCATCGCCTGAAAGGGCTGACTATCGGCATCACCGGCTCGTCGCTGGCCATTCCCCTGGCGCGCCTCTTTTCCACCGAACTGCTGCAGACCGATGAATGGCGCGGTCTCTACTTCTTTGAACTGGGCCTGGCGCTGGTGTCGCTGGCCTGCGTCATCGCGCTAAAACTGCCGCCAAGCGATCGTAAAAAAGTGTTCGAAAAAAAGGATTTCATTACCTTCTTTCTGCTGGCGCCCGGCATGGCGCTGGTGTGCGCCGTGCTGTCGCTGGGGCGGCTCGAGTGGTGGTTTGAAGCGCCGTGGATCGGCTGGGCGCTGGCGGCGGCGGTAATACTGATCGTCGCTGCGATTACCTTCGAGCATAACCGCAGCAACCCCCTGCTCAATACCAAATGGCTCTCCAGCGGCAGCATCGTGCGTCTGGGCCTGATTATGCTGTTGATCCGCATCGTGCTGGCGGAGCAGAACACCGGGGTCATCGGCTGGCTGCAGTACGTTGGCCTGCAAAACGAACAGATGACTAACCTCGCGTGGTCGATTTTCGCCGGTATTCTGTGCGGGATCATTGCCAGCTGTCTGACGCTCAACCCGCAGAAGCTCTACTGGCCGACCGCCACCGCGCTGGCGCTGATCATGATAGCCTCGCTGCTCGACAGCCAGTCCAACGCCCTCACCCGTCCGGAACAATTAATGTTCAGCCAGTTTTTACTCGGCTTCGGCAGCGCCTTCTTTCTGGCCCCGGCGATGCTCGCCGGGATTGGCGGCGTGTTTGCCGACCCGCGCAACCTGGTCAGCTTCTCGGTGCTGTTCGGCATGAGCCAGAACATTGGCGGGCTGCTCGGCTCGGCGATCCTCGGCACCTTCCAGACCTGGCGTGAGAAATTCCACTCCAGCCAGCTGGCGGACCAGATAACCACCCTGAACCCGCTGATCGTCGAGCGGCTGCAGCAGTACAGCCAGATGTATCAGAGCCAGATTGGCGACAGTACGCTGCTCAACGTTCAGGCCACCACCCTGCTGCAAAACGCCGCGACGTTGCAGGCCAATATTCTCGCCTGGAATGATACCTATCTGCTGACGGCGGCGATCTCCGCCGGGACACTAGTGTGGGTTTTCTGGCGCTTAATTCGCTTACGACTGACTGCCCGTATCGCGTTGCAACGCGCTACCGGCAGCAAATAATTATCATCATTTCATCTCTGGAGTCGTTATGAGTCAGCAGGATGCGGCCAAACAACAGGCCAACACCCGGAATAATATTCGCGTGGTTTCCATTTTTACCGCCGCGGCGATAGGCCTCGTCGGCGTGCTGGTGA
The DNA here is from genome assembly GCF_051858335.1 of Klebsiella sp. K47. Lineage (NCBI taxonomy): Bacteria > Pseudomonadati > Pseudomonadota > Gammaproteobacteria > Enterobacterales > Enterobacteriaceae > Klebsiella > Klebsiella sp. K47. The sequence continues at coordinate 65,302 of NZ_JBPYUI010000023.1, forward strand.
TCCTCTACGCCTGGCAACTGCCGCCGTTCACTCGTCATAGCCAGTTTACCGACAACGCCTATGTGCGCGGGCAGACCACCTTTATTAGCCCGCAGGTCAACGGCTATATCACCGCCGTCAACGTCAAAGATTTCGCGATTGTCCAGCCGGGCGAGGTGCTGTTCCAGATAGACGATCGCATCTATAAACAGCGGGTGCATCAGGCACAGGCTACCCTGGCGATGAAAGAGGCCGCGCTGCGCAATAACCTGCAACAGCGCAAAAGCGCCGAGGCGACGATCGCCAAGAATGAAGCCGCGCTGCAAAACGCCCGCGCGCAGAATCTGAAAATCCAGGCCGATTTAAAACGCATCCAGCAGTTAACCGCCGACGGTTCGCTGTCGATCCGCGAACGTGATTCGGCGCGGGCCAGCGCGGCGCAAGGGGCGGCGGATATTGAGCAGGCGAAAGCGGCGCTGGAGATGTCGCGCCAGGACCGTGAATCGACCATCGTCAATCGCGATTCGCTGGAGGCCGACGTGGCCAGCGCCAAAGCGGCGCTTGAGCTGGCGCAGATCGACCTGCAGAATACCCAGATTATCGCCCCCACCGGCGGCCAGCTGGGGCAGATCTCGGTGCGTCTTGGCGCCTATGTCAGCGCCGGGACCCATCTGACCTCGCTGGTTCCGCCGCAGCACTGGGTGATTGCCAACCTCAAAGAGACCCAGCTGGCCGAAGTACGCGTTGGCCAGCCGGTCACCTTCACCGTAGACGCGCTCAACGGCGAGACCTTCCACGGCAAGGTGCAGAGTATCTCCCCGGCGACCGGGGTGGAGTTCAGCGCCATCTCTCCGGACAACGCCACCGGCAATTTCGTCAAGATCGCCCAGCGCATCCCGGTGCGTATTACGGTCAACGACGGGCAAAACAACAGCGAACGCCTGCGGCCGGGGATGTCGGTGCAGGTGACTATTGATACCCGTGCGGAGAAACAACCATGATCCGCCCGGTCGCCCTTGCTATCGTTCTGGCGCTGGTCGGCTGTCAATCCGCCGATGTGCAACGCGCGCAGCCGACCCTGACCATTCCTGCCGCCTGGCGGGCCGACGTTGGCCCGGCCAGCCCGGTGGAGGGCGTATGGTGGCGCAATTTTCATGACAATACCCTCAATCAGTATGTCGACCAGGCGCTGCGCTATAACAGCGATGTGCTGATCGCCCGCGAGCGGGTGAATGAGTATCAGGCGCGCGCTTACGCCGCCGACAGCAGTCTGTTTCCGTCACTGGACGCCAGCCTCACCGGCACCCGCGCCCGGACGCAGTCCGCCGCCACCGGCCTGCCGATCCACAGCACACTGTATAAGGGCGGCCTGACCGCCAGCTATGATGTCGATATCTGGGGAGCGAACCGCAGCGCGGCCAACGCCGCCGGGGCCAGCCTTGAGGCGCAGAAAGCCGCCGCCGCCGCCGCCAATTTGAGCGTCGCCAGCTCGGTGGCCGTTGGCTACGTCACGCTGCTGTCGCTGGATGAGCAGCTGCGGGTGACCCAGCAGACGCTAACATCAAGGGAAGACGCGTGGCGCCTGGCCAAACGTCAGTTTGAAACCGGGTATACTTCACGCCTTGAGCTAATGCAGGCGGATTCGGAGCTGCGGTCAACGCGGGCGCAGATCCCGCCGCTACAGCACCAGATTGCGCAGCAGGAAAATGCGCTCAGCGTGCTGCTCGGCGATAACCCTGGCGCGGTAAAACGCGGCGAGTTCGCCCAGCTTACCCCGCTGCGTCTGCCGTCGCAGCTGCCGTCCACCTTGCTCAACCGCCGTCCGGACATCGCTCAGGCCGAGCGCCAGCTGGTGGCCGCCGACGCCACGCTGGCCTCGTCGCAGGCGCAGCTGCTGCCCTCTATTAACCTGACCGCTACCGGCAGCCTGCAGGACCGGACGCTGCCGGATCTGCTGGACAACCCGCTGCGGCTGTGGAGTCTTGGCGGCAGTATTCTGGCGCCGCTGCTAAACCGCCAGGCGTTAAATGCCCAGGTGGACGTCTCCATGGCCCAGCGCAACCAGGCGCTCTATAGCTATGAGAAAACGGTGCGCAGCGCGTTCAAAGAGGTCAATGACAGCCTGGACGCCATCAGTCGCTATGGCGAACAGTTATCCGAGCTTCAGGAACAAGAGACCGTTGCCCAGGAAACCTTACGTATTGCACAAAACCGCTACCGTAACGGCTACTCTTCTTATCTGGATGTGCTTGATGCCCAGCGAACGCTGTTCTCCACCCAGCTTAGCGTGGTGCAGGTGAAGAACAACCTGCTGCTGGCGCAGATCGATCTGTACCGGGCGCTGGGAGGCGGCTGGTCTGACTCATCAGGGAGCTAAATGGGGAAGCGTCATATGCAACAACAGTGGTCGGCAGTAGACAATTATTTGATTAAGGCCTTAATTCCCGGCGATCCTGTGCTCGATCGGGTACTGGAAAACAACCATCGTGCCGGGCTCCCGGCACACGATGTCGCCGCCAATCAGGGTCAGTTTCTCGCCCTGCTGGTACGGCTAACCCAGGCTAAGCGGATACTGGAGATCGGCACCCTCGGCGGCTATAGCACCATCTGGATGGCGCGCGAGCTTCCTGCAGACGGCCAACTCCTCACCCTGGAGGCCGACGCGCATCATGCCCAGGTGGCGCGGGAGAATCTGCAGCTGGCGGGCGTTGACCAGCGGGTCACGCTACGGGAGGGACCCGCGCTACAGTCCCTGGAGGCGCTTGGCGCATGTCCCGCTTTCGATCTGATCTTCATCGATGCCGATAAGCCGAATAACCCCCATTATCTGCGCTGGGCGCTACGTTATTCCCGCCCAGGAACCTTAATTATTGGCGATAACGTGGTACGCGACGGCGAAGTGGTCAATCCACAGAGCGCCGACGAGCGCGTTCAGGGTGTGCGTCAGTTCATTGAGATGATGGGCGCCGAGCCACGGTTGACGGCAACGGCGCTGCAAACCGTGGGCACTAAAGGCTGGGACGGCTTTACTCTGGCGTGGGTAAACGCTTAAGCGTGGACGCCTGACCAGTAGCCCCGGTAAGCGCAGCGCCACCGGGGACAACCAGCCAGGCTATGGGGTAATTTGCTCCATCGCCTGCAACACTCGCTTGTCCGAGATAGGATACGGGGTGCCCAGCTGCTGGGCGAAGAAGCTGACCCGCAGCTCCTCGATCATCCAGCGGATCTCGCGGACATCGTCGTCCTCACGGCGGTTCGGCGGTAGCTTATTCAGCCACTGCTGCCACGCCTGCTGCACGCTCTCCACCTTAAGCATCTGCGCCCGATCGCGGTGCGGATCGATAGCCATCTTCTCCAGACGCTTTTCAATCGCCTGCAGATAGCGCAGCGTATCGCCAAGACGGCGGAAACCGTTGCCGGTGACAAAGCCGCGATACACCAGACCCGCCATCTGCGCTTTGATATCCGACAGCCCCAGCGCCATGGTCATATCCACCCGGCCTTTCAGCCGTTTGTTGATATTGAACACCGCGGTGAGGATCTGCTCGACCTGTTTAGCGATCTCCACCACCGTGTCGTTGAGCTCGGCTCGCACTTTATCGTGCAGCTGACTAAAGCCCTCTTCCGTCCACACCGGACCGCCCGCCTCGTCAATAAGCTTATCAACGCCGCAGGAGATGCAATCATCAATCAGATCCAGCACTTTGCCGTACGGGTTAAAGTAGAGCCCAAGCTTGGCTTTATTCGGTAGTTTCTCGTGCAGATACTTAATCGGCGACGGGATGTTGAGCAGCAGCAGGCGACGCAGACCGCGCCACATGGCCTGCTGCTGTTCCTGTGGATTATCAAACAGCTTGATGGCCACGCTGTCGCGCTCGTCCACCAGCGCCGGCCAGGCTTTCACCTTATAGTTACCGCGCTTCTGTTCGTAACTTTCCGCCAGGGTGCCAAAGCTCCAGATATGCAGCCCGCTCTGCTCAATACCGTCATCAGCGACCGCCGACAGCGTCTCCTGCACTTTGCCCTTCAGGGCGTCTTTCAACGCCTGCAGCGAGCGCCCTTCCTGCAGCTTCTTGTTTTTATCATCCACCACCCGGAAGGTGATTTTCAGGTGATCGGGCACCTGATCCCACTGCCAGGCTTCGCGGTCGATGGTCACGCCGGTCATCTTACGCAGCTCGCGCTCCAGCGAATCGAGCAGCGGCAGCTCAAGCGGCGTCGCCCGGCCAAGAAACGCTTCCGCATAGTTGGGAGCCGGGACGAAATTGCGCCGTACCGGCTTCGGCAGCGATTTTATCAGCGCGATAATGAGCTCGCGACGCAGGCCAGGGATCTGCCATTCAAACCCGGCTTCCTCTACCTGGTTGAGCAGCGGCAGCGGAATATGAACCGTTACGCCATCGGCATCGGCGCCAGGTTCAAACTGATAGCTAAGCCGCAGCTTGAGGTTGCCCTGATGCCAGAAATTCGGGTAGTCCAGTTTACTGACCTGCTCCGCCCCCTCTTTAATCAGCATGCTCTTTTCAAAATTGAGCAAGTCTGGCGTTTCACGGCTGGCCCGCTTCCACCAGCTATCGAAGTGGCGGGCGGAGATGACGTCGTGGCTGATGCGCTGGTCGTAGAACTCGAACAGCGTCTCGTCATCCACCAGGATGTCGCGGCGGCGCGACTTATGCTCCAGCTCTTCGATTTCCGCGCGCAGCTTCAGGTTATCGCGGAAGAAGGCGTGCCGCGTCTGCCAGTCGCCCTCTACCAGCGCGTGGCGGATAAATAGCTCACGACACAGCGCCGGATCAATCTGGCTGTAGTTGACCTTGCGCGCGCCAACGATCGGCAGGCCGTAGACGGTGACCTTCTCCGTCGCCATCACCGCGCCCTGCGACCGCTCCCAGTGCGGCTCACTGTATGAGCGCTTGATCAGGTGCTGCGCTACCGGCTCCACCCACTCCGGCTCAATGCGCGCGGCAATACGCCCCCACAGCCGGCTGGTCTCGACCAGCTCCGCAACCATCGTCCACTTCGGCGGCTTCTTGAATAGACCGGAGCCGGGGAAGATAGAGAACCGCGCATTACGGGCGCCGGTAAACTCCTGCTTATCGGCATCTTTCATGCCGATGTGCGACAGCAGACCGGTCAGCAACGCAGTATGGATCTCGCGATATTCCGCCGGCTCACTGTTGATCGGCAGGCCGAGCTCTTTCACCACCTGGCGCAGCTGGGTGTAGATGTCCTGCCACTCGCGCACGCGCAGATAGTTAAGAAAATCGACCCGGCACTGGCGGCGGAACTGATTCGACGACAGCGCCTTCTGCTGCTCGCCGAGGTAGTTCCACAGATTGACGAAGGCGAGGAAATCAGACTCTTTATCGTGGAAGCGGCGATGTTTTTCGTCAGAGGCCTGCTGTTTGTCCATCGGCCGCTCGCGCGGGTCCTGGATCGACAGCGCGGAGGTGATGATCATCGCTTCCCGCACGCAGCCGTGCTTCTGCGCCTCCAACACCATGCGCGCCAGACGCGGATCCACCGGTAGCTGGCTGAGCTGGCGGCCCAGCGGGGTTAGCTTATAAGCCGTTGCCTGCGCATCGGTGGTGATGGCGCCCAGCTCTTCCAGCAGGCGTACGCCGTCCTGGATATTGCGCTTATCCGGCGCTTCGACAAACGGGAAGGCGGCGATATCGCCTAAGCCCAGGGCGGTCATCTGCAGGATGACCGACGCCAGGTTGGTGCGCAGAATCTCCGGGTCGGTAAATTCCGGGCGCGACAGGAAATCGTCTTCTGAATAAAGACGAATACAGATCCCTTCCGAAACGCGGCCGCAGCGGCCCTTACGCTGGTTGGCGGACGCCTGGGAAACCGGCTCGATCGGCAGGCGCTGCACCTTGGTGCGGTAGCTGTAACGGCTGATACGCGCAGTACCGGGATCGATAACGTATTTAATGCCCGGCACGGTCAGCGAGGTTTCCGCCACGTTGGTCGCCAGCACGATGCGTCGTCCGCTGTGCGGCTGGAAGACGCGGTTCTGCTCGCTGTTGGACAGGCGGGCGTACAGCGGCAGCACTTCGGTATGGCGCAGATCCAGCTTATTCAGCGCATCGGCGGTATCGCGAATTTCCCGCTCACCGCTCATAAAGATCAGAATATCGCCGGGCCCTTCGCGCCCCAGTTCGTCAACCGCATCAAAGATCGCCTGTAACTGATCGCGCTCGGTATCGTCCGCCTCTTCCGCTATCGGCCGATAGCGCACTTCCACCGGGTAAGTCCGCCCGGAGACTTCGATAATCGGCGCATTATTGAAATGCTTTGAGAAACGTTCCGGGTCGATGGTCGCCGAGGTAATGATGATTTTCAGGTCCGGGCGGCGCGGCAGGAGCTCTTTCAGATAGCCGAGCAGAAAGTCAATATTCAGGCTGCGCTCGTGCGCCTCATCGATAATGATGGTGTCGTACTGCATCAACAGGCGATCCTGCTGGATCTCCGCCAGCAGGATACCGTCGGTCATCAGCTTAACCATGGTGTTTTCGCTGACGTGGTCGCTGAAGCGGACTTTATAGCCGATGCAGCCGCCCGGCTCGCTCTGCAGCTCTTCGGCAATACGATTGGCGACGGTCCGCGCCGCCAGGCGACGCGGCTGGGTATGGCCGATGAGTCCTTTCAGCCCGCGCCCCAGCTCCATGCAGATTTTGGGCAGCTGGGTGGTTTTACCCGAACCGGTCTCCCCGGCGACGATCACCACCTGGTGGTCGCGCACCGCCTCGAGAATCTCTTGTTTTTTCTGGCTAACCGGCAGGTTTTCCGGATAGGTGATGGCCGGACGCGCCGCTTCGCGCAGCAGGACTTTACCGGCTGCCTGGCTTATCTCCAGCGCCATCTCCTGCAGAATGGCCTGTTGCGATTCAGGATTTTTAACCTTCTTCACGCCGTGCAGACGGCGGGCAAAGCGCGTTTTGTCGCGCAGCATCAGGCCGTCGAGCTGTTGATAAAGCTGGGGGAAGGTGATTTTTTGTTGTTCTGTCATAGCGTTATCGGGCAGAGCTCTGCCGGGAAAATCTCTTTTGAAGTATTGCCTTAGAGTACCACATCTGTGTCATTCGTGCCTTGTTCAAAAAATCTGAACATAGGATTCGATATATTGCGCTATCTCTGTGGCGCGATTGTGAATACAGTGTCAACAAGCACCAGGGCATTGACCCGTCAATCACATTAAAAAAAGGAAACACCCATGAGCAAAGTATTAGTTCTGAAATCCAGTATTCTGGCAGGGTACTCACAATCTGGTCAGCTTTCCGACTATTTTGTTGAACAATGGCAGGAAAAACACCCTGGCGATGAGATCACCGTGCGTGACCTGGCCGCCAATCCGATCCCGGTTCTGGATGGCGAACTGGTGGGCGCCCTGCGTCCGAGCGACGCGCCGCTGACTCCGCGTCAGCAGGAAGCGCTGGCCCTTTCCGACGAGCTGATCGCCGAACTGAAAGGCAACGATGTGATTGTTATCGCTGCGCCGATGTACAACTTCAACATCCCGACGCAGCTGAAAAACTATTTCGACCTGGTGGCTCGCGCCGGCGTCACCTTCCGCTACACCGAGAAAGGGCCGGAAGGTCTGGTAACCGGTAAACGCGCGGTCGTCGTTACCAGCCGCGGCGGTATCCATAAAGATACTCCGACCGACCTGGTCACCCCATACCTGTCCACCTTCCTCGGCTTCATCGGCATCACCGACGTGAACTTTGTGTTCGCCGAAGGTATCGCTTACGGCCCGGAAGTCGCGGCCAAAGCGCAGTCTGACGCGAAAGCGGCCATCGACAGCGTGGTTGCAGCCTAATATTTCACTCCTCTCGCTTCCTGCGGGAGGAGAGTTTTACTTTTTCTCGTAGCGTAAATACCCCACCACGCCTCCGCCGCCATCTTTTGGATGATTCACGCCGTCGTTGACCTCCACGCAAGGGAAATCGAAAGGCGAAACGCCGTCAATGCAGGCCACATTCACCCCATACTGCTGTGGGTTTGATCGCCGTTGATGAAAGGTGTAGATCCCGCATACCGAGCAGAAAAAGTGCACGGCTTCCCCTGTATTAAAGCGATACTCTGTGAGCTTATCCCCTCCGCGTACCACCTCTATTCCTGAACGCGGCGAAGAGACCGCGACCGCCCCACGCATGCGACAATATGAGCAGTTACAGCGCCGAACGGTGTTGAAGCCGTCGCTGAGTTCCACGGTAAACGCCACCGCACCGCAGTGACAGTGAGCGGATAATTTCTCTGCCATAATTTTACCCCTCAGGTGGCGGCTTTTGGCCGCAGGTTTTCATCAAACGCCAGCCGCTTACGCCCTGCTTCGACTTCCCGTAATGGCTCCACCTGGTGCAGCGTCTGCTTACAGCGTTCCACCAGCGCCTGGTATTCACGGGTACCTTGTTTTTTCCACGCCAGCTCCTGTTCGCTCAGGATGCGAATCGCTTTTGCCGGGCTGCCGATAATCAGATGGTTGGCGGGCATCTCGGCGTTGGCTTTGACAAAGGCCGAAGCGCCGACAATGCTGTTTTCGCCAATGACCGCCCCGTCGATAATCACCGCGCTCATGCCCACCAGCGCGTTGCGGCCAATCACGCAGCCGTGCAGAATAGCGCCGTGGCCGATATGGCCCTCCTCTTCCACCACCGTATCCTGGCCGGGGAAGCCATGCATCACGCAGTTATCCTGAATATTGGCGCCGTCTTTGACCACGATGCGCCCGAAGTCGCCGCGCAGGCTGGCGTTGGGCCCAACATAGACCCCTTTGCCGAGGATCACGTCGCCAATCAACACCGCGGTCGGGTGAACGTAACTCTCCTCCGGCACCACCGGCGTCAGTCCATCAATCTGATATATCGGCATGCAACCTCCTTATGCGCCCGGCAAACCGCCAAAGCGCTGATAATAGAGCGGACCCGGCGCCGGGAGCTCGCCCACCGAGCTCTCACCTTTCTCGCTGACAAACGCCAGCGCACCGGGACTCACGCGTTGATAAATATTGATACACAGCTGGCGGGCGGTTTGCCCTGCCCAATGCGCCGGCAGGAGCTCTTCCGGCAGCAGCGGGTCTTTGAGCACCACCCGGCGATAGAAATGGATAAGGAGCAGTTGGATCTGGAAACAGCGCTCCGGCGTCAACTCTGACGGCTCGCTGTCGCGCAGCAGCGGCAGTAATGGTCGGAACAAGGCGATAAACGCCTCGTACATCTCATTTTGTTCGGTGAGATGCCAGCACTCCTCTACGCGGTCGCGCAGCGCCGCCCTTGAGAGCGCCAGCGGCGAATGGGCTTCAAAACAGATGACGTTTTCGGCAACGCCCGCTTCATGTAGCAGCGATTGGACATCGGCCAGTTTTTGCGACGGCGAGGCCAGCAGGCTCGGCGCCAGCGCGCCAAATCCCTGCCATAACAGTTGCTTTTTGACTTCCGCCAGAACCGTTTTTTCTAACCCTTCCGACAATAGCAGCAGCCAGGTTCCGTCCCATTCCGGGGCATTCGCCCGATAAATTTTATGTTCCGCGCGCCGGGTCAGACGCAACCCTTTATCACTCAGGCGATAGAAGCTGCGCCGGCCGATGCGGACAACATCAAGCCACTCTTCTTTATTGAGGCGAAACAGCGCGGTGCGTACGAAGCGCTCGCCGAAGCCTAATCCTTCCAGCAGCGCCGCGACGCTGCCCAGCCACACTTCCCCACCGCGTTGTAATAAAGCGTCGCCATACAGCGAGGCAATTAATGACGTGCCGCTGATGGGCATCGCCGTCACCGCTTGTTGAATAAAGGCGTCGAGTTTACTCATCTGATTCATTCTGTTGTTATATTTTTCCTTTATGAATCATAGCACAGGAAATTCCCGGCTTACGGCGTAAAGGCCTCAGCCGGGTTATCGGGGAGAGGATTAACCGCTAACCACCGCTTTTCGCAGGTCGAATACCCGACAGGCTTTCCCTTCCGAGCGCGGAATGCTGCCGCAGTTGACGATAGTAATATCGGTGGAGATCCCGACCATCGACTTAATGCGGTGACGCAACTGATGGCAAATCTGGCAGCGTTGTTCATGACTCAGCGCCAGCCCGCTCTCTTTCAGCTCAACGCGCACCGCCAGCGAATCCAGATGACCGCGGCGATTGACCTCTAACTGATAGTGCGGCGCCAGGTGTTCAAACTTGAGGATCTCCTCTTCCAGCTGCGAGGGGAAGACGTTAACCCCGCGGATAATCAGCATATCGTCGCTGCGTCCGCTGATGCGATCCATGCGGCGCATGGTCCGCGCGGTTCCCGGCATCAGGCGCGTCAGATCGCGGGTACGATAGCGGATCACCGGCAGCGCTTCTTTGGTCAGGGTGGTAAACAGCAGCTCACCATGCTCGCCATCTTCCAGCGGCGTACCGTCGTCCGGGTTGACGATTTCCGGGAAGAAGTGGTCTTCCCAGATAGTCGGGCCGTCAACGGTTTCCAGACACTCCATCGCTACGCCCGGTCCCATGACTTCCGACAAACCGTAAATATCCAGGGCGGTGATCCCCAGCCGGCGCTCGATTTCCGCGCGCATCGCCAGCGTCCACGGCTCAGCGCCAAAGACGCCGACCCGCAATGAACAGCTGCGGGCATCGCCGCCCATCTGGCGCTCCAGCTCTTCAATCAGATTCAGACAGTAGGACGGCGTCACCATGATCATATCCGGCTGGAAATCGCGGATCAGCTGCGCCTGTTTTTCGGTCTGTCCGCCGGACATCGGGATCACCGTCGCGCCCAAACGTTCCGCGCCGTAGTGCGCGCCAAGGCCGCCGGTAAACAGGCCATAGCCGTAGGCGACGTGAATTTTATCTTTTGCTGAACCACCGGCCGCGCGCAGCGAACGGGCGACAATATTGGCCCAGTTATCAATATCGTTTTGCGTATACCCCACCACCGTCGGTTTGCCGGTGGTGCCGGAAGAGGCGTGAATGCGCACCACCTGCTCCATCGGCACCGCGAAGGTATCGAAGGGATAGTTGTCGCGCAGATCCTGTTTGGTGGTGCAGGGGAATTTTTGCAGATCGTTTAATTCCCGAAAGTCGTCAGGGTGCACGCCGGCGGCGTCGAATTTGCGGCGATACATCGGCACATTTTCGTACGCATGCTTCAGCGTCCATTTCAGGCGCTGGGTTTGCAGGGCCTGCAGTTCGTCACGCGATGCGGTTTCAATCGGATCTAATTTTGTAGTAGTTATCATTGTAGGGTACTCGCAGGTAAATTAGCTCACACTCGCTCGAGGATCATGGCAATGCCCTGACCCACGCCAATACACATCGTACACAGCGCATAGCGCCCGCCCCGGCGTTGCAGCTCAAGGCTGGCGCTCAGCGCTAACCGCGCGCCGCTCATGCCCAGCGGATGGCCTAACGCGATGGCGCCGCCGTTGGGATTTACGTGCGCCGCATCGTCCGGCACGCCGAGCTGTCTGAGCACCCCCAGCGCCTGGGCGGCGAAGGCCTCATTCAGCTCAATCAGATCCATATCGTTAATATTGAGTCCCGCCCGCTCCAGCACTTTACGCACCGCCGGTACCGGCCCCAGTCCCATCAGGCGCGGTTCGACACCCGCCGTCGCCATCGCCACGATACGCGCCCGCGGCGTGAGCCCCTGGATAGCGGCCTGCTGTTCGCTGGCGATGATCAGCGCCGCGGCGCCATCGTTGACGCCTGAAGCATTGCCCGCAGTAATGACGCCGCCCTGGCGGAACGGCGCTTTCAGTTTCGCCAGCTGCTCAAGCGTGGTTTCCGGGCGCGGATGCTCGTCCTCGCGCACGTCGCTAACCGCCCCTTTCCGGCCGACAATCTGCACCGGCACAATCTCCTGCGCCAGAATGCCGTCGCGCTGGGCCTGCGCCGTGCGCTGCTGGCTGCGCCAGGCGAAAGCGTCCTGATCGGCTCGGCTGATATTTAACAATTCAGCTACATTCTCGGCCGTTTCCGGCATGCTGTCAGTTCCGAAGTGTTGCGCCATGAGCGGGTTCACAAAACGCCAGCCAATCGTGGTATCAAAGAGTTCCGCCTGACGCTGGTACGGCGCGCTGGCTTTTCCCATCACGAAAGGCGCACGCGACATCGATTCCACGCCGCCGGCAATCAGCAGATCGGCATCGCCGGCTTTGATCGCCCTGGCGGCAAAGCCGATGGCATCCAGACCCGATCCGCACAGGCGGTTAATCGTGGTGCCCGGCACGGTATGCGGGTAACCGGCCAACAGCGTCGCCATGTGCGCCACGTTGCGGTTATCTTCCCCGGCCTGATTCGCACAGCCGAAAATCACATCATCAATTGCTGCCGGGTCGAGCCCGGGATTACGACTCAGGAGCTCACGCAGCGGGATTGCCGCCAGGTCGTCGGCGCGCACACTGGCCAGCGCGCCGCCGTAGCGGCCAATCGGCGTACGGATCCCGTCACAAATAAAGGCGTCGCGCATTACACGTCTCCCGTGATTGTGCCGCCGATGCGGTGCGATTTGCCGCGGAACAGGGCCACAATCTTTTGCTGTTGATTAACAATTTCGATGTCGTAGACGCCGGTCAGCTTGCCCTGCTGTTTGACTCTGGCGGTGGCGACCAGCCGGTCGCCGGCAAACGCCGGACGAAGAAAATCAATGCTTGCCGCCGAGGCCACCGCCGCCAGCCCCTGGCTGTTACAGGCGTAGGCGAAAGCGGTATCGGCAAGCGTAAATAGCTGACCACCGTGACAGGTTTGATGGCCGTTAAGCATGTCCGCCGAGACGGTCATACTCATCTGCGCAAAACCGTCGTCCATTTCGATAAGTTCGATCCCCATCTTTCTGGCGCAGGTATCTTTTTCGTACATCACGCGCGCGTTGCGCCACGGATCATTGCTCATGGTGCTTCTCCATCAGCGCCTTCTGGCGCAGCAGGGAACTGGGGCGATAGCGCTCCTCGCCATAATGGTGTTGCAGGTTCTCCAGCAGTTGCAGCACCCGCCGCCAGCCAAGGCGTTCTCCCCATGCCAGCGGGCCATGCGGATAGTTCACGCCAAGGCGCATCGCGGTATCGACATCCTGCGGGCTGGCGACGCCTTTTTGCACCGCATCCAGCGCTTCGTTAATCAGCATCGCCACCGTGCGCCACACCAGCAGGCCGGGATAATCGGCAATACGCAGCACTTTCTTGCCCTGCTGCTGGAAGTAATGCACGGCCTTTTCAGTGGCCGCAGGCGCGTTGGTTGCCGCTGCGGCCAGCACCACCGTATCGCTGGCGCACAGGTCATACACCACCACCGGGCGGTGATGCTTAATACTCAGCGCCAGGGCGGTCTCGCCTTCAGTCTCCAGCAGCAAGACATCGTCTAATTCAGTGACGTTGTCACTTCTGACGGTAACGGATTCAGCACCCATCATTACCGGCGGCAGCGCCGCGTCCGGCTGCGTCTCCGCGGGCCAGCGATAGACGCCGTGACCGCTCTTTTTACCCAGCCTCCCGGCCAGCGCCAGCTCTTGCTGGAGGAGCGATGGCAGGTAGCGGCGGTCCTGCCAGAAGGCGTTAAACACCGAACAGGTCACGGCGAAGTTGACGTCCTGGCCAATCAGGTCAGTCAGCGCCAACGGTCCCATCGGAAAACCGCCGCCGTCACGCAAAGCGGCATCGATAACCTCCGGGGCGGCAACCTGTTCTTCCAGCGCGCGCCAGGCCTCAGCGTAGAACGGACGCGCTACGCGGTTAACGATAAATCCCGGCGTTGAGCGGCAGCGTACCGGCTGTTTCCCCCAGCCGCTTACGCACTGGCACAGCTGCTCCACCACTTCTGTGGAGGTCGCAAGACCACTCACCACCTCGACCAGCTTCATCACCGGCGCCGGATTAAAAAAGTGCAGTCCGGCCACCCGCTCCGGGTTTTTGACCCCGGCGGCGATAGCGGTAATCGAAATAGACGAGGTATTACTGGTCAACAGCGTTGACGGCGCGCAGATCTCCGCCAGCTGCGCGAATAGAGCCGTTTTGACCTCCAACCGTTCAGAGGCCGCTTCGATCACTAAATCTGCATCGGCAAGTGCGGCTAAATCGTGGGCCGGATGCAGGCGCGCCAGCAGCGCGTCGGCCTGCTCTGACGCCAGTTTGCCCCGCGCAACGCGTGACGCCAGACGCCCGGCGATACCCTCTATCGCCAGGTCTACAGCCTTAGGGTTAATATCAAAAATACGCACCGGATGCCCGGCGGCGGCAGCCACTTCGGCGATGCCGGCCCCCATGGTGCCGCTGCCGATCACCGCCACGTTGACTAAGGATGTCGTCATCATCTATTTTCCGCTGAACTGTGGTGGCCGTTTGGCCAGAAACGCGCTGACCCCTTCGCGGTAATCATCGCTGCGCCCGGCCAGACGCTGATAATCGCGCTCCAGGTCCAGCTGCGCGTCGAGACTGTTGGTTTCAGAAGCCAGCAGCGCCTTTTTAATCAGCCCAAGACCAAACGTCGGTTGCGCCGCAAGATGGCGCGCCAGTTGCAGACTGGTATCCGCCAGTTCTGAATCGTCCACCAGTTGCCAGATAATCCCCCACTGCGCGGCCTGTTCCGCGCTGAGGCTGTCGCCCAGCAGCGCCAGCCCCATCGCGCGCGCACGGCCGGCCACCCGCGGCAGGAACCAGCTGCCGCCGCAGTCCGGCACCAGGCCGAGCTTGCTGAACGCCATCACAAATTTGGCCGAACGCGCGGCCAGCACGATATCGCAGCCCAGCGCCAGGGTAGCGCCCGCGCCGGCGGCCACGCCGTTAACCGCGCAGATGACCGGTTTCGGCAGCGCCGCCAGACGGCGCACTAACGGGTTGTAAAAGCGTTCTACCGACATGCCAAGATCCGGCGGCGGGCCGCTGGGGTCGACATTGCGGTCGTTCAAATCCTGGCCGGCGCAAAAACCGCGGCCGGCGCCGGTGATCAGCAGGCAGCGCACGCCATCATCGCGCTCGGCCTGCTTCAGACATTCCGCCAGCTGGTGATGCATCAGATCGTTAAAACTGTTGAGGCGGTCCGGGCGATTGAGGGTAATGGTCATGACGCCCTGTTCCACTGCGCTGAGAATGAAAGCTTCCACGATTAGCGTCCTTTAAATTCCGGGGTACGTTTTTGTAAGAAGGCGTCGATGCCTTCGCGGCGGTCCTCGGTGGCGCTCAGCAGGCTAAACAGCTGGCGCTCCTGTTGCAGACCGGCCTGCAGGCTGACTTCCTGCGACAGGCGCAGCGACTGTTTTGCCGCCCGTAGCGCCAGCGGCGAATGGCAGGCAATGGTGGTTGCCAGTTTCAGGGCATACTCATCGGTTAACGCCGCCGGATGGATATCACTGACCAGCCCGGCCTGCTGCGCCTGGCGGGCGTCAATACTCTCGCCGCTCAGCACCATCCGGCTGGCCAGCGCCTTGCCAACGCTGCGGATCAGCCGCTGGGTGCCGCCCGCGCCCGGCATGATGCCGAGGGTAATTTCCGGCAGGCCAAAGCAGGCGTTGTCCCCGGCGACAATCAGGTCGCACAGCAGGGCCAGCTCGCAGCCGGCGCCGAGGGCGTAGCCGTTGACCGAGGCGATGAGCGGTTTAGTAAAGGCATCAATTCGCCCCCATAACCGTGGGCGAATATCATCCAGGGTGGCAGGAAGATCTTTTTCCGCCATTTCATTGAGGTCAGCCCCGGCGGCGAAAAAACGCGCGTTACCGCTGATAACGCAGACGCCGACGCTGTCATCAACTGCCGCAGCCTCCAGCGCCTCGGCAATCCGGGTTAAGAGGGCATTGTTCAGCGCGTTGCGGGCCTGCGGGCGGTTTAGCGTTAGCTGTAGCACCCGGCCATGACGGTGGATCAGAAGGTCGCTCATGCTATCCCCCGCGCGTCAAAGTCGACCACCACATCGCCGCTGGTCGGCAGCGACTGGCAGCTCAGCACGTAGCCCGCCGCCAGCTCATCTGCTTCCAGGCTGTAATTGGCGGCCATCGCCACTTCACCGCGTAGCACTTTGCATTTACAGGTGGCGCATACCCCGCCCTTACAGGCGAACGGCAGATCGGCGCCCTGACGCAATGCGGCATCCAGGATGCTGTCGTCTTCGGCACTGAGGGCGATAAGCCGATCGCGCCCGTCCTGGCGGATGGTCACCGTGCGCCCTTCCGCCTGCACTCCAGCGGCGCGCTTCACATTGCCGCCTGGGGTATTAAAGCGTTCGAGATGAATCGATTTCTCCGCTACGCCAAGTTCACGTAACGCCGCTTCCGCCTCATCCATCATCGCCGCCGGGCCGCAGATAAAAGCCTCGTCGAAACGGCTGAAATCCAGCAGATGGTCAGCGAGCTGGCGCAGTTTGTCGCCGTCAATGCGCCCCTGTAGCAGATCGCTGTCCATCGACTCCTGGCTAAACAGGTGTATCACCTGCAGGCGCTGCGGATAGCGGTCTTTTAAATCGGCCAGCGCCTGGCGGAACATCATGCTATGGCTGCTGCGGTTGCCGTAGATCAGCGTGAAGCGGCTTTGCGGCTCGGTCGCCAGCGTCGCGCTCATGATCGCCATCATCGGCGTGATCCCGGAACCGGCGGCAATCGCCAGATATTCACCCTGCCGTTCAGCCTGCGGTTGATAACCGAAATGCCCCTGCGGCACCATCACTTCCAGCTCCATACCCTGCTGGATATCGTGCTGGGCGTAGCGCGAAAAGCGCCCGCCGTCGATAGCTTTGACCGCGACGCTAATTTCGCCGGGCGTGCGGCTGCGACAAATGGAGTAACAGCGGCGCAGTTCTTCACCGCCCAGACGGGCTTTTAGCGTCAGATGCTGGCCCGGGCGAAAGCAGTACTCCGCCTGCAGGGCTTGCGGGATCGCAAAAGTGATGGTCACCGCATCGCGGGTTTCCGGCTCGACTCTCGCCACCTTAAGCGAATGGAACGTCGTCATGGCAACCTCAAATACATTTAAAGTAATCAAAAGGTTCCCGGCAGCTGTCGCAGCGATAGAGCGCTTTGCAGGCCGTGGAACCGAATTCGCTAATCAGCGAGGTATGGGTGCTGCCGCAGCGCGGACAGCTCACCTCAGCGGGCATGTCCGCATGGCAGGCGTGCCCCTGGGGCGGGCTGATGCCGTACAGGCGAAGGCGCTCGCGGGCATCCTGACTCATCCAGTCGGTGGTCCACGGCGGATCCAGCTGCAGGACGATATGTACCGGCTGAAAACCATGCTCGCTCATGACCGCGCGGATCTCCCCCAGCAGATGCTCCGTCGCCGGACAGCCCGAATAGGTCGGGGTAAAGCCAATCACCCAGCCGTCGCCATGGCGCGCGACGCTGCGTACCATACCGAGGTCGGTGATGGTGAGTACCGGCACTTCCGGATCCGGGATCGCGCTTAATAATCCCCAGATGGTGCGAACCTCTGCAGGAGCGATATCGGCAAGACGTTGCATAGTCACCTCACTTACCACTGCAGTCCGGGATGCGAACGCTGCAGATATTGCATCTCCGCCAGCAGCGGGCCGAGATGTTCACTGTGCAGCCCCTGTTTGCCGCCGCTGCGGAAGGCCGCTTCCTGCGAGATTTGTAAGCCGGAGTCGAGCAGCGCCGTGTGTACCGCGCTTTGCCATTCGGCCTGAAGCTCACGCGGATCAACCGCAATACCCTGCTCAACCAGGCTGAGCTCCACTTCATCGGCAAGGAACAGTTCGCCGGTGAAGCGCCACAGATTGTCGACCGCCTGCTGCATTTTGCGATTTGATAACTCGGTGCCGTTACCCAGACGCTCCAGCCAGCCGCGGCTGAAGCGCAGGTGGTAACGCACCTCTTTCAGCCCTTTGGCGGCAATGGCCGCCAGCTGCGCGTCGCGGCTGTTCACCAGCCGGCTGTACAGGGCGACGTGCCAGACATCGATAAAGAACTGGCGGGCGATGGTGTCGGCAAAATTGCCGTTTGGCTGCTCCACCAGCAGCAGGTTGCTGTACTGGCGCTCATCGCGACCAAAAGCCAGCGTATCTTCGTCGCCGCAGCCGTTAAGCTCGGCGGCATAGCTTAAAAAATTGCGCGCCTGGCCGAGCAGGTCGAGGCCGATGTTGGCCAGCGCAAGATCGATCTCGAGCTCGGGAGCATGGCCGCACCAGGCGCCTAAACGCTGGGCCAGAACCAGACCATTGTCGCCAAGCCGCAGGGCGTAGGTGGCTACGGGGTTAGGGATATTCATCGCCGCCTCACATATGTTCCATGCCATCCGGCACGGTATAGAAAGTCGGATGACGGTAGACTTTGCTTTCCGCCGGGTCGAAGAATTCGCCGCGCTCTTCCGGCTGCGAAGCAACGATTTCGCTGGCCTTCACCACCCAAATTGAGCAGCCTTCGCTGCGGCGGGTATAGGCATCGCGGGCATTCTCCAGCGCCATTTGATCATCGGCGGCGTGCAGACTGCCGACGTGACGATGGGATAACCCCTGTTTGCTGCGAACGAACACTTCATATAACGGCCAGTAAACTTTGCTCATGTTGTCTCTCCTCATGCCGCGCTGCGGGCCTGCTGTTTTTGCGCATGGGCCAGCGCGGCCTCGCGCACCCACTCGCCCTCTTCCCAGGCCTTACGCTTGGCGGCCAGCCGCTCGTGATTGCAAATGCCACGGCCGCTAATCACCTCGTTAAATTCCTGCCAGTCGATTTCGCCGAAGCGGTAGTGCCCGCTGGCTTCATCAAACTGCAAATCCGGGTCCGGGACGGTCATACCGAGGATCTCTACCTGCGGCACGGTGTTATCGACGAAGCGCTGACGTAGCTCGTCGTTGGAGTGCAGTTTGATTTTCCACGCCATGCTGCGGGCGCTGTTCGGCGAGTTGTCGTCGTTGGGGCCAAACATCATCAGCGCCGGCCACCAGAAGCGGTTAATGGCGTCCTGCAGCATCTGCCGCTGCGCGTCATTGCCCTGCGCCAGCGCCATGCAGGCTTCAAATCCCTGACGCTGGTGAAAGCTCTCTTCTTTGCAGATTTTGACCATCGCCCGGGCATAGGGGCCGTAGGAGGTCCGGCACAGCGCCACCTGGTTGACGATGGCCGCGCCATCGACCAGCCAGCCGATCACGCCGATATCCGCCCAGCTGAGGGTCGGGTAGTTAAAAATGGAGGAGTATTTCATCTGCCCGTCGAGCATCTTCTGATACAGGTCTTCCCGGGCGCAGCCAAGGGTTTCCGCGGCGCTATAGAGATACAGCCCGTGTCCAGCCTCATCCTGTACCTTAGCCAACAGGATCGCTTTGCGGCGCAGCGTCGGCGCGCGGGTGATCCAGTTGCCTTCCGGCAGCATGCCGACGATCTCCGAGTGCGCGTGCTGGCCTATCTGCCGAATCAAGGTCTTACGGTAGGCATCCGGCATCCAGTCCTGCGGTTCGATGGCCGTTTCCTGCGCGATGCGCTGGTCAAAGCGTTGTTCTTCTGTCACGTCATCACCTTTATGATTCCGATATTCACAACAAAAACATTTATGTGAATCACTTTGTTTATTGAAGGTTACATATTGGTTAAATAAAACCACAAATTTTGTTTGCTCTTTTTGTGATAATCTCCGCAAAACCTTTTGTAAACCACAATTAATACAGTAAGTTAAGCATAAGACGTAACGCCATCGCGATCACAATGTTAATAATTTATTAAATATGGGCTTGCATTTTATGATTCATAAAAGAACTATTTATAGATATCACACGTAACACATTTGGAGATTTGCGATGCAGCAGTTAGCCAGCTACTTATCCGGCGCCTGGCAGACCGGCCGGGGCCGCGCCCGTACTATCCATCACGCCATCACCGGCGCGGCGCTTTGGGAGGTGACCAGTGAAGGCCTGGATATGGCGCAGGCGCGCCGCTTCGCGATTGAGCGCGGTGGTAAAGCCCTGCAGGCGATGACCTTTATTGAACGCAGCGCGATGCTGAAAGCGGTAGCAAAACGGTTGCTGGAGCAGAAAGACGAGTTCTACGCCATCTCCGCGCAAACCGGCGCCACTCGCGCCGACAGTTGGGTGGATATTGAAGGCGGTATCGGTACCCTTTTCACCTATGCCGGGCTCGGTAGTCGAGAATTACCGGACGATATCCTGTGGCCGGAAGACGAGCTCATCCCGCTCTCCAAACAGGGCGGTTTTGCCGCGCGTCATGTGCTGACATCAAAATCAGGCGTCGCCGTCCATATCAACGCCTTCAACTTCCCCTGCTGGGGAATGCTGGAAAAACTGGCGCCCACGTGGCTTGCCGGTATGCCGGCGATCATTAAACCGGCAACCGCTACCGCCCAGCTCACCCAGGCAATGGTGAAAGCGATTGTCGACAGCGGCCTGGTGCCGGAGGGCGCCATCAGCCTGATTTGCGGCGGCGCGGGCGATCTGCTCGACCACCTCGATAGCCAGGACGTGGTGACCTTTACCGGGTCAGCCGCCACCGGCCAGCAGCTACGGGCGCACCCTAACCTGGTAGCCAAATCCATTCCCTTTACCATGGAAGCAGATTCACTCAACTGCTGCGTGTTAGGCGAAGACGTCACTCCGGAGCAACCGGAATTCGCGCTGTTTATTCGGGAAGTGGTCCGCGAGATGACGGCGAAAGCCGGGCAAAAATGTACCGCTATCCGCAGAATCATTGTGCCACTGGCTCAGATTAATGCGGTTAGCGATGCACTGATCTCCCGCCTGCATAAAGTAACCGTCGGTGACCCTGCGCAGGAGGGCGTTAAGATGGGGGCCCTGGTTAATAGCGAACAGCGTCAGGACGTACAGGAGAGCGTCAATAAGCTGATAGCCGCTGGCTGCGAAGTACTCCTCGGTGGAGAGGCGGATCTCAGCGCGGCCGGCGCATTTTTCCCGCCGACCCTGTTGTACTGCTCACAGCCGGATGAAACGCCGGCGGTACACGCCATTGAAGCTTTTGGTCCGGTGGCGACGCTGATGCCGTATCGCGACCGCCAGCATGCGCTGACGCTGGCGCGCGCCGGCGGCGGCAGTCTGGCGGGGACGCTGGTCACCGCCAGCGGCGAGCTGGCGCGCGAGTTTATCCTCGGCGCCGCCCGCGCCCATGGCCGTATTCAGATACTGAATGAAGCATCCTCCGCAGAATCAACCGGCCACGGTTCGCCGCTGCCGCAGCTGGTGCACGGCGGCCCTGGCCGCGCTGGCGGCGGAGAAGAGCTTGGCGGGCTGCGTTCGGTGAAACACTATATGCAGCGTACCGCGGTCCAGGGCAGCCCAACGATGCTGGCGACCATCGGTCAACAGTGGGTGCGCGGCGCCCAGGTGAACGAAGACCGTATTCACCCGTTCCGCAAATATTTCGAAGAGATTCAGCCTGGCGACAGCTTATTAACCCCGCGCCGAACCCTGACCGAAGCGGATATCGTTAACTTCGCCTGCCTGAGCGGCGATCATTTCTACGCGCATATGGACAAAATCGCCGCCGCCGAGTCGATTTTTGGCGAGCGGGTGGTCCACGGCTATTTCCTGATCTCCGCCGCGGCCGGGCTGTTCGTCGATGCCGGCGTCGGGCCGGTTATCGCCAACTACGGCATGGAAAACCTGCGCTTTATTGAGCCGGTCAAACCGGGCGACACCATTCAGGTTCGCCTCACCTGTAAGCGGAAAACGGTCAAACATCAGCGCAGCGCCGATGAGAAAGCCACCGGCGTGGTGGAATGGGCGGTGGAGATTTTCAATCAGCACCAGCAGGCGGTGGCGCTGTATTCCATTCTGACCCTGGTGGCGCGTCAACAGGGAGATTTCCCGGCGTGATAGCGAAAAATAGACCGCTGGCGCTCTGTTGGCCGACCCTTTAGCCATTGATACTGCAATCGGTTTGCAACGGTTTCGCCCCGGGAAGTCCTTTATGTTATCCGTGGCTTCAGCGCACATTGCGCTCCCGGTTAATCGTCTGCGTTATGCCTGGCATAGCGCTGGGAGCGCACAGGGGGCGGCCAGTCGCCGCCGCCCCCTGTACCCCCGGGCTCGGGCCAGCAAGAATGGTGAATAAATTAACGGCAGGCCGCACGGACCGTAGGCCGGGTAAGGCGTCAGCCGCCACCCGGCAAAAAAATCAGCGCACGTTCTCAATGCCTCTGCGGAGGCATTTTTTACGCCCGTCTGGCAAAACTGACAAACAAGCTGGCAAAAGCAAACAAACGCCCCGGCGCCGCTGGCTGGTAGCTTAAGGATGACAAAGCCGACATTCGCAGCGGCAAGAGACAACACAACAATAAGATGAGGTCACAATGGCAAACGGCTTGAAATTTTCTCCTCGTAAAACCGCGCTGGCGCTGGCCGTGGCGGTGGTTTGCGCCTGGCAATCACCGGTCTTCGCTCACGGTAGCGAAGCCCACATGGTACCGCTGGATAAAACGCTGCAGGAATTCGGCGCTGATGTGCAGTGGGATGACTACGCGCAAATGTTCACCCTGATAAAAGACGGCGCTTACGTCAAAGTAAAGCCCGGCGCCAAAACGGCGATCGTCAACGGTAAATCCCTTGACCTACCGGTGCCTGTGGTAATGAAGGAAGGTAAAGCCTGGGTTTCCGATACCTTTATCAACGATGTCTTCCAGTCCGGTCTCGATCAGACCTTCCAGGTGGAAAAGCGCCCGCACCCGTTAAACTCGCTCTCGGCGGCGGAAATCAGTAAAGCGGTGACCATTGTCAAAGCCGCGCCGGAGTTTCAGCCGAATACCCGCTTTACTGAGATTTCCTTACACGAGCCGGACAAGGCGGCGGTATGGGCCTTTGCCCTGCAGGGAACGCCGGTCGATGCTCCCCGCACTGCCGATGTGGTGATGCTCGATGGCAAACACGTCATTGAAGCCGTGGTCGATCTGCAAAACAAAAAAATCCTCTCCTGGACGCCGATCAAAGGCGCCCACGGGATGGTGCTGCTCGATGATTTTGTCAGCGTGCAGAACATCATCAATACCAGCAGCGAATTCGCTGAGGTGCTGAAAAAGCACGGTATTACCGATCCTGGCAAAGTGGTCACCACCCCGCTCACCGTTGGCTTTTTTGATGGCAAAGATGGCCTGCAGCAGGATGCGCGTCTGCTGAAGGTGGTCAGTTATCTGGATACCGGCGACGGCAACTACTGGGCGCACCCGATTGAAAACCTGGTGGCGGTGGTCGACCTTGAAGCGAAGAAAATCATCAAAATCGAAGAAGGTCCGGTGATCCCGGTCCCAATGGAGCCCCGTCCGTATGATGGTCGCGACCGCAACGCCCCGGCGGTGAAACCGCTGGAGATAACCGAACCGGAAGGCAAAAACTACACGATCACCGGCGATACCATTCACTGGCAGAACTGGGATTTTCATCTGCGCCTGAACTCGCGCGTCGGACCAATTCTGTCAACGGTGACTTACAACGATAACGGCACAAAACGCCAGGTGATGTATGAAGGTTCCCTCGGCGGGATGATCGTCCCCTACGGCGACCCGGACGTCGGCTGGTATTTCAAAGCCTATCTGGACTCCGGCGATTATGGCATGGGCACCCTGACCTCGCCGATTGTACGCGGTAAAGATGCGCCGTCAAATGCGGTACTGCTGGACGAAACTATCGCCGATTACACCGGCAAACCAACCACTATTCCAGGCGCGGTGGCCATATTCGAACGCTATGCCGGGCCTGAGTATAAGCACCTGGAGATGGGCAAACCCAACGTCAGCACCGAACGCCGGGAACTGGTGGTACGCTGGATCAGCACCGTCGGCAACTACGACTATATCTTTGACTGGGTGTTCCACGACAACGGCACCATCGGTATCGATGCCGGCGCCACCGGCATTGAAGCGGTGAAAGGCGTGCTGGCGAAGACCATGCATGACCCCAGCGCCAAAGAGGATACCCGCTACGGAACGTTGATCGACCATAATATTGTCGGCACCACTCACCAGCACATCTATAACTTCCGCCTCGACCTCGATGTGGACGGCGAGAACAACACCCTGGTGGCGATGGACCCGGAAGTGAAGCCAAACACCGCCGGCGGCCCGCGCACCAGCACCATGCAGGTGAATCAGTACACAATCGATAGCGAGCAAAAAGCGGCGCAGAAATTCGACCCGGGCACTATCCGCCTGCTGAGCAACACCAGCAAAGAGAACCGCATGGGCAACCCGGTCTCATACCAGATTATCCCTTACGCCGGCGGCACGCACCCGGCGGCGACCGGCGCCAAATTCGCCCCGGACGAGTGGATATATCATCGCCTGAGCTTTATGGATAAACAGCTGTGGGTGACGCGCTACCACCCGACAGAGCGATATCCGGAAGGGAAATACCCGAACCGTTCCGCCCACGATACCGGCCTGGGCCAGTACGCGAAGGATGATGAGTCGCTGACTAACCACGATGACGTCGTGTGGATCACCACCGGCACCACCCACGTGGCGCGCGCCGAAGAGTGGCCGATCATGCCGACCGAGTGGGCGCACGCGCTGCTCAAGCCGTGGAACTTCTTTGACGAAACCCCTACTCTGGGCGAAAAGAAAAAGTAATCTTAACCGGCGGTGAAATCCAGCAGGATCTTACCGCCTCTTCCCGGCTGGCCGGCGGCGGCAATCGCCGCCCGCCAGTCGTTCAACGCTATACGCTGGGCCGGCGGCTGGGAGGTCGTCGGCAGGCGCTGCCAGATTTCGTCGAACGCTGCCCGCCACGCCGCCACGCTGAGTGTCGGCAGCGCCTCCCGCAGATGAAACTTGCGCACCGTCGCGCTACCGCGCGTCTGGGTCAGCGGCCACCCGGATAACAGCCCATAGGAGATCAGGGTCGACGACCCGGGCAGCACCGACAGCAGCGTATTCGCCAGTTCGCCGCCCACCGCGTCAAACACCAGATCGCTGTGCTGGCTGACCTTCTCCATCAGCGCCCGGTCGGTATCGAGGATCGGATAGATCCCGGCCTGTTCCAGGCGCGCCCGATGCTGCGGCGAGCGAATAATCCCGCTCACCGAGCGGGCGCCCATCGCCAGCGCCCACTGTCCCAGCAGACTGGCGCAGGAGGACGATGCCGCGGTCAGCACGAGGTGTTTTCCGGCAACCGGCCAGCGCTTGAGCATCAGCATAGCCGTCAGCGGATTGATATACCCGCGTGCGGCCAGCAGATCGTCAACCGCCGGCGGCACCGGCACCAGCCAGGTCTCATCCAGATCGATAAACCGCTGCCAGGTACCGCCTCCGCGAAGAGGTAGCACCCGCTGGCCCGCGCACAGCCGGCTGCCGTATGGCGCGGCGACCACCTCGCCAAGGCCTTCATAGCCGGCGACGGCCGGCAGTCGGGTGCGATGGCGATAGGCGCCGGTCACGGGGATCAGATCCGAAGGATTCACCGGGGCAAAGCGCATCCTGACCCGCACCCGTCCGCCCGCCAGCGGCGCCAGCGGCAGGCGTTTCAGCGTTAGCACCGCGGACGGCGGCCCGTAGCGGTCATAAACAATGGCGTCGTTGAACATCGACTGGCTCCAGACAACGAAAGTCGGGATCATAGCAGATCCCGTCCGAAGCCGCTTACGCCGGTGGCCAGACCTGGGGGAACAGTGGGGAATCCAGCGGGTCGCCGTCCCGCAGGGTCAGCTCGGGGAACGGCGGCGAGGTCACGCCGCCGCGGTCGGCAAACGCGGCGTCATCCCCCACCCAGCGGGCGGAGAAGACCCGTCGAGCCCGCGCCCCGGGGTTGCCGCGGGCGCCATGGACGGTGCGAAAATGGAAGGCCACCGCATCCCCCGGCTCCAGCGCCCAGCTGACGATATCGTACTCGTCCTCATGGGCGTCGATATCCGGCAGCGCGCTGAACCGGGTGTGCTCGTAAAGCTTAGTGCCATTGAAACGGGTAGGACTGTACTCCGCCTCCCAGCGATGCGACCCGCGAATGCAGCGCAGCGAGGTCGCCTCCGCCACCGGGTCCAGCGGGATCCAGAAGCTGACGTTCTGCCTGCCGGAGACGCAATAGTAAGGCTGGTCATGATGCCAGGGAGTCACCGTGCTGCCCCCGGCGGGTTTGACCAGCGTATGCTCATGGAAAAATTTCGCCGTCTGCGACTGCATAAGCGCCGCGGCGATCTCCGCGGCCGCCGACTGGAAGACAAACTCGCTAAACGCCGGGATCCGCGCCCAGTTGCAGTAATCCTGAAAAAAAGGCGGCGAACCATCTTTGGGGATCACCGTGCGCGCATGACCATATTCGCTGGGGCTGGCCATCAGCGCCGTGACCCCCTCGGCGAGGCGCTCGACCCAGTGGGTAAAAACGCCCTTCAGTAATACCACGCCGTCCGCCTGCCAGCGGTCGACAGTCGCTTGATCGATATGGGGAGAGTGTTGATTGTGCATCGCTTGGGTTCCTGTGTGGGTGGATCAGGTAAGCGGTTCCGCCGGTTCGGCGCGCATCCAGGCGCAAAGCTGGCCCAGCATCGCCATGCAGCGTTCGGTCTGGTCGATGCTGATGTACTCATCGGCCTTATGGCCCTGGGCCATGCTGCCCGGCCCGCAGACCAGGGTCGCGACGCCCATCTCATCGAACAGTCCCCCTTCGGTGCCGAACGCCACGGTGGAAAACCGATCGCTGCCGCACCACTGCGCCAGCCAGTGGGCGAAGTCGGACTGTGGATCGCTGAGCAGCGGCGGGTAGTGGCTCAACAGCTGAAACTGGATGTCGCTCCCGCCGCCGACCCGGCGCATCTCCGGCAGCAGTCGGCGGCGGGCGTAGGCCGCCAGCGCCTCGGTGACCGCTTCAGGACGCATCCCCGGCAGGTAGCGGATTTCAAAATCAAAGCGGCAGGACTGCGGAACGATGTTCAGCGCGGCCCCACCCTGAATGGTGCCCACCTGTAGCGTGCTGAAGGGCGGCGAAAAGCGGCTGTCCTGCTGCCGGGCCAGACGCACGCCCAGCCGATCCAGGTGGTTGATCAGCCTGGCCGCGTAGCGGATGGCATTCACCCCCTGCGGGGCGTAGGCCGAATGGCAGGCCTGCCCCTCGATGCAGCAGCGCATGGCCAGTTTGCCTTTATGACCGAACACCGGCTGCATCTCTGTCGGCTCGCCGATGAGGCACAGCGCCGGTTTCTCCGGCGAGGCCTGCAGAAAATCCACCAGGCTGCGCACGCCGAGACAGCCGACCTCTTCGTCATAGGAGAAGGCCAGATGCAGCGGCATGCGCAGCGGCGCCGCCAGAAAGTCATCCACTGCCGCCAGCACGCAGGCGAGAAACCCCTTCATATCGGCGCTGCCGCGGCCATAGTAGCGGCCATCGCGCTCGGTCAGGCTGAAAGGCGGAACGCTCCAGGCCTGGCCGTCCACCGGGACCACGTCGGTGTGGCCCGAGAGCATCACCCCACCGCCGCCGGACGGCCCCAGCCGGGCGTAGAGATTGGCCTTACCGCCCGACGGGTCATAAAAGCGGCGGGACGCCACGCCGCGGGCGGCGAGAAAATCGGCGATCCAGTCGATCATCGCCAGGTTCGAATGGCGGCTGGTGGTGTCAAAAGCCAGCAGCGCGGCAAGGATCGCTCCCGGCGTGTTATTCATCGCCAGGCACGCCATAGGCCGGCGCCTCTCGCGGGTCGAGCGCCCGGGTAATATAGGCCTCCATTTGCGGCTCCCACGCCAGCCACAGCTGCTCAAGGGCCGCCAGCGGATCCACCTCCGCCCAGTCAATGCGCAGGTCGACCACCGGCCACGGGTAATCGTCCACCACCTTCACCGCCGCCGAGTGGACCGGCCCGGCCTCGCCCCCGGCGACGATCCCGGCGCGCAGC
>NZ_JBPYUI010000024.1:0-86943 GCF_051858335.1 Klebsiella sp. K47
GTCGCCGCAGAGTTGGCCGCCGACCACCAGCCAGGTGCTGGCGGCCCGCAGCCACCTGCAGCGCAGTCAGGGAGCAACCACCCCAAAAAAGAGTGAACCGGCAGCCGCTTCCCGCGCGCGGCCGGTGAATAACGCTGCGCTGGAGCGACTGAGTTCGATTACCGAGCGCGTCCAGGCTCGTCCGGCCGCGGCCGCGCTGGAGCAGGCCCCGGCGAAGAAAGAGGCCTATCGCTGGAAGGCGACGACGGTGGTGGAAGAGAGCAAAGTCGAAGTCGCCACGCCCAAAGCGCTGAAAAAGGCGCTGGAGCATGAGAAGACGCCGGAGCTGGCGGCCAAGCTCGCCGAAGAAGCGGTCGAGCGCGACAGCTGGGCGGCGGAAGTGAGCCAGCTGGCGGTACCGAAGCTGGTCGAGCAGGTGGCGCTCAACGCGTGGAAAGAGCAGGAGGGCAGCCGCGTCTGTCTGCATCTGCGTCCCAGCCAGCGCCACCTCAATTCCGCCAGCGCGCAGCAAAAGCTGGCTGAAGCGCTGGGGGTGTTGTACGGTACGCCGGTTGAATTGACCATCGTGGAAGACGATAATCCCGCGATGCGTACGCCGCTGGAGTGGCGGCAGGCTATTTATGAAGAGAAGCTCGCGCAGGCGCGCGAAGCCATTATCGCGGATAATAACATTCAGACCCTGCGTCGTTTCTTCGACGCCGATCTGGATGAAGAGAGTATTCGCCCCATTTGAATGCCAGTCTGACTGGCATTCAGTACCTTTAACGATGACTGACTGAGAGAGAAGCCTATGTTTGGTGGAAAAGGCGGCCTGGGTAACCTGATGAAGCAGGCCCAGCAGATGCAAGAAAAAATGCAGAAGATGCAGGAAGAGATCGCTCAGCTGGAAGTAACCGGCGAATCCGGCGCGGGTCTGGTGAAAGTGACCATTAACGGCGCGCACAACTGCCGCCGTGTGGAGATCGACCCAAGCCTGCTGGAAGACGACAAAGAGATGCTCGAAGATCTGGTGGCTGCCGCGTTCAACGACGCCGCGCGCCGTATCGAAGAGACCCAGAAAGAGAAGATGGCTTCCGTTTCTGCCGGTATGCAACTGCCGCCAGGCTTCAAGATGCCGTTCTGATGCAAACCAGCCCGCTGTTAACTCAGCTTATGGAAGCGCTGCGCTGTCTGCCGGGCGTCGGCCCGAAGTCAGCGCAGCGCATGGCGTTTACCCTGCTGCAGCGCGATCGCAGCGGCGGGATGCGCCTGGCGCAGGCGCTGACGCGTGCGATGTCGGAGATCGGCCACTGCGCCGATTGCCGCACCTTCACCGAGCAGGAGGTGTGCAATATCTGCAGCAACCCGCGTCGCCAGGAAAACGGCCAGATCTGTGTGGTAGAGAGTCCGGCGGACATCTATGCCATTGAGCAGACCGGGCAGTATTCCGGCCGCTACTTCGTGCTGATGGGGCACCTGTCGCCGCTCGACGGCATCGGGCCTGATGACATCGGGCTCGATCGCCTGGAGCAACGGCTGGAGGCGGAGTCGATCACCGAGGTGATCCTCGCCACCAACCCGACCGTTGAGGGCGAGGCGACGGCCAACTACATCGCGGAGCTGTGCGCGCAGTATGGCGTCGACGCCAGCCGAATCGCCCACGGCGTGCCGGTGGGCGGCGAGCTGGAGATGGTCGACGGCACCACGCTGTCCCACTCCCTGGCCGGTCGCCACAAGATTACTTTCTGAACAAATGGAGGCGGCCTTTGCCGCCTCCGCTTGAAAAATTTCCCCGCTGTCCCCATCTCCCACTCAACGGTTTTTTACCCATTTAAAATGGCATTGTTGAGGTTGAATCAGATGAAAGGACAAGAAACTCGTGGTTTTCAGTCAGAAGTAAAGCAGCTTCTGCACCTGATGATCCATTCCCTCTATTCCAACAAAGAAATCTTTCTGCGTGAGCTGATTTCCAACGCCTCTGATGCGGCCGATAAGCTGCGTTTCCGCGCGCTGTCGCAGCCGGATTTGTATGAGGGAGACGGCGAGCTGCGCGTGCGGGTTTCGTTTGATAAAGACAACCGCACCCTGACCATCGCCGATAACGGTATCGGTATGAACCGGGAAGAGGTTATCGACCATCTCGGCACCATCGCCAAATCCGGCACCAAAGCGTTCCTCGAATCGATGGGTTCTGACCAGGCTAAGGATAGCCAGCTGATCGGTCAGTTCGGCGTCGGCTTCTATTCGGCCTTCATCGTGGCGGACAAAGTGACCGTGCGTACCCGTGCGGCGGGCGACAAGCCGGAAAACGGCGTGTTCTGGGAATCCGCCGGCGAAGGCGAATATACCGTAGCTGATATCACCAAAGCCGATCGCGGCACCGAAATCACCCTGCATCTGCGCGAAGGCGAAGATGATTTCCTCAACGACTGGCGCGTGCGCTCTATCATCAGCAAGTATTCCGACCATATCGCGCTGCCGGTTGAGATTGAAAAACGGGAAGAGAAAGACGGCGAAACCGTGATTTCGTGGGAAAAAATCAACAAGGCGCAGGCCCTGTGGACCCGCAGCAAATCCGAAGTTAACGACGACGAATACAAAGAGTTTTATAAGCATATCGCTCACGACTACAGCGACCCGCTGACCTGGAGCCACAACCGCGTGGAAGGTAAGCAGGAGTACACCAGCCTGCTGTATATCCCGTCGCAGGCGCCGTGGGATATGTGGAACCGCGATCATAAACACGGCCTGAAGCTGTACGTCCAGCGTGTGTTCATCATGGACGACGCCGAGCAGTTTATGCCGAACTACCTGCGCTTCGTGCGCGGCCTGATCGATTCCAACGATCTGCCGCTGAACGTCTCCCGTGAAATCCTGCAGGACAGCAGCGTGACCCGCAACCTGCGCACCGCGCTGACCAAACGCGCGCTGCAGATGCTGGATAAGCTGGCGAAAGACGACGCTGAAAAATACCAAACCTTCTGGAAACAGTTCGGCCTGGTGCTGAAAGAGGGCCCGGCGGAAGATCCGAGCAACCAGGAAGCGATCGCCAAACTGCTGCGTTTCGCAACCACCCATACCGACTCCTCCGCGCAGACCGTATCGCTGGAAGAGTATGTCTCACGCATGAAAGAAGGTCAGGAGAAGATCTACTACATCACAGCCGACAGCTATGCGGCGGCGAAGAGCAGCCCGCACCTCGAGCTGCTGCGTAAGAAAGGGATCGAAGTGCTGCTGCTCTCCGATCGCATCGACGAGTGGATGATGAGCTACCTGACCGAGTTCGACGGCAAAGCGTTCCAGTCTGTCGCTAAAGCCGACGAGTCGCTGGACAAGCTGGCGGATGAAGTAGACGAGTCCACCAAAGAAGCCGAAAAAGCGCTGGAGCCGTTCGTTGAGCGGGTGAAAAACCTGCTTGGCGACCGGGTGAAAGAGGTGCGTCTGACCCATCGTCTGACCGACACCCCGGCGATTGTCACTACCGACGCCGACGAGATGAGCACGCAGATGGCGAAGCTGTTCGCGGCAGCGGGCCAGGCGGCGCCGGAAGTGAAATACATCTTCGAACTGAACCCGGCGCATCAGCTGGTGAAACGCGCGGCCGATACCCAGGACGACGCGCAGTTCGGCGAATGGGTGGAACTGCTGCTGGATCAGGCGCTGCTGGCCGAGCGCGGCACGCTGGAAGATCCGAACCAGTTTATCCGCCGTATGAACCAGCTGCTGGCTTCCTGACGCGAACCTGAACGAGTAGCCCGGCCGAGCGACGCGACGCCGGGAACGGGATAAATGCCCCGTCTGAGCGATGTGCTCAGGCGGGGCATTTCACATTGGATTGCATAAAATATCTCACCATTAACCGTTTCAGCCGCACCGCCTTCCTTGAGCCATCGCCGTTCTGGTGGTATGGTTTAGCGTTTTTGAAAAATTGAATCGACTTTTGAGGGGATTTTCGTAATGCGTATTATTCTGCTTGGCGCTCCGGGCGCGGGTAAAGGAACTCAGGCTCAGTTCATCATGGAGAAATACGGTATTCCGCAAATCTCCACCGGCGATATGCTGCGCGCGGCGGTAAAATCCGGCTCTGAGCTCGGTAAGCAAGCGAAAGACATTATGGACGCAGGCAAGCTGGTGACCGATGAGCTGGTCATCGCGCTGGTGAAAGAGCGTATCGCCCAGGAAGATTGCCGTAACGGCTTCCTGCTGGACGGCTTCCCGCGGACCATTCCGCAGGCTGACGCCATGAAAGAGGCGGGCATTACCGTTGATTACGTGCTGGAATTCGACGTGCCGGACGAACTGATCGTCGACCGCATCGTTGGCCGTCGCGTCCATGCGGCATCCGGTCGCGTATACCACATCAAATTCAATCCGCCGAAGGTGGAAGGCAAAGACGACGTGACCGGCGAAGAGCTGACCACCCGTAAAGACGATCAGGAAGAGACCGTGCGTAAGCGTCTGGTAGAATACCATCAGATGACAGCGCCGCTGATCGGCTACTACACCAAAGAAGCGCAGGCGGGCAACACCAAATACGCCAAAGTCGACGGCACCAAAGCGGTAGCTGACGTGCGCGCCGAACTGGAAAAAATCCTCGGCTGATAAAGCCTTTTCTCATCCTGCTGCGGCAGGATGAGAACTCCTCTCATTTCTACCTTTTGCTATGATTGGTTCCGTTTAGCGCCATTTCAGCTACAATTGGCTGCGATTCAAATGGTTAAGAGGCGGTAATGCATCAGACGAAAACAGGTATCTTGCTGGCCAATTTAGGCACTCCCGATGCGCCCACCCCCGGGGCGGTGAAGCGCTATCTGCGACAATTCCTCAGCGACAAACGGGTGGTGGATACGTCTCGTCTGCTATGGTGGCCGCTGCTGCGCGGCGTCATACTGCCGATTCGCTCCCCGCGTGTGGCGAAGCTCTATCAGTCCGTGTGGATGGAAGAGGGATCGCCGCTGATGGTGTATAGTCGTCGCCAGCAGCAGGCGCTGGCTGCCAGGCTGCCGGATACCCCGGTGGCGCTGGGCATGAGCTATGGTTCACCGTCACTGGCCAGCGCGGTGGATGACTTACTGGCGCAGGGGGTGGAGCACATCGTGGTGCTGCCGCTGTATCCGCAATATTCCTGCTCGACGGTGGCCGCCGTCTGGGACGAACTGGCGCGGATTCTGGCGAAAAAGCGCGCCATTCCGGGTATCTCGTTTATTCGCGACTATGCCGAACATCCGGACTATATCCATGCGCTGGCGGCCAGCGTGCGCGCTTCCTTCGCTGTCCATGGGGAACCGGATCTGCTGCTGCTCTCCTATCATGGGATCCCGCAGCGCTATGCCAACCAGGGCGATGATTATCCTCAGCGCTGTCGCGATACGACGCGGGAACTGGTTTCCGCGCTGGGGCTGCCGCCGGAGCGGGTGATGATGACTTTCCAGTCGCGCTTTGGCCGGGAACCCTGGCTGACGCCGTACACCGATGAAACGCTAAAGATGCTCGGCGAGAAAGGGACGAAGCATATTCAGGTGCTGTGCCCGGGGTTTGCCGCCGACTGTCTCGAAACGCTGGAAGAAATCGCCGTCCAGAACCGGGAAATATTCCTCGAAGCAGGCGGCAAGCAATATGAATATATTCCGGCGCTTAATGCGGACGCAGCGCATATTGAGATGATGGTCAATCTGACGGCGCCTTATCGCTGATCGCGCGCAGGGCGGGGAATATGCTACTATTTCCCGCTTGTTCCCTGTTATTTAAGCGCCACTATGAAATTTCCCGGTAAACGCAAATCTAAACACTATTTTCCCGTTAACGCCCGCGATCCGCTGCTGCAGCAAATTCAGCCGGAGAATGAATCCAGCGTCTCCTGGGTGGTCGGTATCGACCAGACGCTGGTGGATATCGAAGCGAAAGTGGATGAGGCGTTTATCGTGCGCTACGGCCTGAGCGCGGGCCATTCGCTGGTGATTGAAGATGACGTCGCCGAGGCGCTGTACCAGGAGCTGGTGCGCAACAATCTCATTACCCATCAGTTTGCCGGCGGCACCATCGGCAATACCATGCACAACTACTCGGTGCTGGCGGACGATCGCTCGGTGCTGCTTGGCGTGATGTGCAGCAATATCGAAATCGGCGGCTACGCCTATCGTTACCTGTGCAATACCTCCAGCCGCACCGATCTGAACTATCTGCAGGGCGTCGACGGCGCCATTGGCCGCTGCTTTACCCTGATCGGTGACAGCGGCGAGCGCACCTTCGCCATCAGCCCGGGCCACATGAACAAGCTGCGTCCCGAAAGCATTCCGGAAGCGGTGATCGCCGGCGCCTCGGCGCTGGTGCTGACCTCTTACCTGGTCCGCTGCAAGCCGGGCGAGCCGATGCCGGACGCCACGATGAAGGCTATTGAGTATGCCAAAAAGCACGATGTGCCGGTGGTGTTAACCCTCGGAACCAAATACGTGATTGCCGATAACCCGGCGTGGTGGCAGGAGTTCCTGCAGGAGCATGTCTCTATTCTGGCAATGAACGAAGAGGAAGGGGAAGCGCTGACCGGCTTTGCCGATCCGCTGTCAGCGGCGAATAAGGCGCTGGACTGGGTCGACCTGGTGCTGTGCACCGCCGGCCCGGCGGGCCTGTATATGGCGGGCTTCACCGAAGAAGAGGCGAAGCGGAAAACCCAGCATCCGCTGCTGCCGGGGGCGATCCCGGAGTTTAACCAGTTTGAATTCAGCCGCGCGATGCGTCACCAGGATTGCGTTAATCCGCTGCGCATATATTCCCATATCGCTCCCTATATGGGCGGCCCCGAGAAGATCATGAACACCAACGGCGCAGGCGACGGCGCGCTGGCGGCGCTGCTGCATGACATCACCGCCAATAACTACCACCGCAATAACGTCCCCAACTCCAGCAAGCACAAATGCAAATGGCTGACCTACTCCTCGCTGGCGCAGGTGTGTAAATATGCCAACCGCGTGAGCTATCAGGTGCTGAACCAGCACTCGCCGCGTTTAACTCGCGGCCTGCCGGAGCGTGAGGACAGCCTGGAAGAGGCGTACTGGGATCGGTAAGCGCGTCCCTCTCCCGGCGGGGAGAGGGCAGTACATCAGCCGGTGACCACTTCGCCGGCCGGTGGCGTTTCCAGAAGCCGCAGCATGGCGCGGGCAATTTCCCGTTCGCCCATCACCACCTGATTGGCTCCGCGATCGATAATGTAGTCCACTTCGTCATCATAATGGGCGCGGGCGATAATCTCGATATTCGGACATTTTTCCCGTGCGGAAGCGACAATCTCTCCGGCCTCGTAGCCGTTAGGGATTGTCAGCAGCAGCCAGCGGGCGCAATCGAGATGCGCCAGCTCCATGATCTCTTCATTGGCGGCATTGCCGAGCACCGCGCTGATCCCGCGCTCGCGTAGCTCATCCACGCGGGTGCGCGAGGTTTCAACCACCACCAGCGGGATCCCCTGGGCCATCAGCTTCTCGCCCAGCAGGCTGCCGACGCGGCCGAAGCCGACCAACAGCGCGTGGTTGCAGATATCGACCGGCACCTGCTTCTCGTCTTCCAGGACCTCTTCCAGCGTCTGCTCGTCGAGGGTTTCGGTTTTATCGAGATATTTTTCCAGCAGGGTAAACAGCACCGGGTTGAGCATAATTGAGATGATCGCCCCGGCCAGCACCAGATTTTGTCCGGCCTGCGGCAGCAGGTTAAGCGCCATTCCCAGGCCGGCGAGAATAAAGGCAAACTCGCCAATCTGCGCCAGGCTGGCGGCGATGGTCAGCGCGGTGCGCGGCGAGTGACCAAACATCCGCACAAGGAAAAAGGCGGCTGCGGATTTACCAAAGATAATAATCGCCAGCGTCGCCAGCACCGCCAGCGGCTGTTGGACCAGCACCATCGGGTCAAACAGCATGCCGACGGAGACGAAGAACAGCACCGCGAAGGCGTCGCGCAGCGGCAGGGTGTCATGGGCGGCGCGGTGGCTGAGCTCGGATTCGTTAAGCACCATGCCGGCAAAGAAGGCGCCGAGGGCAAAAGAGACATCAAACAGCTCCACGGCGCCGAAGGCGATGCCCAGCGCCAGGGCCAGCACCGACAGAGTGAACAGCTCGCGTGAGCCGGTGGCGGCGCTGCGCGACATGATCCACGGCACCAGCCGGCGGCCGACCAGCATCATAATGGCGATAAAGGCCACCACTTTGCCAATGGTGATCCCGAGGTCGAGGGCCAGGGACGCGAAGCCGACGTTGCCTTTCTCCGCCATACCGGCAATCGCCGGCAGCAGGACCAGCGTCAGGACCATCACCAGGTCTTCCACAATCAGCCAGCCGATGGCGATTTGCCCGCGCTGGCTGTCAATCAGTTGTCGTTCCTCCAGCGCGCGCAGCAGCACTACGGTACTGGCGGTGGAGAGGCACAGGCCAAAGACGATGCCGGTCATCAGCGACCAGCCGAGGGCGGCGGAGAGCGCCATACCCAGCAGCGTCGCCACGGCTATCTGGGCGATAGCCCCGGGGATGGCGATCGATTTTACCGCCATCAGGTCTTTAAGTGAGAAATGCAGCCCGACGCCGAACATCAGCAGAATGACGCCAAGTTCCGCCAGTTCCGGAGCCAGTTTGGTGTCAGCAACAAAGCCAGGGGTGAAAGGTCCGGCCAGCACGCCCGCTAAGAGATATCCCACCAGAGGAGAAATACGTAGCTTATTGGCAATCATGCCGAGAATAAAGGCGAGCACGAGGCCGCCGACAATGGTGGTGATAAGCGGTGTTGCGTGGTGCATTCCGTCTCCTTTCCAGTGGTGTATCGGTCCATTTTGCTACCCTGTCCGGGTAATAGTTTATGACAAAAACGTTCACTTTGTTTATGAATAATTCTTGAATTGTGCAAAAAAATGGAATTAACCGGCCAAAAGGCACAGAAGGGAAAATGGCGGGGGGAAATCGTGGAACAGGCTGATGACACAAGGGTTAACGGCGGCCAGGGTTGCACTTTGGCCGCCGATTAATCAGGCTTTTTGCCGGTTATCAGGAAGGAATATCGTCAGGAATCCCAGCAGCGGCAGGAAGGCGCAGATTTTATAAACCAGATCGATGCTGGTATGGTCCGCCAGCAGGCCTAACACCGCGGCGCCAAGGCCGCCCATGCCAAAGGCGAAGCCGAAAAACAGGCCAGAAACCATGCCGATGCGTCCCGGCAGCAGTTCCTGCGCATAGACCAGAATAGCGGAAAAGGCCGAGGCGAGGATAAAACCAATGATCACCGTTAAAATCCCCGTCCATTCAAGGCTGGCGTAGGGTAAAACAAGGGTGAAAGGCGCTACGCCGAGGATAGAACCCCAAATCACATATTTACGCCCAATTTTATCGCCAACAGGCCCGCCAATTACCGTCCCGGCAGCCACTGCGAACAGGAAGGCAAACAGATGAAGCTGGGCGTTTTGCACCGTTAAGCCGAATTTATGCATCAGATAAAAGGTGTAATAGCTGCTAATGCTCGCCATATAGAAATATTTCGAGAAAATCAGCACCAGCAGAATGCCTACCGCCAGAATAACCTTCTTGCGCGGCAGCGGATTAACGATGGCCGGTTTCGGTTTGCCCTTATTCATTCGATGCTGCGCGGCATACCAGCGGCTGATTTGCGACAGCACGACAATAGCCAACAGAGCGGCCAGCACGAACCAGGCGACGTTGCCTTTGCCGTACGGGGCGATGATCACCGCCGCCAGCAATGGGCCAAGCGAGCTGCCGAAGTTGCCGCCCACCTGGAACAGCGACTGGGCCAGGCCGTGACGGCCGCCGGAGGCCATTCGCGCTACGCGGGACGATTCCGGATGGAAAACCGAGGATCCGGTACCCACCAGCGCGGCGGCCAGCAGCACCATGCCGAAGCTACCGGCCAGCGCGAGGAGAATCAAACCGCAGAGGGTGAAGCACATGCCCACCGGCAGCGACCACGGCATCGAGCGTTTATCGGTGATGTAGCCAATCACCGGCTGGAATAGCGATGAGGTGAGCTGGAAGGTCAGGGTGATCATGCCGATCTGCACGAAGGTAAGGGAGAACTCCGCCTGCAGCAGCGGGTAGATAGCGAGAATAAGCGACTGGATCATATCGTTAAGCAAATGGGACAGGCTGATCGCGCCTAAGATGCCAAACGAGGTGCGTGCTTTTTGCGGCGGCGCAGCGGGGCCGGACAAGGGTTGAGCGGTCTGATTGATTGCCATAGGTTCACGTCACTTTTTTATATAGCTTTCGTCTTTTGTCCGCCATGGCGACTGCCCTGATTTTCCCGGCTACTGCATGGGAAATATGACGAACGGGCTGACGCAATGCCATACAACGCGAAGGCGTATAGAGGATGCAGGTAGAATTATTATCCGACTAACATACCTGCTGATAAGGTTTGAAGGAAGTCGCAATTCTGAAAACATATTTGTCAACGCGACTAACTCGCTATACTTTCGGCACTTGGGATTAAGTCAGGGAGTGAAGCATGCATTATTTCAAACACAGCGTAGCGCTGGCGTTATTCGCCGCTTTATCGCTGGGCAGCCTGTCGGCACAGGCCTATGAGCAGGATAAAACCTATAAAATTACCATCCTGCACACCAACGATCACCACGGCCATTTCTGGCGCAATGACTACGGCGAATATGGCCTGGCGGCGCAGAAAACGCTGGTCGATGGCATCCGGAAAGAGGTGGCGGCGGAAGGGGGAAGCGTCCTGCTGTTATCCGGCGGCGATATTAATACCGGCGTACCGGAGTCTGATTTACAGGATGCAGAGCCCGATTTTCGCGGCATGAACCTCATCGGCTACGACGCGATGGCGGTGGGAAACCATGAATTCGATAATCCGCTGAGCGTACTGCGCCAGCAGGAAAAGTGGGCTAAGTTCCCGTTCCTGTCGGCCAATATTTATCAGAAAAGCACCGGCGAACGGCTGTTCAAACCCTGGGCGTTGTTTAAGCGCGGTGGGCTGAAAATCGCGGTGATTGGCTTAACCACCGACGATACGGCCAAGATTGGCAATCCGGAATATTTCACCGATATTGAATTCCGCAAACCGGCGGAAGAGGCGAAGCTGGTTATCCAGGAGCTGCAGCAGAATGAAAAGCCGGACGTGATCCTGGCCACCACCCATATGGGCCATTACGACAATGGCAACCACGGCTCTAATGCGCCGGGCGATGTTGAAATGGCGCGGAGTTTACCTGCGGGATCGCTGGCGATGATCGTCGGCGGTCACTCGCAGGATCCGGTATGCATGGCGGCGGAAAATAAAAAGCAGGTCGATTATGTGCCAGGCACCCCGTGCGCTCCGGATCGTCAGAACGGCATCTGGATCGTCCAGGCGCATGAGTGGGGCAAATACGTCGGCCGCGCCGATTTTGAGTTCCGCAACGGCGAGATGAAGCTGGTGCACTATCAGCTGATCCCGGTCAACCTGAAGAAAAAAGTGACTTACGATAACGGCCAAAGCGAGCGGGTGCTGTATACGCCGCAGATCGCCGAGAACCCGCAGATGATGTCGCTGCTGACGCCGTTCCAGAACAAAGGCAAGGCGCAGCTGCAGGTCAAAATCGGCAGCGTGAATGGTCATCTGGAGGGCGACCGCAGTAAAGTGCGCTTTGTGCAGACCAATATGGGCCACCTGCTGCTGGCGGCGCAAATGGCGCGCAGCAACGCGGATTTCGCGGTGATGAGCGGCGGCGGGATCCGCGACTCCATTGAGGCGGGGGATATCACCTACAAAGATGTGATGAAGGTCCAGCCGTTCGGCAATGTGCTGACCTATGTCGATATGAGCGGCAAGGAGGTAGTGGATTACCTGACCGCCGTCGCGCAGATGAAGCCGGATTCCGGCGCTTATCCGCAGTTTGCCAACGTCAGTTTCGTGGCCAAAGACGGTAAGCTGAACGATCTGAAAATCAAAGGCGAACCGGTGGATCCGGCGAAGACCTATCGGATGGCGACGCTGAGCTTTAACGCCACCGGCGGCGATGGCTATCCGAACATCGCCGATAAACCCGGGTATGTGAATACCGGCTTTATCGATGCCGAAGTGCTGAAAGAGTATATCGAGAAGAACTCGCCGCTGGATGCCGCCGCCTATGAGCCGAAAGGCGAGGTGAGCTGGCAGTAAGCCTGGGCTTCAGGTTGGCTATTTCCCCGGTGGCGCTACGCTTACCGGGGCTACAAGTTGGGTATCCCGGATAAGGCGCGTGCGCCGCTATCCGGGATCGTTTTATCAATCGCGGCGGGCGATATCGGCGAACTTCGCATCGAGAAGCTGCGCCAGATCGCTGGCCGCCAGCTCAATATCCAGCCCGCGTTTGCCGCCGGAAATATAGATGGTGGCAAATTCCTGCGCCGGGGCGTCAATCACCGTCGGCAGGCGCTTCTTCTGCCCCAGCG
Organism: Klebsiella sp. K47; assembly: GCF_051858335.1. Taxonomy (NCBI): domain Bacteria; kingdom Pseudomonadati; phylum Pseudomonadota; class Gammaproteobacteria; order Enterobacterales; family Enterobacteriaceae; genus Klebsiella; species Klebsiella sp. K47. The sequence continues at coordinate 12,393 of NZ_JBPYUI010000024.1, forward strand.
GACTGATGCCGCCCACCAGATAGCCGGTGATACGCTGCGCCACCATCGGGTCGGCCATGTCGACTTTCTTAGCGCCCAGCGCTTTCGCCACTTTCTTCAAATCCAGCTGCCCGGCGACCGGAGTGACGGCCACCGCCAGATGCTTCATATCGCCGTTCACGGCGACCAGCAAGGTCTTGTAAACCTGGTCGGCATTGAGGCCGAGCTTGCGCACCACTTCATCTCCGAAGTTGGTCTCATTGGGATCGTGATCGTAACTGTGGATCTGAAAGGAAATTTTGTTTTTTTCGAGTAATTTAACGGCGGGAGTCATAGCTATCCTTCTTACCAACCGGTTTTGCGTGACGTCAGAATACGCCCGCAGGTTGTCTAAAAAATAGTACCATCTTGCGCAATAGTGTTGGCAGTGATGGTCACTTTGAGCGACAATCAGACGATCCGGGATGCAAATCCCGGGATAATAATAATGATGAAATTCCTCTTTGACGGGCCAATAGCAATATTGGCCATTTTTTTTATGTCAGCATATCCGGCAGATTCCCTTCGCCATACAGGTGCAGCGCGCCGACGGCAACCACGTAGCGCCCCGGCGGCAAGGCCAGCAGCGTCTCGCGCCAGGCGAGGTTGCGCTGGTGCATCAGCACATCATATAAAGACTGGCTAAAGGTCGTCGGCAGCGATACCGCGCCCCGCGACGGCGGTTGCTCCAGCCACCAGCCGATCATGACCTGCAGTAAACGGGCGTTGGTGCGCCAGTGGGTTAGCGTATCCTCCAGCAGCGCCATCCCCCCGTCGGGCAGATCGCGCAGCAGCGCGATTTGGCTGTCGGCGCCTTCCAGCTCCATCACCGCTATGTTGCTCTCGCGGGCGGCCATCAGCAACTGATAATCGATGCCGTAATCCGGTCGCAGCCCCAGCTTCTGCGCCTGGGTGGCCTGCAGGACCATCGCCACCTGCCACAGCGGCTGGCTGTCGAACAGCCCGACCGACAGGCCCAGCTCGCCGGCTCGCGCCTCTAGCTCGCTCAGCTGCGCATCGCTCAGGCGTTCCGCCAGCGGTGGGTAAGTGGGGAGATTGCTAAACGGGGTTTCATTGCCGCTGATATCGGCCTCGACGATTAACGCATCGGCCTGGCGTATTTTTTTCAGAAGCTTTGCCGGCGGCGGCGCCATGTCGCGGGTGCCCATATGGATACTGCCGACGAGGTGCAAATAGCGTTCGCCGGGCAGGACGATATCCATCGCAGGCCAGGAATAAGACGAGCCGACGGCGGCTCGCCACAGCATTTTTATCCGGTTTAACAGGCCCATACGCGCTCCGAAGTGTGAGGACTTCATGCTAGCGCATATGGTGATACACGTCACCCTTCCGGCGGGCTTTTCTTGTCCCGGCAAAAAAACGGGCGCCGAACAACGTCGGCGCCCGTTTCATCTGACGGCGTTTACTCTTTTGGTTTAAAGCGCAGCAGGCGGTTGGCGTTACTCACCACGGTGATCGACGACAGCGCCATCGCCGCGCCGGCGACCACCGGGTTGAGCAGGGTGCCGGTCAGCGGCCAGAGGATCCCGGCGGCAATCGGGATACCCAGCGAGTTGTAGACAAACGCGCCCAGCAGGTTCTGCTTCATATTGCGTAACGTTGCTTTCGAAATCGCCAGTGCATCGGCCACGCCGTGAAGACTATGGCGCATCAGGGTGATCGCCGCGGTTTCAATAGCGACATCGCTGCCGCCGCCCATGGCGATCCCGACATCCGCCTGGGCCAGCGCCGGGGCGTCGTTAATCCCATCGCCAACCATCGCCACTTTGTGCCCCTGGCTCTGCAGACGCTTAATGGCATCGGCTTTACCGTCCGGCAGCACGCCGGCGATCACTTCATCAATGCCGGCTTCTTTGGCGATAGCCTTCGCGGTGGTGGGGTTATCCCCGGTAAGCATCACCAGCCGGTAGCCCTGCCGATGCAAACGCGCCAGGGCGTCGACGCTGTCTTCGCGCAGCGGGTCGCGGATGGCGAACAGCGCGGCGGCCTGACCATCCACCGCCAGCAGCACCGGTGTGGCGCCGCGTGAGGCCTGGGCTGTCATCTCGCTTTCCACCTCGGCGGTATTGATATGCTGCTCGTTGAGCAGCGCCTGGTTACCGAGCAGCAGACGATGACCTTCCGCCTCGCCGCTGACGCCAAGGCCGCGCAGGGTGCGGAAGCCGCTGACTTCCGGCAATGGGCCGTCGGCAGCTTTATCAAGGATCGCTCGCGCCAGCGGATGGCTTGAGCCCTGCTCCAGCGCGGCGGCAAGACGCAGCGCGGTATGCTCATCAACGCCAGCGAAAGTTTTCACCGCCACCACCTGCGGCTTGCCTTCGGTCAGGGTGCCGGTTTTATCGAAAACCAGGGTGTCGAGTTCACTGGCGCGCTGCAGCGCATCGGCATCGCGCACCAGCACGCCGTACTCCGCCGCCCGGCCAACGCCGGAGATAATCGACATCGGCGTCGCCAGGCCTAAGGCGCACGGACAGGCGATAATCAGTACTGTGGTGGCAATGACCAGGGTATAGACGATCTGCGGCGCCGGGCCGAAGAAGTACCAGATCGCAGCGCTGATCAGCGCAATGACGACCACCGCCGGAACAAATACGGCGGAGATTTTATCCGCCAGCTGGCCGATCTCCGGTTTGCTGCTCTGCGCCTGGCGCACCATGCGGATAATTCTTGCCAGCGTGGTCTGGCTGCCGACGGCGCTGGCGGTAAACAGCACGCTGCCATCCTGCACCACGGTCCCGGCGTGAATGGCGTCGCCATCGCCTTTTTGCTGCGGCACCGGTTCGCCGGTGAGCATCGCTTCATCAAACCAGGCTTCGCCCTGGCTTATCATGCCGTCGACCGGGACGCGGTCGCCGGTAGTCAGGCGCAGCGTCATGCCGGCCTGAACTTCCGCGAGCGGCAGATCTTTCTCGCCCTCGGGCGTGACGACCCGCGCCGAAGGCGGCGTCAGGTCGAGCAGTTTTTCCAGAGCTTTCGAGGAGCGCTGACGCGCGCGGGCCTCCAGCATATGGCCGAGGTTAATCAGGCCGATAATCATCGCGCTGGCTTCGTAATAGAGATGGCGGGCTTCCATCGGGAACCACTGCGGCCACAGGTTGACGCTCATCGAGTACAGCCAGGCGACGCCGGTGCCGAGCGCCACCAGCGTATCCATGGTGGCGGTGCCGTTTTTCAGGCTTTTCCACGCGCTGCGGTAGAAGTGGTCGCCGGCGAAGACCATGACGGCGAGGGTGACAAGGCCGATAACCAGCCACAGCGAACGGTTGTCGTCGCTGACCATCATGTTATCGCCGATCATGCCCCAGACCATCACCGGCACGCCGACCAGCAGGGCGACAATCGCCTGCCAGCGAAAACGTTTCATCGTCGCGAGGGCGGTTTCCTGTTGGCGTTCGCGGCGTTGCAGATCGTCTTCGATCGCCTCCGCGCCATAGCCGGCTTTCTCCACCGCCTGCACTAATTCTGCGGCGGACGCACTGCCCATCACTAGCGCCGTGCGTTCCGCCAGGTTAACCCGCGCCTGTGAGACGCCCGGCACCGCGGCAAGCGCGTTTTGTACCCGGGAGACGCAGCTGGCGCAGCTCATGCCGTTGATCAGCAGCTGTTGACTGTCATCTTCGTCATGGGCTGCCGGAAGCTCAGGAGTGGCCGCTGTCAGTGCTTCCGACGGGATTGATGATTCTGCCAGCGGTTTAGCCTTTGGGTGGCTGAGCTCCGCGCCGTATCCGGCTTGTTTAACGGTATCAATCAGCGCTTGCGCGCTGGCGCTGCCCGTCACATGGGCTTCAGTGAGGGTTACTTCCGCTTGCTCAACGTCAGGACGCTGCTCCAGACTCTCTTTCACGCGTTTGACGCAGTGGCCGCAGGAGAGGCCATCCAGCGTCAGGTCGATAGTGTTAGACATAAATAACTCCTGAATAATTTTCCGGTCAACGATTGACCAGACCCACTCTTTCATCGAGTATTAAGAAGGTTAAACCTTCCAGCAAGGGGAAGGTCAAGGAGAAAAAATGAATATCAGCGATGTGGCGAAAAAAACCGGCTTAACCAGCAAAGCGATTCGTTTTTATGAAGAGAAGGGGCTGGTGACGCCGCCGTTGCGGAGCGAAAACGGCTACCGCACCTATAGCCAGCAGCATCTCGATGAACTGACGCTGCTGCGCCAGGCGCGGCAGGTGGGGTTTAACCTGGAAGAGTGCCGCGAGCTGGTGGCACTGTTCAACGACCCGTCGCGGCACAGCGCCGATGTGAAAAAACGCACGCTGGAGAAAGTGGCGGATATCGAGAACCATATCCGCGAGCTGCAAAATATGCGCGCGCACCTGCTGGCGCTGGCCGAATCCTGCCCCGGCGACGACAGCGCGGAGTGCCCGATTATCGATAATCTTTCCGGCTGCTGCCATCGCAAGGCGCAGGCTTAACGGACGGCGGGTCTGATTCGTAGCGTAATCCCTTCTACGGCAATCACTTCAACCTTGCTGCCCGCCGCGAAGTCTTCATCGGCAATCACCGGCCAGGAGCTGTCGCCCACGCGGACGTGGCCGCGGCCGTTCACCAGCGGGGCATCCAGCGTCAGGCGGCGGCCCACCAGTTGCTGCCCGCGCTGGTTGAGCTGGGCATCGGCCGGGCGCTGCGTTTTGACGCGCTTGCGCAGCCATTTCGACCACAGCCACGCCGCCAGCAGGGTGAGAACGGCAAACAGCGTGCCTTGCCATTCCCAGCTCAGCGGCAGGAGCCAGGTCAGGGCGCCGGTCACCACGCCGGCGACGCCGCTCCACAGCAGGTATCCGCTGCCGCCCAGCATCTCGGCCGCCAGCAGCAACCCGCCGAGGCTTAGCCAGAACAGATGGGGGTGTGCGAGGATCATGCCGATCATGATTTTTTCCGATCGCCAGCGCCTTCTTTGATCAGCTCGCTGATCCCGGCGATCGATCCCATCAGGCTGCTGGCATCCAGCGGCATCAATACCACTTTGCTGTTGTTAGCGGCGCCAATCTGCTGCAGCGCATCGGTGTATTTCTGCGCCACGAAGTAGTTGATCGCCTGAATATCGCCTGAGGCGATCGCCGAGGAGACCATTTGGGTGGCGCGGGCTTCCGCTTCGGCGGACCGTTCGCGAGCCTCCGCCTGCAGGAACGCGGACTGCCGTTCGCCCTCGGCCTTGAGGATCTGCGACTGCTTTTCCCCTTCCGCTTTCAGAATTTCCGCCTGTCGCACCCCTTCGGCCTCAAGGATGTACGCGCGTTTGGTACGTTCGGCTTTCATCTGGGCGTTCATCGAGGCGATAAGCTCCGTCGGCGGGCGAACGTCGCGAATTTCGACGCGGGTGATTTTCACCCCCCACGGGTTGGTGGCGTCGTCAACGATATGCAGCAGGCGGGTGTTAATGCTGTCGCGCTGGGAGAGCATTTCGTCCAGCTCCATTGAGCCGAGCACGGTACGGATGTTGGTCATCGTCAGGTTGACGATCGCCTGCTCAAGATTGCTGACCTCGTAGGCGGCCTTTGGCGCGTCGATCACCTGAATAAAGCAGACCGCGTCGATGGTGACGTTGGCGTTATCCCGGGAGATAACCTCCTGCGAGGGGATATCGAGCACCTGCTCCATCATGTTCACTTTGCGGCCGATACGGTCCATAAACGGCACGACTAAGCTTAATCCCGGCTGCAGCGTCTGGGTAAAACGCCCGAAGCGCTCCACCGTCCACTGGTAGCCCTGCGGGACAATTTTCACCGCCGCGGCCACAATAACCAGCGCGACGAAAATAAGGATAGGAATAAAAATTAGCATCAAAAACCTCCTGTCTTGTTGCCTGGCGGGGCGCTACAAGGAAATAGCGCATGTTTAAACTGAGTATATCTTTCTCCTCATCCTGGAGAAAGGAAAGTGCGGTAAACTAGCGGTGTTTCAGAAAATAATCAGGAAGACTCATGAAGGAAAATAACGCGCTTTTGCGTCTCGACGGTGTGGGGTTTAAGACCGACGACGCCGTTATTTTACACAATATCAATTTTCAGCTTCGCGCCGGAGAATTCAAGTTGATTACCGGCCCTTCCGGCTGCGGGAAAAGTACCTTGCTGAAGATTATCGCCTCGCTGCTCAGCCCAACCTCCGGGCGCCTGTTCTTCGACGATGCGGATGTCGCGACGCTGTCGCCGGAAAGGTATCGCCAACAGGTCTCTTACTGCGCGCAGACGCCGGCCCTGTTCGGTGATTCGGTTTACGATAATCTGATTTTTCCGTGGCAGATCCGCAATAAACAACCGGATCCGCAGGCGCTGCTGGCCGACCTTCAGCGCTTTGGCCTTGACGAAAATATGCTGGAAAAATCCATTAACGAACTCTCCGGCGGGGAAAAGCAGCGCGTATCGCTGATCCGCAATCTACAATTTCTGCCGCGCGTGCTGCTGCTGGACGAAATTACCAGCGCGCTGGATGAAAGTAATAAACAGAATGTGAATGAAATTATTCATGGCTACGCAACGGAAAAACAGGTCGCTGTTCTGTGGGTCACCCACGATCGCAATGAAATTTCGCATGCCGATGAAGTGATTACGCTGCAACCTGCCGGCGGAAATATGCAGGAGGTACAGCATGAACGGGCATAACATTACGAACGAATCGCTGGCGCTGTCGATGGTGCTGGTGCTGATCGCTATTCTGGTCAGCTATCGGGAAAAGCTGGCGCTGGAAAAAGATATTATCTGGAGTATTTGCCGGGCGATCGTGCAGCTGATAATCGTCGGCTATGTGCTGAAATATATCTTTAACGTCAATCATGCGGTTCTGACGCTGTTGATGGTGCTGTTTATCTGCTTTAACGCGGCGTGGAATGCGAAGAAGCGCAGTAAATATATCGACAAAGCTTTTATCTCGTCGTTTATCGCCATCACTACTGGCGCTGGACTAACGCTGGCGGTACTGGTGTTTTCTGGCTCGATCGCCTTCGTGCCGATGCAGGTGATCCCGATTGCCGGGATGGTGGCCGGGAACGCCATGGTGGCGGTGGGGCTGTGCTACAACAATATGGGCCAGCGCTTCAGCAGCGAGCAGCAGCAGATTCAGGAGAAACTGAGCCTCGGCGCGACGCCGAAGATGGCCTCAGCGCGGCTGATTCGCGAGAGTATTCGCGCGTCATTGATTCCCACCGTCGATTCGGCGAAAACGGTCGGTCTGGTGAGCTTGCCTGGGATGATGTCGGGGCTGATTTTTGCCGGTATTGACCCGGTGAAGGCGATTAAGTACCAGATCATGGTGACCTTTATGCTGCTGTCGACCGCCAGCCTGTCGACGATTATCGCCGGCTATCTGACCTACCGGAAGTTCTTCAACGCCCGCCATCAGCTGGTGGTGACGCAGCTGAAAAAGCGCCCGTGAACGATCCCGGGTTGCGGCGTTCACGCCTTACCCGGGCTACTTAGGCTACGTTCCGCATAGTTCGCGTAGCCCGGATAAGCGCAGCGCTATCCGGGGAAGGCAACGGATTAGTACAGCAGCGAATAGAGCTGACGACGATATTTGGCGGCCAGCGCATCGCCGGTACCGAGGGCGGCGAGAATCTCCTGCAGCATCTTGCGCGCCTGGCCATCGCCGGCGCCTAAATCTTTCTGCAGATGGCTGAACAGCAGGGCCAGCGCTTCTTCATTACGCCCGACCTGATGCAGCTGCAGCGCCAGCTGGGAGGCCAACTGCGCATCCTCCGGATTCTGTTCCACCTGCTGCTGCAGCTGCTGGATTTCCGGGGTGTCGGCGGCCTGTTTGAGCAGCTCAATCTGCGCCACCAGACCCTGATAGTGGGTATCCTGATCCTGCAGAGGAATGGTTTTCAGCACGCTTTCCGCTTCATCGGAACGGTGCAGAGCAATCAGCGTTTCCGCCAGCAGCAGGCCAATCTGGCTTTCCTGATTCGACAGCTGCCAGGCTTCCTTCAGCAGCGGCAGGGCATCGGCGTATTTTTCTTCCTGCATCAGGGCCAGCGCCTGCTGAGCTTTCAGCTCCTCTTCACGGGGCAGGACTTTATCCAGCAGGGCGCGGATCGCTTCTTCCGGCTGCGGGCCTTCAAAACCATCCACCGGCTGGCCGTTCTGGAACAGATAAACCGTAGGGATGGCGCGCAGACCAAACTGTGAAGCGAGCATCTGCTCGGCGTCGCAATCGACCTTCGCCAGCGTGAACTGGCCGTTGTATTGGGCTGCCAGGCGCTCGAGCACCGGGGTCAGCTGTTCGCAGTGCTGGCTGCGGGCAGACCAGAAATAAAACAGCACCGGAACGTTCATGGACTGCTGTAGCGTCTGCTGCAGGTTCGCTTCGCTAATGTTGACAATATTCTGTTCGGACATGGGCATTTCTCGTTAGTCGATTTCTGTTTTACATGGGGGCGGCATTCCGCGCTTCAACTCAGCCGTGGATAATTTTGTCCATCGCGCGGGCAGGCAGCAGGCGCTTAAGCAGCGCCACCGCGTGGGTGACCAGGGTGACCGGATAGCGCAGCTTTGGTTTATCGCTGGTAAAAGCATGGCGCACTTTTTCCACCACCGCCTCCGGCCCGAGGGTAAAGCGGGCGGCGATACCCGGATTTTCTACGGGCTTATCGCTTTGCGTCTGGTTGACGTTATCGGTAAAGCGGGTGCGGATCGGGCCCGGTTCAATCAGGCTGACCTGAATACCGCTGTGGCGCAGCTCCATGCGCAGCGCGTCGGACCACGCCTCGAGGGCATATTTACTGGCGGCATAGGCTCCGCGGCCGGGACTGGCGATAAGCCCCATCACCGAGGAGGTCATCACGATGCGCCCTTCGCCGTGCGGCGTCATCGCCGGCAGTAGCAGCATGGTGAGCTGATGCGCGCCGAAAAAGTTAGCGGAAAATTGCTGTTCCATCTGCTGGCGGCTGATGGTGTTCAGCGGGCCATAGACGCCATACCCGGCGTTATTGAACAGGCCGTAGAGACGATTATCGGTCAGCGCAATCACCTCCGCTGCCGCGCGCTCCACGCTCTGCGGGTCATCCAGATCGAGCAAAATACCGGTTAGCCCCAGATCCTGCATCCGCGCGACATCCTCTGCTTTGCGGCAGGCCGCCAGCACGCGAAAGCCCTGGCGGGTTAAATCCAGCGCGCTTTCCAGACCAATTCCGCTGGAACAGCCTGTCACTAAAACCGTTTTTTGCATAACTTTACCTGTCAGCGACCCCTGGCGTTCAGGAGTCATGATTAACTAAGGGAGCCAGCCGCTTCGCCATCCAGTCGGCGATAAACGGCTGCGCGTCGCGATTTGGATGAATGCCGTCGTCCTGCATCCATTGCGGCTTGAGATAGACCTCCTCCATAAAAAAGGGCAGGAGAGGAATAGCGAACTCTTTGGCCAGGGCCGGGTAAATCGCGCCGAAGGCTTCATTATAGCGGCGGCCATAGTTCGCCGGCAGGTGAATTTGCATCAGCAGCGGCTCGGCGTTGGCCGCTTTGATATCTTTAATAATGGTGCGCAGCGTCTGCTCGGTCTGCTGCGGCGGAAAACCGCGCAGTCCGTCATTGCCGCCGAGCTCAACCAGCACCCAGCGCGGCTGGTGCTGCTTAAGCAGCGCTGGCAGGCGAGCCAACCCCTGCTGCGAGGTATCGCCGCTGATGCTGGCGTTCACCACCGGCGTTTTCGCCTGCCACTGCTCATTGAGCAGCGCCGGCCAGGCGGCGTTGGCCGCCATCCGATAGCCAGCGCTCAGGCTGTCGCCGAGGATCAGCAGCGTGTCCGCCGCCATCGCGCGGCAGGTAAACAGGAACAACAACAGGAAAGGCACATGCCAGCGGAAAACATACTTGAAGTTCATCATCTTAAGAAGTCCGTCGGTCAGGGGGAGCATCAGCTCTCCATCCTTACCGGAGTTGAGCTGGTTGTCAAACCGCGGCAGACCATCGCCCTGATCGGCGAGTCGGGTTCCGGTAAATCGACCCTGCTGGCGATCCTCGCCGGCCTCGACGATGGCAGCAGCGGGGAAGTATCGATGCTGGGCAAACCGCTGCACCGGATGGATGAAGAGGCGCGGGCGGCGCTGCGGGCGCAGCACGTTGGTTTTGTTTTTCAGTCGTTTATGCTGATCCCGACGCTCAACGCCCTGGAGAACGTCGAGCTGCCGGCGCTGCTGCGCGGCGCCAGCGATAGCCAGAGCCGGGGCGATGCCCGCGCGCTGCTTGAGCAGCTGGGACTTGGCAAACGCCTGCACCACCTGCCGGCGCAGCTCTCCGGCGGCGAACAGCAGCGGGTGGCGCTGGCCCGGGCCTTTAACGGGCGCCCGGCCATTCTGTTCGCCGATGAGCCCACCGGCAACCTCGATCGCCAGACCGGGGACAAAATTGCCGATCTGCTGTTCTCGCTTAATCGCGAACACGGCACCACCCTGATCCTCGTCACTCACGATCCGCTGCTGGCGGCGCGCTGCGATCGCCGTCTGCGCCTGGTGGATGGCCAGCTGCGGGAGGAAGCATGATCGCCCGCTGGTTCTGGCGCGAATGGCGCTCGCCGTCGCTGCTGATCGTCTGGCTGGCGTTAAGCCTCGCCGTGGCCTGCGTGCTGGCCCTGGGGTCGATAAGCGATCGGATGGAGAAAGGCCTTAGCCAGCAAAGCCGTGAGTTTATGGCCGGCGACCGTACGCTGCGCAGTTCGCGCGAGGTACCCGCCGAGTGGATCGCACAGGCGCGGAAGTCAGGGCTGACCGTCGGCGAGCAGCTGAGCTTTGCCACCATGACGTTCGCCGGTGATACGCCGCAGCTGGCGGACGTTAAGGCGGTGGACGACCGCTATCCGCTGTATGGCACCCTCGAGACGCAGCCGCCGGGGCTGAAGCCGCAGGCGGGGAGCGTGCTGCTGGCGCCAAGGCTGATGGCGCTCCTGAACCTGAAAACCGGCGATACGATTGACGTTGGCGATGCCACGCTGCGCATTGCCGGGGAGGTGATTCAGGAGCCGGATGCAGGGTTTAACCCCTTCCAGATGGCGCCGCGGCTGATGATGAATATGGACGACGTGGCAAAAACCGGGGCCGTGCAGCCCGGCAGTCGCGTCGCATGGCGCTATAAGTTCGCCGGCGACGCTGAACAGCTGGCCAATTATGAGCAGTGGCTGCTGCCGAAGCTCGGCCCGGAACATCGCTGGATTGGCCTTGACCAGGACGACAGCGCGCTGGGCAAATCTCTTGAGCGCTCGCAGCAATTCCTGCTGTTATCCGCGCTGTTGACGCTGCTGCTGGCCGTCGCCGCAGTGGCGGTAGCGATGAGCCACTACTGCCGCAGCCGCTATGATCTGGTCGCCATACTCAAGACGCTGGGCGCCGGACGGTCGCAGCTGCGCAAGCTTATCGTCGGCCAATGGCTGCTGCTGTTGACGCTGTCGGTGATAACCGGCGGGGGGGCGGGCCTGGCGCTGGAGCGTCTGCTGCTGCTGGTGCTCAAACCGGTGTTGCCCGCCGCGCTACCCGCTGCCAGCGGTTGGCCGTGGCTGTGGGCTATCGGGGCGACAGGTGTCATTTCCCTGCTGGTGGGCCTGCGACCCTATCGACTGCTGCTGGCGACCCTGCCGCTGCGAGTGCTGCGTCAGGATGTGGTGGCTAACGTCTGGCCGTTGAAAATCTGGATCCCGGCGGTTAGCGTCGTGGTGGTGGGCCTGTTGGCCTGGCTGCTGGGCGGCAGCCCGCTGCTGTGGTCGGTGCTGGCCGGGGCGGTGGTGCTGGCGCTGCTGTGCGGCCTGGTGGGCTGGGGATTGCTGTGGCTGCTCAAACGCCTGACGCTCAAAGCCTTGCCGCTGCGTCTGGCGGTGAACCGCCTGCTGCGCCAGCCGTGGTCGACCCTCAGCCAGCTGGCGGCGTTTTCCCTGTCATTTATGCTGCTGGCGCTCCTGTTGGTGCTGCGCGGCGATCTGCTTGACCGCTGGCAGCAGCAGTTGCCCCCGCAGAGCCCGAACTACTTTCTGATCAATATCGCCCCTGAGCAGATAGTGCCGGTGAAGACCTTCCTCGCCGAACACCAGACGCGGGCGGCGGAATTCTATCCGATCGTCCGGGCCCGTCTGACGCAGATCAACGGTCAATCCACGGACGGGAACAAAGACGAAGCGCTGAATCGCGAGCTTAATCTCACCTGGAGCGAACAGCGTCCGGATCATAATCCGCTGGTGGCCGGCAGCTGGCCGCCGAAGCCGGGCGAGGTATCGATTGAGGAGGGGCTGGCGCAGCGGCTGGGGATAAAGATCGGCGATACGGTGACCTTTACCGGCGATACCCAGGAGTTCAGCGCGAAGGTCAGCAGCGTGCGCAAAGTAGACTGGGAGAGCCTGCGGCCAAACTTCTTCTTTATTTTCCCCGCCGGGGCGCTGGACGGGCAGCCGCAGAGCTGGCTCACCAGCTTCCGCTGGGATAACGGCCCCGCGATGTTGACCCAGCTGAACCGCGAGTTTCCCACCGTCAGTCTGCTGGATATCGGCGCCATCCTGCGTCAGGTCGGCCAGGTGCTCTTCCAGGTCAGCCGGGCGCTGGAGGTGATGGTGGGCCTGGTGACGGCCTGCGGCGTGCTGCTGTTGCTGGCGCAGGTGCAGGTCGGTATGCGTCAACGCCATCAGGAGCTGGTGGTCTGGCGTACGCTGGGGGCAGGAAAATCGCTGCTGCGCGCTACGCTGTGGGCGGAGTTTGCCCTGCTGGGGCTGGTTTCCGGCCTGGTGGCGGCGATAGGCGCGGAAGTGGCGCTGGCGATGCTGCAGACGAAAGTCTTTGATTTTCCCTGGGCGCCAGACTGGCGCCTGTGGGTGTTGCTGCCGCTGACGGGAGCGGTGTTGTTATCCCTGTGCGGCGGCGGGCTGGGGCTGCGTCTGTTAAAAGGAAAAGCGCTATTCCGCCAGTTTAGCCAGTAAGAATATTGCATTTTGATGATGCGCCGCCGTTTTTGGCGGCGCTTTTATTTTAAACGCACAAATTGATAACTCATTGATTTTTAAGAGCACAAAACATTAAAAACCCAGCAACACGCTATGCTGATTCGCGGTTAATATTCAACTGGAAAATATAAGGTGGCTTATTAATCAAGGAAAAACTATGGCACACACAATAAAAGCGCTGGCGATCTCGATCGGCGCAGCATTAGCGTTAACGTCATTGCCTTCCCACGCGGAGATTACGCTGCTGAAACAAGATCCGCAGGCGGGCGATCCGTTAAGCCGGCTTAACTTTACCGTCGGCGGCAGTATCCGGCCGCAGTTCAACATGATGACCGGCGATGGCGACAAAGGCTCCTATAAGCGTAACGGTTTTGACGGCGGCACCCGCTTCCGCTTCGCGGCGGATTACTACCTGTTCGATGATATTAGCTGGATCAGCTACTATGAGCTGGGCGTGAACATTCCGGCGCTGTTTGACTGGGATAACCACTACGCGGAAGGCGCGAACAATACCACCCGCCGCATGCTGTATACCGGCCTGAAAAGCGATACCTGGGGTACGTTAACCTACGGGCAGCAGAACAGCATTTACTATGATGTGGTGGGGGTGAAAACCGATATCTGGGACTACGATATGATCGGTCAGGCCCCGGGGAACGGTATTAATGGCGATTACGATGGCTCCTATCGTTCACGTAATATGCTGAAATATAAGAAAACTGTAGGTGATGTCGATCTTTACGGCTCTTATCTGTTCGAAGACAGCGAATACCTGCCGGGTAACGGCCTGCGCTACAAGCGTAAAGGCGGTGGTTCTGTTGGCGCGGACTACCACATCATGAAGGATCTGACCTGGGGTACCGCGTGGAACTACACCCGCGCGGAAATGCGCGACCCGTCAAGCGCCGACAGCAAAACCTATGACCAGAATATCGTCGGTACCGCGCTGAGCTGGACCCCGGATAACTGGACCTTCTCCTTCGGCGGCGGCTGGTATCAGAACTTCCTCACCACCAAGAAAACCGATGTGCATAATTACTTTGCCGGTGACGCCTGGGGGATTGAATATTTTGCGGGCTATAAATTCCCGATCAATCAATACGCTGTAAAATCTATTCAGCCGTACTTTATGGGCGACCGTCTGGAATATGTGAACGGCCGCAACTATCAGCGTATCGATAACGGTCTGGGGATTAGCTTCCAGCTGGATTACGGTTTCCGCGTTGACTACGAACACGTGTTTACCTCCAGCACCGACAACCTTGGCGATATGAACCTGGTCCGTCTGCGCTACGACTTCTAAGCGGTCACAACTCCCCGGTCGCGCGCGCTTACCGTGGCTACAAATCGCGCCGACCGGTAGCCCGGCTAAGGCGTTTACGCCGCAAGCCGGGACAATAGAGCATGCGATTACTTCGCCAGCCAGGCTGCGACCTCCTGCCAGCTGCCGCGAAAGAGAATTTTCCCGGCTTTTTTCCCCAACTGATAGCGATACATCGGGTCGTAGTATTCTTCCAGCAGCGGTACCAGCCAGGCAAAGTGCGCCTCGGTGCTGGCGGTGCGCTGCTGCTGCACCAGCGCCTCATCGAGCCGTTCAGTGAGCTGAGCAAAACGCTGCAGCCCCAGGCGACGGCGGATGGCAAACAGGCCGTGATGCAGATACTCGCCGTATGCCTGCCAGCCTTTCTCTTCGCCATACGCGGCGATAAAGTCGCGATACATGCGATCGAAATACTCTTCGCGCAGCCGTTCGAGGCGAACGTCAAACGGATCTTCCACCACCGCCAGCGGCGACTGCGCCATGCGGAGGCGCAGGCTCTCCGGTAGATGATTGGCGCCGATCATATGGCCTTCATCTTCCAGCACCCAGCGGGTCTGCTGTTCGGCTTTTTTAAGCAGGCTGACCGCCAGGTGGTTTTCAAAGGTGGCCTGTGGATGCTGATCCTGCAGGGTTCGACCGAATGAAGAACCGCGGTGATGAGCAAGCCCTTCCAGGTCGATACCGTCCGGGCGCGAGCAGACCAGTTGAGTTTTGCCGTTGCCGGTGCAGCCGCCAATCAGCACGATCGGGCGCTGCACCAGTTCGTCGGTGGCCTGGATCGCCGCCTGGCGTAGCGCTTTATAGCCGCCGACGATCAGGGGGTAATCCACGCCAGCTTCTTTCAGCCACTGCTGGACGATATGCGAGCGCTGGCCGCCGCGGGCGCAGCACAGGTAACCGTGTGGGTAACGGGCGCACGCTTCCAGCCACGCCTGAGTACGGCTGGCGCGCAGGTCACCCTGGACCAGTTTATGGCCGAGCGCCAGCGCCGCTTCCGGCCCCTGACGCTTGTAGCAGGTGCCGACCGCGGCGCGTTCTTCATCATTCATCAGCGGCAGGTTGATCGCCGCCGGCATCGCGCTTTGGCTAAACTCCACCGGGGCGCGTACGTCAATCAGTGGCGTATCGCTGGCGAGAATGGCGCGATAATCCGTCCCATTGGTCATGGGGTATCCTCTGAAGTCAAAACAGAAATGAGCTTTACAGCAAGGGGGGGATTGTACGCGCCTCAAGGTGTGCCGGGGAAGGGGATAGATCAAATCCCCGGCACGAAGGGCTTAGCTGAGCTGCGATTGCGCCCAGAACAGGCCGCTGGTGTACTCCGGCGGCAGCAGCGGCTTGATCGCTTCCAGCGTCGCGCTCAGGCGATCGGTATCGCTGTCGGTGAGGTTCAGGTGGCCGACTTTACGACCCGGGCGCACCTCTTTGTCATACCAGTGCAGGTGCACCAGCGGCAGCTTCAGCCAGTCGTAGTTAAGATCGGTGCCGATCAGGTTGATCATCACCGACGGGCTGTTGACCACCGGCGGCGGCAGCGGCAGGCCGGTAATCGCCCGCAGATGCAGCTCGAACTGGCTGATAGACGCGCCGTTCTGCGTCCAGTGGCCGCTGTTGTGCACCCGCGGCGCCAGCTCGTTAATCAGCAGCCCCTCGGCGGTAACGAAGCACTCCATCGCCATCACGCCGACGTAGTTCAGCTCGTTCATGATCGCCGTCAGCATGCTTTCCGCTTGTTCCTGCTGGCGGGCATTGGCCTGCGGGAAGGCGACGCTGGCGCGCAGAATACCGTCCTGATGCAGGTTACGGGTCAGCGGGTAGAAGACGGTGCTACCGTCATGGGCGCGGGCGCCCACCAGCGATACCTCGCCGGAGAAGTTAATCCCCTGCTCGACGATGCACTCGCCGTAGTTATCGGCCGGTAGCTGATCGATTTCGTTTTCCCGCAGACGCCACTGGCCGCGGCCGTCGTAACCGCCAACGCGACGCTTAACGATCGCCAGTTTGCCAAGGCGGGCAAACACCGCCGGCCACTCGCTTTTATCCGCCAGCAGTTGCCACGGGGCGGTGGCGAGGCCAAGCTTGTCAAACAGCTGCTTTTGCGTCAGGCGGTCGGCGATAATCGGGAAGACATCGCGGTTGACGAACGCCGGGTGGCGGGCCAGCTCGCGGGTGAGGGCGGTTTCCGGCCAGCGTTCAATTTCTGCCGTGATGACGCTCTGCTGGAACGGCACCGCTTCCGGGTCGGCTTCCAGGCCGACCGGCCAAACGGCGATGCCCAGCGGCTCGCCGGCCTGGCGCAGCATACGGCCTAACTGGCCGTTACCGAGCACGCATACCTGTTTCATGCCGCACCCCGCGGATCCGGATTATCCAGCACTTCATCGGTTTGCGCCTGACGCCAGGCGCTCAGGCGATGGTGCAGTTCTGCATCATGCTGGGCAAGGATCTGCGCGGCGAGCAGGCCGGCGTTCGCAGCGCCAGCTTTGCCGATGGCCAGGGTACCGACCGGAATGCCGCGCGGCATCTGCACAATGGAGTAGAGGCTGTCGACACCGCTTAAGGCTGCGCTCTGAACCGGTACGCCGAGCACCGGCACCAGGGTTTTCGCCGCAATCATGCCCGGCAGATGCGCCGCGCCGCCTGCTCCTGCAATAATCACCTGATAACCGTGGCTTTCGGCGCTTTCAGCAAAGCTGAACAGCTTATCGGGCGTGCGGTGGGCGGAGACCACTTCGACATGGTACGGAACGTTCAGGGCATCAAGGATTTCTGCGGTAAATTGCATGGTAGCCCAGTCGCTTTTGGACCCCATCACGATGGCGATACGCGCCGAATTATTGCGGGAAGACATGCGTCTTAAAACTCCTGTGGGTGTGTTTCACACTGCTTTAGAGGCCACAGAGAATAGCATGAACTGCCAGCAAGGAAAACGGTTGCGTGCGCATGGTTAGCCGTCTTTTGTCTCGCCTGGAGGTGATGGCGTGGGTGACTGATTGACCTTTATCTCCCTCATGATACAGGTGATAAGCAGCACTAACCCCCACGGGAGCATCAGAGTGCCCATAAGCAGTAAATAGATTTGTACCAGCCGGCTATCGTGAGGGCGGGTGCAGAGCAAATAAATGGCATAAAAATAGATAGCCCACGCCAGCATCGCACACCAGACAAACGTCAGCGTGTTGCCGATAACGACGCCGATTAAGGCGATATAACTTACCCCTAACGGATTGAGGATCGCGATGATCATTCCCCACGTCAGCGGCTGACTCCACTTTTTCCTGCTCATGCTCGTTCCTTGAGAGTGACGTTGTGGAAGACTAGCATGCAGGGCGGGGGGAAGCGCGCACCTTCGCCCGGGCAAAAGGCGCTTTCGGAATTGTGCTCGCGCAGGAATCAGAACGGAAAGTGGATTAGTTCGACGTCGTCCGGCGTCACCTTGACCATCGAACCTTCGCTGTGCCAGGCGCCAAGTACCACACGCCATGCGGGTTGGCCGTTGGCCTGCAGTTCATGGACCGCCGGGCGATGAGTATGGCCGTGGATCAGCCACTGCACGTGATGCCGCTCCATCGCGTCAACTACCGCCTGTGGATTTACATCCATAATTTCCATTGATTTACTGCTGTTGGCGGCTTTGCTGTCGGCGCGCATGCGGGCGGCGATGCGACGGCGGATAAACAGCGGCAGGGCCAGGAACAGACGCTGGATCCACGGGGTGTGGACTTTGGCGCGAAACGCCAGATAGCCTTGGTCATCGGTGCACAGCGTGTCGCCATGCATGATCAAGACTTCACGGCCATAGAGGTCCAGTCGCTCTTCTTCGGCGAGCAGGATCATCCCGCTCTGGCGGGCAAAGCGCTGGCCGACGAGAAAATCGCGGTTGCCATGGATGAAGTAGCACGGCACGCCGGCCTCGACGACGGCTTTGATTGCCGAGGCAATTTGTTGGTGCAGCGGGTTAGGATCGTCATCGCCGATCCATGCCTCAAACAGATCGCCAAGGATATACAGAGCGTCCGCCTGGCGGGCTTCGCCCTGTAAAAAACGCAGAAAACCGGCGGTGATCGCCGGTTCTTCTGTTTGCAGGTGCAAATCTGCAATAAAAAGTGTCGCCACGAATTACTCGCTGACGGTGACGCTTTTGATGATCACATCATCTTTCGGCACATCCTGGTGCATGCCGCTGCGGCCGGTGGCAACCGCTTTGATTTTGTCAACCACGTCCATGCCTTCAACCACTTCCGCGAAGACGCAGTAGCCCCAACCCTGCAGGCTTTCGCCGGAGAAGTTCAGGAAGTCGTTGTCAACCACGTTGATGAAGAACTGCGCGGTGGCAGAGTGCGGCGCCTGAGTACGGGCCATCGCCAGCGTGCCGCGGGTGTTTTTCAGACCGTTGTTCGCTTCGTTCTGAATCGGAGATTTGGTCGCTTTTTGTTTCATGCCAGGTTCAAAACCGCCGCCCTGAATCATGAAGCCGTTGATAACACGGTGGAAAATGGTGTTGTCGTAGAAACCTTCGCGGCAGTAGTCCAGGAAGTTTTTAACTGTTTCCGGCGCTTTGTCGTCAAACGTTTTGATTACGATATCGCCATGATTGGTGTGGAAAGTAACCATTTTTGCATCCTGTTCCGATGAGTGTGGTGCCAGCACCCGGTGTCGGGTGATATATAGGGGGGTGTTATAGCATAACCGCGGGGGTCGATGCACCTTGCAATGTGTGCTGCGTCCGGTCTGAATTATGGGTATTATAGAGACTTCATTACCCACACACGTCTACACGGAATCTTCGATGTTAAAAATTTTTAATACACTGACGCGCCAGAAAGAGGAATTTAAACCTATCCATGCCGGGGAAGTCGGCATGTACGTGTGTGGTATTACCGTTTACGATCTCTGTCATATCGGCCATGGACGTACCTTCGTCTCCTTTGACGTCGTGGCGCGCTATCTGCGTTTTCTCGGCTATAAGCTGAAGTACGTGCGCAATATCACCGATATCGACGACAAAATCATTAAGCGCGCTAATGAAAACGGCGAAAGCTTTGTCGCGCTGGTCGATCGCATGATTGCCGAAATGCACAAAGATTTTGACGCGCTGAATATTCTGCGTCCCGACAGCGAGCCGCGCGCAACGCACCATATTGCGGAGATCATTGAGATCACCGAGCAGCTGATCGCCAAAGGCCATGCTTACGTGGCAGATAACGGCGACGTGATGTTCGACGTGCCGACGGACCCGAACTACGGTCTGCTGTCGCGCCAGGATCTAGACCAGCTGCAGGCGGGGGCGCGCGTCGACGTGGTTGACGTCAAGCGTAACCCGATGGACTTCGTCCTGTGGAAAATGTCGAAAGAGGGCGAGCCAAGCTGGCCGTCGCCGTGGGGCGCGGGCCGTCCGGGCTGGCATATCGAGTGCTCGGCGATGAACTGCAAGCAGCTTGGCAACCACTTCGATATTCACGGCGGCGGTTCGGATCTGATGTTCCCTCACCATGAAAACGAAATCGCCCAGTCCACCTGCGCCCACGACGGTGAATACGTCAACTACTGGATGCACTCCGGCATGGTGATGGTTGACCGCGAGAAGATGTCGAAATCGCTGGGTAATTTCTTTACCGTCCGCGACGTGCTGAAGTATTACGATGCGGAGACGATTCGCTACTTCCTGATGTCCGGCCACTATCGCAGCCAGCTGAACTACAGCGAAGAGAACCTCAAGCAGGCGCGTTCGGCGCTGGAGCGTCTGTACACCGCGCTGCGCGGGACGGACAAATCCGTCGACGCGGCGGGGGGCGAAGCCTTCGAAGCACGCTTTATCGAGGCGATGGACGACGACTTCAACACCCCGGAAGCCTATTCGGTGCTGTTCGATATGGCGCGTGAAGTAAACCGCCTGAAAACCGAGGACGCGGCCGCGGCGAACGCCATGGCGGCCCACCTGCGTAAGCTTGCTGCGGTACTGGGTCTGCTGGAGCAGGAGCCGGAGGCGTTCCTGCAGAGCGGCGCGCAGGTTGACGACGCGGAAGTGGCGGAGATCGAATCGCTCATCCAGCAGCGTCTGGACGCGCGCAAAGCGAAAGACTGGGCGGCGGCGGATGCGGCGCGCGACCGTCTCAACGAGATGGGCATTGTGCTGGAAGATGGCCCGCAGGGCACCACCTGGCGCCGGAAGTAAGCCATAAAAAAACGCCCGCAAAAGCGGGCGTTTTTATTTTCGTTGTCAGGCCGTGACGGTCACGCTCTGGCCTTCAAAGCTCACCGTCTGACCAGCGACGATTTTGCAGCGTTTGCGGGTTTCCACCGCGCCGTCGACTTTTACCAGCCCGTCGGCGATGGCGATCTTCGCCTGGGCGCCGCTTTCGCTCCAGCCTTCCAGCTTCAGCAGATCGCACAGCTCAACGTGCGGGTGTTTACCTAAGGAAAATGTCGCCATCTCAGGCCTCCTCAACGTCGTGATACTCTTCGCACGCCTGCAGCGTGTTCTGGATCAGGGTGGCGACGGTCATCGGGCCAACGCCGCCGGGAACCGGGGTGATGTAGGACGCGCGTTCGGCGGCATCTTCATACACCACGTCGCCGACCACTTTGCCGCTTTCCAGACGGTTGATGCCGACATCGACCACAATCGCCCCTTCTTTAATCCACTCGCCAGGAATAAAGCCCGGTTTGCCCACCGCGACGATCAGCAGGTCGGCGTTTTCGACATGATGGCGCAGGTTTTTTGTAAAGCGGTGGGTGACGGTGGTGGTGCAGCCGGCCAGCAGCAGCTCCATGCTCATCGGGCGACCGACGATATTGGAAGCGCCAATGACCACCGCATTGAGGCCGTAGGTGTCGATATTGTAGCGTTCCAGCAAGGTCACGATACCGCGCGGAGTGCACGGACGCAGGCGCGGCGCGCGCTGGCACAGGCGGCCAACGTTGTAAGGATGGAAGCCGTCGACGTCTTTATCCGGCGCGATGCGCTCGAGAACTTTGACGTTATCGATCCCTGCCGGCAGGGGCAGCTGAACCAGAATACCGTCGATGGTCTTATCGGCATTCAGAGTGTCGATAAGCTCCAGCAGCTCGGCTTCGCTGGTGGTTTCCGGGAGATCGTAAGAGCGGGAGACGAAGCCCACTTCTTCACATGCTTTGCGCTTGCTGCCGACATAAATCTGCGAGGCCGGGTTGCTGCCGACCAGCACGACGGCCAGCCCAGGGGCGCGTTTTCCGGCCGCAACGCGAGCCTTCACTTTTTCCGCAACCTCAGAGCGTACCTGCTGCGCAATCGTTTTACCGTCAATAATTTTTGCTGCCATCAGAGAGAGGATTCCATCTGTATCTTTACGAAAGGGGGATGAGGATATTTTGTCAGAAGCGGGCCTCGCTGTCAGTCCTCGTTTGCTGTTTTATCCTGTCTGAGGCTAATTTAGCCTGTTATGACCATGGTTATTACATGGTTATTGGTGCGTTGCGCCTGGCCACTGAGTCGATTTACGCGCGCATGAGCCCCAGCGGTATGCTTCTTGTACAGTTGGTGGGGGATATTTCGCCAGCGTCGTATAAGCCCGCAGTTTCCTGGCAAAATGGATTGACTCAACCGACGTGGACCGTATAATTCCAGGCGTTTCACTCCGCGAAGCACTCGCTTCTCAGGGCGCCCTTAGCTCAGCTGGATAGAGCAACGGCCTTCTAAGCCGTAGGTCACAGGTTCGAATCCTGTAGGGCGTGCCATTAAGAAACAATAACTTATGCCAGTTTTAAACCAGCCTGATTTCCTCCTTGTGTCGTATTTGTGTCGCTAGCGCCAAAAATGGCGTCAATTTTCCGTGCGTGTTCGGTCAGGTGGTTCGGCGCCAGGTGAGCATAACGACGTACCATCTCGATGCTCTCCCATCCTCCCATTTCCTGCAGTACAGAAAGCGGGACGCCGGACTGAATTAGCCAGCTCGCCCAGGTGTGCCGGAGGTCGTGAAAACGGAAATCCTCGATCCCCGCTTTTTTCAACCCGGCGCGCCAGGCGTTATTGTCATCCACCCGCATTTTTCTAACCGCGGGCGTCAGTGTCCCATCAGGGCGATGCTTTGCCGTGGTGTGAACGAACACCCACCGGGAATGCTTCCCTATCTGATCCCTTAACACCCTGCATGCGGTATCATTCAGAGCTACGCCAATCGCCTTGCCCGCTTTTGCGTTCTCCGGATTTACCCATGCAACCTTTCTCTGCATATCGACCTGCTGCCACTCAAGCCCGATGATGTTTGAGCGGCGCAGGCCGGTTGCCAGTGCAAATATCACCACTGGCTTAATGCTCTCCGGCATGCACTCGATCAATCGCTCAGCTTCTTCTCTGGTCAGCCACCGTATCCGCTTACTGATCGGCTTGCGGGTTTTGATAACAGGAGCTGTTTTTATCCAGCCCCAGTCATTCGCCGCGGCCCTAAGCAGAGACCGAATGAAGGAAAGGTGTTGCGCCTTCGTCGCCTGCGAAACCTGCCGTGGTTTGTACTCCGGAACCGGCTTACCCTTCCTCAACGCGGCATCACGTTTACTCTCCCACACCTGCAGGTGCTTACGGTTGATCATCCCGTTAACGGCTTCATGAACTTCCTCCGCCGTTATCTTCGAGACATCACGGCCGGAAAAATGCTGCAGCCAAAACTCAATTTTGGTTTTGTCATCATCCAGCGATCGTTTATGGTCCTTTTCCCGCAGCCACCGGATGCAGTACTCTTCGAAGGTTCTGACGGGCAGGTCGCCGATCTGGTCAACCCGCCACGCTTCCGCCTTCAGCTTGTCGTGGAGCTCCTGAGCCTGCTTTTTGTCCCCCGTGCCAAGAGATCGCCTAACTCTTTTTCCTGACGGCGTAAAGAAATGACAGTGCCACACGCCGCCCCTGAGGGTGATTGACATAAAACTTCTCCTTTATGTTCACCCGCGTTCGCGATGACAGGATCGCGCGGGGTTTTCAAATATGCAATACACGCAGCCTCGGTCGTTCTGTACTTATTGCCGACCTTGCGGCCGGCGAGCTCCCCAGACTCAATCAGGCGGTAGATCACCCGCGCAGACACGATGAGCAAATCGGCGGCCTGCTGTGCTGTTATCGGTTTGTCAGATGCCATATCACCTCCGATGCTTACCGCGTAATTCCTCGTCTTCCTGACAGTCAGCGCAGCGCTGGCAGCCCGCTACCAGTTCCCGGCGCCGCTCGGGTATCTCTTCCCCACAGTCGCGGCAGTGAGTAGCTGAGACTGCCGCATGGTTGATGCGCATGTTCTGGATGGTCATTTCCAGCCGGCGCTCTGCCAGCTCGTTGGCCTGATCGATGATTTCTGCGCTCATAACTTCACCCATCCTTTACCTTTCACATGGGCAATCACCCCCAATTTACGCAAGGCCTGTAATCGGCGGTCGAGGATGCGGAATGGCTCTTTTTTATCCCCTTCATCCTTCGCTATATCGACGCACTCAGCCCCTACGTCACCAGAGAACAGCCGGCTGAAAGGAGATGGCGTCTCGCTAAGCTTGCTCATTATCGCGATATCAAGATTTATGTATTTGCTCATGCTGCACCGCCTTCGCTTTTTTCCGCTTCAACGCGCTTGAACTCGATAACCCAAACCCAGGGGTTGGCATTCCAACTTTCGGCGCCATAGATGGATTTCCACAACTCCTCCCATACCTGGAAGCCATAAGTGGCAGGTCGAAAATCATAAAGACCGCATCCAACCTCTTTGCAAATATCCCCAAGGGTAATGGACTGCAACCGCTCAACCCGCACGCCGGTGATTTCCAGCTGAATGCGGCTGGCCCAGCGCGGCATGTGAATGGATGGTCGCCAGCAGCAATGAAGTTCATCATCCGCATCGTAAAACTCTGGCGCAGGCACTCCATCAGCCTTGTAAACGCAGAATTCGGGCTTCTCAAATGGAGTGGGGTCTTTGCAATAGCTATCCATTAGGTCGTAGTCGAACAGTGGCCCCTGAAACGTCTCGCGCACCCAGATGCGATCGCCGACTGCTCCGAACGGGCACGAGATAGCACCCAAAACAGGATTCATTCCTGTGCGGTCTTTTTCGCCGAGAACAACGAAAATTTCTTCTCCGTTGATGTCCCATTCCTTGCAGAACTTCACGGCGCCGTCAGTCCCTTTAACAATCCGCCGCGTCTGCGTCTTCCGGCCGTCGAGCAACGCGCGCACCATCTCAGCGTTAAAAATCATTCCACGTTCTTTCATGCTGCACCTGCCTTGTCTTCATCCATTTTCCAGGCCGTGGCGAGAGCGCCAGTCACCTGGTGGAAGCTATGTTTTACTGCCACCTTCCCATGGTCGCCGGTTGGCGAAACCAGTTCGATTGTGGTCAGCTCTCCGCCGCTTTCAGCGTCCGGGTAAAACTGCACGACGTCGTTGGTTTCGACGATCACAGACCCGGATGGGGTATACATTTTCAGCTTCATGACTCCACTCCATAGCGGCCGCTGAGCCGCCCAATAACACTGACAAATTTCACCAGGCTGACACCCATCGGTTTTACCTTCTCGTAGTGCTTGCGAAGGATGGGGGGCATACAGCGTTCCACTTCGGTTTAGGCTTTACGTTCATCGCTTTGGTTATCTCTTCTGCGCAGCGACGAGCCTGGGCGCGGAGAGCGTTTTCTTTTTCCTCTGGCGTCATGCTGCCTCCGTCTTCACAACGTCAATGGCGCAGCCGGGGATCAACTCAACGGAAGCGGTGGCGCACTGGTTACCCCAGTGGCTCCAGCCTGGCGCCGCGCTGCGACTGAACAGCTCAATCCGCGGCACGTCTCCGTAGAGCAGCTCCAGGCGGTGGCGAACTTCCCACGGTTTCTCGCTGTGCGCGCCGAGTGGGCTGTAGACCACTTGCTTAATGCCAGCATGCTGGCGTTCCAGTCCGGCGCCGCGGGTGGCGATCAGGACGTCTTCGGTATTGGCGCGGGTATGATTGCCGCCGTTCATGCGTGTCTCGGCATTCAGCAGGTCGAGGAAGTCGTAAAAGTCGGTCACATCTCCCTCTGCCAGAGCCTTGGTAATGCGCAGTTCGGCCAGCTGGTTCAACTTCACCCAGGTGAAGCCCTTCATCGTGCGCACCGTAAATCCCCAGGCCTCGGCCAACTCGATCGCCTCCTGGTTGTGGGTGCCGGTGTACCACATCGCCAGCACAGCGTTATCCGCGGTGAGCTCCCACACCGGGAGCCGCTTCATATCGAGCAAGCTCATGGTGAGGTAGTGATCGACGGCGGCGCCGTTGCTGATCGTGTTCCCGTAAGACCAGGCCGGGTCGGCATAGATAAGTGAGTAGCGGTTCATAGGACTGACTCCATTTCATCGATATAGAGGCCAGATGCGATAAGCCGGCGGCGCCGGGCCGCTTTATCAATACATTTCTGGCGGTTGCCAGAGGCGGCCTGAGCTATCGAGCGCTTAGTGAACAGGCGAGTTTTACCCTGCGGGGTAATGACCTTTGGCCTTGTGATCAGGTCAAAGGTGCGATCGCAGATGCCGTCCTCGTTAAGCCAGGTTTCCGATGCAATCAGCTGCGCAATGCGGCCTTCTCCCTTGGTTATGCCGTTCGCAACGCGGTTAAATTCGACAAGCGTCACGCCGAACTTCTCCGCTATTTCGCTGCCGGTAACAGGGCGGCCGCGCGTCTGAATCATCCAGATCACGCGCTCGCGAAGGCCGGAGAATTTCCCTGCTTTGCCGGGCCTGCGGTAAAATGGAGTGCGTTTCATTTCCACTGCTCCCCGAAGGTAAAGCCGATCTCCGCCAGCGATTCATCCATCTTGCTGATGAACTCCGGCACCATTTCGTTGAAGTCGGACATGTATTTTTCGTCGCGCTCAACAACGACATGGTGAATGCCTTCTCGCTTCATGCGAGGGTCATAATTCGCGAAGTACCAGGCGTCCTTCCCGGTTACCCACATGCTGAATTGCACCTGGGCCATGTAGGCGGATTTGATAGCCTCGAAGCCGCCAAGCCGAAATTTCATGAAGTCGCGAGAGGTGAAAGGGCACTTCAGCTCAAGGCCTCGGCCATCACTGCACAGGCCATCTGGTGAGCAGGCGGTTCGCATACCTTCGTCACGGAAAAGGATCGGCGACTCGGTTACCTGCACGTCGGTGGTGAACTCAAACAGGGTGCGAGCGTCGGCCTCATACTGTTTCCCCCAGGCCAGCGCCTTGGCGTTAACTTCCGGCGCCACGCCGGTGCACACTTCGGCAAGGAGCGTAAGAAAGTAGGACATCTTCATATCAGTCCACTTTTTGCCTGACTTGGGTTTAGAAATGACGTTGTGAACTTCCGAGGCTGTGATCACGCCCAGGCGTAAGCGGTGCCAGGATTCATCTCCCTGTTCAACGCGGGTAACGTCAATGCCAGTTCGTTCGAGGATAATTTCTGGTGTCATGCTGCCACCTGAGCTTTTTTCTGGAGGAAGCTAAAGCCTTTCTGCGCTTCTTCTTCGGTGAGCTGTGATGCCTGGAAAATGTCACGCTTGAAGATGTTGCTGCACAGAGGCAGGAAGTCCTGCTCCCAGTCCTTATTCAGGGACGTCAGGAGGTCGGTAATTGCCTGCAACGTTTCCTCACTGGCCACCAGGGGGAGCACCTCTGTCGTGCTGCGCGGCGTTACGTCACGCGCATCCACTTCCAGCGTTTTACCTTCCATCTCTTCGGCAGTGGGCTGCTGGCCAATTTCAGGCCATGCCTTACGCAGAGCCTGAGCCTCGGCACACTTCGCCAGCTGGCCATAAGGGCGCTTTTTCCACATAGCATTTGGCGCGGTAGTGTCGCGGCCGGCGGTGGCGTAGTTTTCAACCCAGTATTCTTTCGCACTGAATTCGACGATCTCCCCGCTCGGCATGCGCTTGCTGACCGTGTACTTGCACCATTGAGGGACTGTCACCTCAACACCGGTAAGCGTCAGAGTGACGTCCGGGCCGAACTCTGGTTCTTTTGCGCCAGCGTAATCACCGGAGCGATCGGCCTGAATCCGATAAAGCCCGATGCCAGGCATAACCACATCGCGCCACTCGCTTTTCCCCGACTTCGAGTCCTTAACGCTCATCGGCACCAGATGAACGGGCTTCAGAAGCGGATCGAGGTTTCTGGCCCGGCAGTAGTCAAGCGCCATCATCACCGACTCATCCTTGGCGCCAGGATAAATACTGTTCTTGAGGGCGCTCCAGGTAGCGCCGTCAATTCCTCGCTCAGCAAGAGAGCTGGCTGTAATCACAAGTTCGTTAGCCATTGCTATTCCCCAAAGTTAAAACGGGCAGCCGGTGCGGTGATCCCAGTCGTATTCCGCCTGGGCGTAAGCTACTGCCGAAATGAGATCGTTATATGCCTCGCCAGCTGCATCGCTTCGGAGGCCTTCGTATGGGCTTTTGTCCATAGGTACAGAGAAGCGGAACAGGCCTGACGGCTCTTTCGGCAGCGCGTCGATAATTTCCTGCGCCCGATCGTCAATCCACTTTTGCTTCTCTTCGGTGAGCGACTGCTCAGCCCATTTCCGTTCTTCGATAGCGTCGTATGCGCGGTATGCGTTCATATCTCGCTCCTGAAATTTGGTTGTGAAACGCCCGGCACCGTAATGGCTGCCTGATAGCTCAGTTAAATTCGTGCGCTGATATGCGCGGTTAATGCGTCCCGGCTGGTACCAGGTTCGGTTCGATACTGCGTGAAGCGTATGGCCGGCGGATGTGGCGCAGATTTCCCTGCGGCTCATGCCAGTAGCTGCCGTCGCGATAGTCGAAGCTGACCAGCCAGGCGGCGCCGGTGCGGCGATTGCGCATCATCACGGCGCGTCCGTTGTTAGGAATTGAGTTAGCCATTGAACACCCCCGTAACGTGTAGAATTTTGATAATCAACGCTGTCCAGATAACGCCGCAGATCAGCAGGCAGTAAATCAGTGAACGAATGCCTTGTTTGCTCATTTTCCACCCCAGCACGGATAGCTAACTGCGATAACAGCAACCAAAAACGGAACGACCTTTAACCAAAAATTACGCCATGCAGGCTTGTCTTCTTCGCGGATCATCTCTTCACCTTTGCCTTATCGCGGCTAACGGAGCGTTGTTACCTATTATCGGCGCCAACGTTGTTGTTTGGATGGCTTAAATTTACAGATAAAACTGTATTTTCGTCAACAGACAAAACTGTATTTTTTGGTGTTTGTTACATATCTGTCTGTAATGAAAGGGGATTTATTTTGATGGGGCGAAAAAAAACCGGCATATGCCGGTTCTATTCTGAGAGGGGTAGGGGGTTAGCGCTTTCTTCGATAGATTCTGTGTTCAATCATCACGCCGATGATTGTTAGTGGTTGATGCTCGCTGCTGATAATCGGGTAGTCATCATTCAATGGCACAAGCTCGAAATGCTGGCAGCCCAGGTGATCGGTGTAAGTTGGCCGATATTTTTTAAATGTCGCTTGAGTTCCACCGTTCTTGGCCACAACAAACTCTCCGGGGGTTGGCTCAACCTCTGGGTCTACGATGATCACATCTCCAGCCTTGAAGTCTGGCTCCATCGAATCGCCTTCGATGCGTAAAGCAAATGTAAAATCAGAAACTTCGTGGTCTGTAAGGATGTACTCAAAACTCCCATCAAATGCCTCAATAGGATTTTTTTCTGCGAGAGCCCCTGCCTGGACATAGCTTATGAGAGGCACCTTCTTGCTGCTAACTTCAGCAATAGGCATAAAGGCCCCGCCATTCATTAGCCAGTCAGGATCGCACTTTAGCGCCTTAGCTATGCCAATAATATTACGCGGTTTTCTGGTGTCTCCCTTTTCAATGCTCTGCCATGACTGCTGAGTTATTCCGGCATTCAACGCTGCCTCGGTCTGCGTTAGACCGAGCTCAATTCTCTTTTGCTTTACGCGATCTGCAAGGCTCATAAATCCCTCTCAATGTATGCCTTGATATTCACAGTTAAAACTGTAATTGACAAACAGAAATAACTGTCACAGAATACAGATAAAACTGTAGGAGGTAACATGGAAACCATTTCGCAACGCCTCAAAAAAAAGCGCGAAGAGATGAATCTGTCTCAGGCGCAATTAGCAAAAAAAGTTGGCATGAGACAGCAGTCTCTACAGGCAATTGAGGCCGGGACAACCAAGCGCCCACGTTATTTGTTCGAACTGGCAACTGCGCTCCATTGCGACCCTAAGTGGCTGCTTTATGGCGAGATGCCATCTCAATCTCAATAAGTTGCCGATTTAATCGGCCTTTCAAACACCACCAGAGGAAGTATCACAGATGGAGAATGCAATAGCCCGAAAGTTAGAGCCGCCAATCCTCAACCCAATTGAGATTGAAGGCATTTTGTTAAACCGGCTTTTATCCATTGGCCAAAAGGTTTTTGCGGAAATGCGAGGGGTTAGCGAGTCGACAATCAGTCGCCGCAAGAGCGAGGGGTATTACGCCGAAATGGCGAAGGAAATATCAGCGCTGGGTTTGCAGGTTGTTCCGCCGGAGGCGGTGGTTGTTTCCCGCCACTACCTGCAGTCAGTAGAAACGCTGGCGGATATCGGTTTGCGTGCGGAGCGGTGCCGCCCTGGCCCGTTAGGGTGGGACTGATGAAGTGCGTAAAAGGCGAAAGCCGCAGTGCTCGAACACTAACGGCTTTCTACGCGAATTAACTGAACAAATTCACAGGAGTAATTATGGCAAATACTGCCGAGGTAATCAATTTCCCTGTGCCTGTCGTGGCACTACAGGAGCTGCGCGTGGCAGATCTCGACGATGGGTTTACGCGCATCGCCAATGAGCTCCTTGAAGCTGTCATGCGTGCGGGTTTGTCGCAGCATCAGCTTTTGGTGTTCATGGCTGTCATGCGCAAAACATACGGCTTCAACAAGAAATCTGACTGGGTCAGTAACGAGCAGCTCTCGGAGCTGACCGGCATTCTCCCGCATAAGTGCTCAGCTGCAAAAAGCGTCCTGGTTAAGCGGGGGATATTAACTCAAACCGGTCGTGTTATCGGGATTAATAAAACGGTCAGCGAATGGTCATCTTTACCCGTAAAAGGTACAGAAAAGGAACCTTACCTGAAAAAGGTAACATTACCCGAATCAGGTAAGAAAAGATTACCCGAATCAGGTAACGCCTATTACCCGAATCAGGTAAACACAAAAGACAAACATACAAAAGACAATAAAGACAATATTAATAACCCCCCTAAATCCCCCCGGGCGGTTTCGTTCGATGCGTCAGCTGTTCAGTTGCCTGACTGGCTTTCTGCAAAAATCTGGTCGTCATGGGTGGCATACCGTCGTGACCTGAAAAAGCCGATCAAGTCTCAGCAGACGGTCACCCAGGCTATCAACCTGCTGGACCGCTGCAGACTGAACGGTTACGCGCCCGAAGAAATTATCAACCGCAGCATCGCCAATGGCTGGCAAGGCCTGTTTGAGCCAAATGGTGTCAAGCCTCAACCAAGTCAACAGGTGCGAGTTGCCGAAAATTTCGCAGGGAAGGATTACGGGCAGACTGAAATCCCATCATGGGCGAGGGACTGATCATGGAACTGGAAGAAAAAATCACTGCCATTGAGCGGATGCTTGATCAGCTGAGTAAGCCACCGGAAGACATCCCGAATTGCGAGGTGGTTATTGAGCGCGTCTGTTGCGAAAAGCATGGCGAGTATGAGCAGCGAAAGCGGATCCTGACCAGCAGCATCATCAATCTGCCATCACCGCCGACACGCTGCCCGGGCTGCCTGGAAGACGAACTGAATTTTCTGAGGGATGAAAAGGTTCGCTGGGATAAGCGAGTTCGCCAGCAAACTGCAGAAAGGCTGCTTCGACAGCTGGATATACCAGAGCGCTTCTCCACGTGCACTCTGGACAGCTACAAGCCTGTTGGGAAGGATTCTGAGCGAGCATTACGGGTCTGCCAGGCCTACGCATCGAAATGGACTGATCGCCTCCAGCAGGGTGGTGGGTTGGTTATGTGTGGCAAGCCTGGTACCGGTAAAAACCACCTTGCGCTGGCCATTGCCCGTCATGTGATTGAGCACCACCAAAGCTCAGTCATTTTCACGACGGCGCTCAAGATTGCCCGGGAGTTTAAATCGACCTGGTCAAAAACAGCCACGCGCACTGAGGATGAGGTGATCCGCTACTTCACGAAGCCAGACCTTCTCATTGTCGATGAGGTTGGTGTGCAGTTTGGCAGCGAAGCCGAGAAGATGATCATGTTTGAAATCATCAACACCCGCTACGAGCGCCTTAAGCCGACGATCCTGATCAGCAACCTGCCGAAGGATGAGCTGACGCAGTTCATCGGCGAGCGGGTCATCGACCGCATGAACGACGGCGGCGGCTGCACGATTTCGTTTACCTGGGACAGCTATCGGGAGAACCGGTCATGAAAAAGAACTCTGGCAAACAAGCCGTTATTAACTTCATCGGCCAGCATCCTGGCTGCAGCTTTCAGGATATCCGCCGCGGTACCGGGCTTGACTCTTCAGTGGTCAATTCCTCCCTGTGGCAGATGCACCGTGACGGCCAGGTACAGCGTGCGGGTGAGTGCAGTAGCTACCGCTACACCCTGATCGACACAACAGCCGTAACCGAAAGCGATCCGTCTGTTCAGTATCGCCAGCGTCCTGGCGGCGTAAACCCAATGACCAACCTGTTTAACCAGTGCCTGGCGGGAGTAAGAAAATGAAAAACGAAATCGAACAGATTGCACAGCAAAACGATATGAGCATTGAATTCGTAACCTGGTTCTTTAACGAGAAGAAGGTGGGGTGCGGAAATGTCTGGTTCATGATGATGGCTGCAATGTGGGAGGGCTGGAAAGGTCGTAGCATCGAAATGGATAAGCTGGCTGCGGAGAATGTGGCGCTGAAGGCTGTTTTTAGCCAGGGGGAAATCCCATCCGAAGCAGTCGATGCATTCATGGAAACCGCTGTAATGGATCATGACTGGAATGAAACCTCCGAGTGGTCATGGGTTGAAAACGAAACAGAGGTTATCCACGCCGTTCTTGACGCACTTAAGCCAGACACCCCAGCCACCGATCGCATCGTAGCCGGGATTAAGGCTGATGGCCGCGTTGAAGGTGCGCACTTTGTGGCTAACCGAATGCTGGCTGCCTGGGATGCCGGTTTCATCGAAGACACCGCCAAAAACGCAGCAGATATCGCTCGCATGATTCTCGCCTCAACCGAGTTTATGGCAAATGCACCAGAGGGTGATTTCGACCGTTCTTTTGCTGATGACATCTTGGCAGATATCGCCAAACAGCTGCGGGAGGGGGACGGAAAATGAGCATCGCCACTTATCTCAATACCGGTTTAGCCATTCTGGGATGGGCATACATCATGGTTAAAACAGGCCAGTGGATTACTAAAAATGCTCTGAGGCAGTGGGACAAGCGTCGTAAGGAATCTCGCCGCCAGAAAGCTGTGAATGAGTTTTATGACGCCTTTGAGCTTAACAGCCTGGAACCTGGCTCTACCGTTCGCCTGGCCACTAAAGGCGACCTGACAATCATGATGTTCCGCAGCGAGGGGGCCGACAAATGATTCACTTCCACGGAGGGCCAATCACGCCAGATACCTGTGCGTTGAAAGCGTGGAAGGGGCGCCATGCGTTCATTAGCTTTGCAAACGCTGGTCAGTTAGCACTGGCCAGCGAGGTTACTCAGTCATTTGCTCTGGATAACGGCGCATTCAGTTTCTGGACGAAAAAACGCGTTGTGGACTGGAACGAGTATTACCGGTTCGTCGAGCGTTGGGCTAATCACCCGCGGTTCTCATTCGCCATTATCCCTGACGTTATCGGTGGTAGTAGCGAAGAAAACGATGCGCTGATAGCAGAGTGGCCGCACGGAAAGTTTATTGGGGCGCCAGTGTGGCATATGAACGAACCAGACGAGCGGTTTATTCAGCTCTGCAATGAGTTCCCCCGCGTGGCAATCGGCAGCATGGGCGAATACGACGCAAAGCGGCCGCGCCGCTGTGTGGCTCGCCTGCGTGACTTAATCCGGCATGTTGTGGATGAGAACGGCTACCCGATTTGCAAACTGCACGGCCTACGTATGCTCAATGCCGATATTTTCCGCCATATACCGCTGTCATCAGCTGATAGCACAAACGTGGCCCGCAATATCGGTATCGACAAATCATGGCAGAAATCAGCCTATGCACCGGCCAGCAAAGAAACCAGAGCCGCTGTACTCGTTGAGCGTATCGAGTCAATGAACAGCGCCAGTGCGCTCAACTATAACGCCGAACGCGACCGCTTTATGCCGCAATTGGCCTTTGAGATTTAGGGAGTCAACCATGACTGGTATCACCGAACTGTCGCAGAGCCTGAAAGCGGCAGCAGATAGAGAGATGATTTGCCGAGATGTCGCCGAAACTTCTGAAATATGGGAAAGAACTGTAACTCCGGAAAACATCCTCGCGCTGGTAGAGGCGCTGGAGAAGGCGCAGCAGCGGAACGGCGAGCTTGAGACCTATAGCAAAACCGCGATCGAATTTAGGGAAGCGGCGAGAGATAAAAACCGACACCTAAAGTTGGAACTGGAAATTGCAGAGAAGCGCATCGCCCAGCTGGAGTCCCGCACCGTGAAGCTGTCCCCTGAGCTTTACACAATCGGTGAGCTTATCAGGACGCAGGACAACCGCATTACCGATCAGCCCATGTTCGTCGTTTTCCAGAAGCGTGAAATTATCGGAAGTGACGAGCACTCGCCTAGCCGAATTTGCTGGGTATGGGATGGTGAAGAGGTCAGCGAGCTGAGAGCCAAGCGACTGGAAGCGCTTTATCAGGATGGTCGCGACACTCGCGGATATGATCGATACGCGATGCAGGAAGTAGATGAGTTTGTTACTGCCTGCTTTACCGAGCATGGATGCAAAGACTATCTGCGCCAGAACGGCCATAACCTGCGGTTGCCGTACATTTACGCCTGCGGTTCTTTCCGAAATAACGAATATCAGCTGGTTAGAAATTGGCTCGCTGGCATCAAGGTGGAGGCTGAGTGATGGGCATAACTGAAGGATTTTGCGCCGATTTGTATTGCGACTGTGAAGGTTGCCAGTCAGGGAAAATCTATCCTCAGGGGCAGGCTGATTTTATTGGCCGGAATATGACCGATATTTCTCAGCAGGCGCGCAAAGCTGGCTGGCGCATCAGCAAAGACCGCCAGCGCTGCTATGCGCCGGGCCACAAAATTTCACGGGGAGCCAACCAATGACCAGCAAATTAACCAGAGAGCGCATTGAGCTAATCGCTAACTTTCATCGTGCAATGACACTGCCGCCGTCTCACGCTGAAATTGAAGAATTGGCGCGCATGGCGCTGGCCGCAATGGACGGCGAGCCGGTGGCGTACATAAGCAAATCAGACTTTGATGCCGGTTATCCGCATATCCTAGCAAGAAGAGATTTCAATAAGGCTTGCACCATGCCTGTATATGCAGCGCAGCCAGCGCCGGTAGTGCCTGATGCATACGTGCGCGATGAGCGCGGAAGAATGATGCTTAATGGCGTCTGCGAGCCGAAAATTGGCTTTGGTATAGGCTGGAACGCCTGCCGCGCCGCCATGCTCGACCGACAACTTGTCGACCATGTCGATGAGGAGTCGCTAACCAGCATCAATCCCGCGCCAGCTATGGGTTCGTTGTCAAAAACAGGTGAAGTGCTGCACACCAACTCTCCGGCGCAAGGCGGCAACTCTTCGGTAATTCCTGATACATGGATTCCGGTAAGCGAGCGGATGCCGGAAGTTGGCGACATCGTGCTTACCGCAATGGGAGGGGCAGTTAACGTTGGCGAAATGGAGTGCTCTGCTGCAAATTGTCGTTTCTTCACGTCAGTTATTTCCGGTAGAGAGTTACCGGCAACTCACTGGATGCCACTGCCTGCCGGTCCGAAGGAGGATATTAACGCATTGATTCCCTTAGTATCGCGGAATGAGCAGGAGGGGAAGTGATGCGCACCATTGAGGAGATTGGCAAGCATGCCGCATTGCTGAAGTGGAAGCGTCAGTTTGGCCCGTTTGAGAAATGCCCGGTCTGCTACGGGCTTCTTTCTTCCTGTGAGCTGTGCCAAGGTAGCGGCAAGGTGATTCAGGAGGATATCGACTCCTGGAATAACCCAATCACCAAAATGAGGCGGGAGGCGAAAGGTGCCTAAATCCCCCGCAGAACGCAAAGCTTCCCGCTGAAATCAAACCCCTCTCCTGAGGGGTTTTCTCGTATATGCTCATTTTGCATTTATCCCCGGGAAGGGCGATAATTATCTAGTCAGCCTGAGCAACTGACACGATTATCCGGCGCCAAGTGGGGACACATGGCGCACAAAACCTTACAGCAATCCCTGTCACCGATGGCGAAAGTCACCGGCGATTTTCTGCATTCAGCGTTTAGCCTCCCAGGAGGTGAAGCGTGAACATCCCTCAATGCGGCATCAAACTGCACAGCGGCAACTTCAGCGCTATAGGCAAGATTCTTCAGGAGCAGCTCTCTGACGGGAAATGTCTTCGCCTGCAGGTCAAAGAGTGGCGCGAAAAGCGCAGCCTGAGCCAGAACGCACTCAGTCACATGTGGTACGCGGAAATCAGCGAATACCTGATTAACTCCGGGCGTACCGACGCAACTCCTGAGTGGGTTAAGCGCAACCTCAAAAAGACCTATCTCGGCTGCGAAGAGGTGACATACACCGACTTCATCACCGGTGAGAAAACCACAACGTGGGAGCCTCGCCATACCGCCGACCTTGATACCGGTGAAATGCACATCTTCCTGACCAAAGTAGAGGCTTGGTGCGCTCAGTTTGGCCTGTCTCTCACCATTCCACACGGTTGCGAATATCAGCAACTGCAGCAAAAGCAGGAGGCCTAATGAGCAGCCTTCTCGCCAAAGTAATGGAGCGCGGCATCTTCCGCGTTCCGGCGCGCCGCAAGCGCAAGGTCGAAGTTAAGCCTTCCGATATCCCGACCCTGAAAGACTACACCGCCCGCCTGGTCGATAAGAAGTGGCTACGCCTGAGAGCACGGAGGCCACATGCGTAAACCAGCACGTCGTAAATGCGCCCACTGCCGCGAATGGTTCCATCCTGCCCGGGAAGGGCAGGTGGTATGCAGTTTTGAATGCGCCAGCGCGATCGGCAAAAAACAGACAGCAAAAGCCCGGGAAGTGGCGAAGGCCAGGGCGGTGAAGCGCCAGCGCGAATCCGAGAAAGAGGGGCGTCAGCGCCGTAAAGCAAGATTGGCTGAACTCAGACCTAACGGTTACTACAAAGCCCAGGCTCAGAAGGCATTCAACGCCTACATCCGCGCTCGTGATGCTGGTTTGCCATGCATCAGTTGCGGCGAGACCAACCCACCTGATCTGCATGGCGGCCAGTGGGACTGCGGCCACTTCAAAACGGTCGGCGCTTACCCTGAGTTGCGTTTTGAAGAGCGCAACGCTCATAAGCAGTGCAAATCGTGCAATGCCGGGTCGGGGAAGTACACAGCCAAAGAGGCGACGGTTGCTCAGCAATATGAAGCTGGCCTGGTTGCTCGTTATGGACAGGAGTATGTCGACTGGCTTAACGGACCCCACGAAATGACCAACTACCGCCGGGAAGACTTTATTCGTATCCGCGATGAGTACCGCGCCAAGCTCAAAGCACTGAAACAGCGGGAGGCTGCATGAGCCGTGACGTTATCGAACGCATCCGCGACCGTTGGCAAAAGCTCCGCCTCTTGCGTAGCCGCGGCACCGTACTGGTTGACTACAAAATATTACGCAATTTCGTCCGTATCTATAAGCGCCTGGGAGAGACAGCATGAAACTGGAATTAACCAACGAACAGCACCAGTGGATAGATCAGTGGCTCCAGCTTTGGGGCGCATGGTGCCAGACAGGGAAGATAGACAAGGCGATGATAAATATGATTGCCAAGTTCATGGCCACGGTTGAACCGCAAGCACCATCAAGGCCTGTATGCAGCGATGATGATGGGTTGCTAATTGATGCCGTCATCCGACATTACCTGAAAAACGTAGATGAGAACGCATGGAAGGTGATTTTTGCCTATTACGTCTGTAACTCAAGCGAGATAAGGATCGCTTCATGGCAGCATGCTGTTAGCAAACCTCGCCTGATGAAGACTCGCGCCGGAAACCAGTATAAGCACCCGAGCATTTCAACCATCCGTCGGGAAGTTAAGCAGATTATCAACGCGGCGCTCTTCTGCCTGTACCAGCCGCTGCAAAATGCGTTTAACGATCGGGAAAGTGTGAAGAAAATTGCAAAAAATAGTCATAACGTGCTTGCATTTCAATGAACAAATGAGCAATATATTTAGTGTAGGTTGCCGTATTTGCGTTTGACCTATCAGAACACCGAGCCTCGCCATCGTGCGGGGTTTTTTTATACCTGCGATCCGGTCAGGGCTCTTGGGTTGAGACGTGCTGCACGACACGTCGACACCCGCCGGTAAGAGCTCTGAACCAGACTGAAGTTACTCTGCAATAAGAAAACTGCATGTCATCATTTGCTTACATCTTATTGACCAGAAAATTAACATCTTGTTAATCTATTCGTGTGGTGAATCCCCCTGTGCGGTGGGGCGACCAGTCACTTACAGTGATCTGTAAATGCAGCGCGGGCCATGTCGGCTGGGACATGCTCACCGGGAGGCACCCGGCACCACGCAGTACTACTAAGACATTTGGTAGTGGGGTTGCTGTTTCGGCTCCTCCATCTATGTTTAAAAGGCAGTAACGGAAAAAGCGAGCGCTCTCCTGGTAAATCGGTAGCTCGGACTATTAGGTGCGCTTTCGTTTGTTACTACCTAGAATGTCTACTTTCTGCCCGTTCCTCTGAGCGGGCTTTTTTTCGCCTGATTAAGGCATTGCTACAAACCATAAGACATTTAAGGGCTGCGCTTTAGCGTGGCCTTTTTTTATTTCAGGGTCGCGGGAATCACCCTCGACGCTTTGTTGGTAAATCAGCCCGACGGCCCTGAATCTTTTACTGACTACAGATAGCACCCCGAACATTATCGGAGGTGAGAGATGCAACGTATGAACCCAACCGATGGTCACAATCTGCCTTACTGGTGGTCAGCCTTGCTTGGTATCTTTTCCGTCCTGAGTCTGCAGGATTATGTCTTCATCATTGGCGCCCTGATCTCTGCCTTCTTCACAATCAAGACTTATTACGCAAAGCGCAAGGAAGAGCGAGAGCGACTTGATGAAGAGAAAAAGCGCACGCAGCTGTTGGCCAGTTATCTGGCTGATGTCTCCACAAAGCCTGGAGGTGACCGTCCGGCTTCAGCCGAAGTGGTTACCGAGGCTTTGAAGCGGATCGCAAGTGATACACAGGGGTGAACATGACGCCATCAATGAGGAAAAAACTGATTGGCGTGATCGCCGGCGGTGGTGGCGCCATAGCCATTGCTTCCGTCATGCTTGGTAATGCTGACGGCCTGGAAGGAAGGCGTTATTACGCCTATCAGGATGTTGTCGGCGTCTGGACTGTTTGTGATGGTCACACTGGCACCGATATTCGCCACGGCCATCGTTATACCGACAGGGAATGCGACAGCCTGCTGAAGGCAGATCTGCAGAAGGTGGCAAGCGCCATTGACCCGCTCATCAAAGTCCGCATTCCTGATCCTACCCGCGCCGCGCTTTACTCATTCACTTATAACGTTGGCTCTGGCGCCTTCGCCAGCTCCACGCTACTGAAGAAACTGAATGCTGGAGACGTCCCTGGCGCCTGCAAGGAACTGCAGCGCTGGACGTATGCCGGTGGCAAGCAGTGGAAGGGACTGATCACCAGGCGAGAGATTGAGCGTGAAGTTTGTTTGTGGGGGCAGAAATGAGCCGGTTAACCGCCATTATCAGCGCCATTATGATCTGCCTGGTTGTTTGCCTTGGGTGGCTGGCAATGCATTACCGCAACGCTGCTACTGAGCAGAAAACCCGAGCCGATGGCGCCGAGCAGCAGGTAAACGCAGCTCAGGCTATTACATCCAACGTTCTGACCACCATGACCATCTTCAACACCATCGTTGAGGCCAATCAGCATGCAAAAGAGCAGATCGCACTGGACGCATCGGGAGCCTCGGCTGATATCCGGGTTGCTGTTGCGAATGATGATTGCACTAATCGCCCTGTGCCTGCTGGCGCAGTTAAGCGGCTGCAACAATTCGCGAACGGTCTACGTCAAAGTGCCAGTGGTACCGTTACCGGCCATCCTGACGGCTGACACGCCGCAACCGGATATCCCTGACAACCTGACGTGGGGCCAGAGCCTGGATTTAAACGTCAGTCTGCTATCAGCGCTCGGGCAGTGTAACCGGGATAAGGCCGACATCAGGCAAGCAGAGAAAAAACGGGCCAGCCAGTAGCAGGACTGCATCTGCACGCTGTGCTATTTGTTTGATTTAAGCAACTATAACCGTAGGGTTAAATGTTGTATGATTGTGTCGCCTGTAACATTTCTACACACATATATAGCATGCTAAACCCAAGGTTCGTAATGTTCTCATTGCGGTTGGCTGCATTCTTCTCAGTGCTTGGCCTTGTCGCTCAGGTTTTTGGTGTTATCAAAGTCGACATGATGCTGATAGTTGTTGAGCTCCTGATGTTAGGGGTTTGGATGCAGTACGAACGCGAGAAAAGCAATAATAAAAAATAATCAGACCCGCTCCGGCGGGTTTTTTTATGGGCATTACAGAGCCACTTCCAGAGGTGGCTCAATAATGTCAAGGCGAGGACAAAATTATGGCAACACCGGACTGGGAGGCCATCGAGTCGGCATACCGGCCTGGGCGATGCTTCCGGCCTCCGACTTACTGACTCCGCTGAACGGGATTATTTCACCCTCAGAGAGCGAGTCGAAACCATCACCAAAAAAACTGACAGGCCTGCAGGAGTATGTGCGTGAGCAATGCTTGAATTAGTTGGCAATTTATAACGTTGGTCCTTGAGATTCAAATCGGCATCCCCATCTAATCAATGCCCAAACTCATTGGGATCACTGCAACAACGTGGAGATAAAAACAATGCGGTTGCCAATTCAACAAGAAATCCCTCTGGTTAGTCTTTTGCAGAGTCCGCCATACAACGCTATACCAAAGCCGATTCAGTATGGAACGCAGTATGTCTTGCAATCAGGAGTCATCTGCAACTTTCAATATTCGAAGAAGACTCCTGACGAGTTCAAGTTCTATGTGCAGAATCATGCGGCTAACTTCGAACAAGCTGAGGTGATAGAGCAATTAGCCGCTCGCCAAGCTATCGGGGATTAAACCTGTAATTGTTAAATCCCCGGATGTTCGTTTTATCGTCATCACAAAGGCTACCTCCGGGTGGCTTTTTTAATGGCTAGGCAAAATGCAGACACACCGATCCCCGGAATGGAGGTTCCGTTCTCGTGGCAGGCTAGTCTGGAGTTAAACGCGAAGCTTTACTCTGCGCTGGGGCAGTGCAATCTGGATAAGGCGGGGATTAGAAAGATAGAGGAGAGCCGGTTAGATAGAAGTGAATCAGGCTCAACAGGAAGTAGATGACAGCGAAGGTTATTTTGTGATTGACGATTGTGCTTAACAAACTGATTTTCAACATTTATTCTCCTTTTTGATTATTGGGCGAAGTCTGATTTCTATTGTGTAACTTATTTCTCCCTGTGACTGTTCCTACTCGTGTAACATTAAAGGCCTGGAACGGTTATTTTTCGTTCTATACTCGCCACTATTGAGTGTCCAACGTGTTGGACAAGCCCTTCCCAATAGTGAGTCTTAATAGCTTTTGAGCTGTTTTTGTCTCTTCTAAGAGACAAGTCCATTCATGCCTGCAGGCAAAGGCGGGAACCGAAATAGGTGTTCAATAATTTTATAAAATTCTGCAAATGATGACTTGTTGGTGTCATTGGCAGAGTTTTATGTAGGTTTACTGGTGCTTCTGTGTCGAAATTACCGAGAGGTATTCAAAGCAACCCAGAGGATTATTCTGTATGGCTGGAAATGACAATCGCAGACCATACCCTCCCGTCAACTTCACTGGTGAAAACTGGCTGCCATATACCCGGCTGATCCCTGCAGCCGAAATCGGTGAATGGATAAGTCAGAACATCCTCTCCGAAGAGGGGCGAATCCATAACCCTGACCATACGCACTTGGTCGACGCTGATGTGGCGTTCATGTGGGCTTCTGGCTCATTCGCCAAAAGCGGACGCATTGTGCTGGGACAGTGTGAGCAGGTAATGATGCGCGCCGGCGGATGGCAGAAGTCCCGCATGGAACAGCAGATGCATGAATGGTTCGGTCGTATACCGAAGTTCATCATCACCCTGGCTGCTGACTACTGCGAGCAATGTAACGATCTGGAGTTCTGCGCACTGGTAGAGCATGAGCTTTACCACATCGCCCAGGCTACCGATGACTATGGCGCACCTAAGTTCAACAAAGAGACGGGAATGCCGGTGCTCAAACTTCGCGGCCATGACGTCGAGGAATTCGTCGGCGTTGTCCGGCGTTACGGCGCCAGCAAAGACGTGCAGGAAATGGTGGATGCGGCGAACAGGCCGGCGGAGGTTGCGCAAATCGATGTTGCCAGAGCGTGTGGGACGTGCATGCTGAAACTGGCATAGACTTTATTAGGATTGTCATGGAGGTAGCCGATGGCAGCATTATCGACAGAGGTTAAAGCCTTCATCGTTCAGTCGCTGGCCTGTTTCGAAAGCCCGACAAAAGTCATTGAGCTTGTAAAGGCTGAATATGGCATCGATGTCTCACGGCAGCAGGTGTCGCAATATACCCCCAGCAACGCAATGGCGGCCAAGTTGAGCCAGAAGTGGATTGACCTGTTCAACGCCACTCGCAAACGATTCCAGAATGAGATCGCCGACATCCCGATCGCAAATAAAGCGTATCGGTTGCGCGTTCTCGACAGAATGGCGACCAATGCTGAAAAGATGAAGAACTACGGCATGACCTCGCAGCTTATCGAGCAGGCCGCCAAAGAAATGGGTGACGCCTATACCAATAAGCACAAGTTTGAACATTCCGGCCCAAATGGTGGCGCCATTCAGACGATCACCATGAGCAAAGAGGAATACAAGTCCGCACGGCAGGAGATGATGGAGGATGACGACTGCTGAGCAAAAGGCGTTTGCCAGAAAGGTGGAATGTGAGGAGGACGGGCTTTACTACGCTCGCTATTTCTTCAAGCAGCGCACCGGCGGCAAGATGATAGTTGCGCCTCACCACAAGGTGATTCAGAAAACACTGGACCGCGTCATTGATGGTGAGATTCAGCGCCTGATCATCAACGTCCCTCCTGGTTACACGAAAACGGAACTTGCAACCATCAATATGATGGGACGAGGCCTGGCGCTAAATTGCCGCGCCCGCTTCATGCACCTGTCCTATTCGCACAACCTGGCGCTGCTGAACTCCTCAACCGCGCGCGGCATGATTAAGTCGCAGGCTTACCAGTCCATGTGGCCAATGGCGCTGCGCGATGACGCAGACAGCAAGGCGATGTGGTGGACCGAGCACGGCGGTGGCGTTTACGCATCTTCAGCGGCAGGGCAGGTTACCGGATTCCGCGCAGGACACATGGAGCCTGGGTGGCAGGGCGCGCTGATTATCGATGACCCAGTTAAGCCGGATGACGCTTACTCTGAGATCGTCCGAGACGGAGTCAACAACCGTTTCAACGAGACAATCAAATCACGACTGGCGATCGAGACGA
Organism: Klebsiella sp. K47; assembly: GCF_051858335.1. Lineage (NCBI taxonomy): Bacteria > Pseudomonadati > Pseudomonadota > Gammaproteobacteria > Enterobacterales > Enterobacteriaceae > Klebsiella > Klebsiella sp. K47. The sequence continues at coordinate 55,394 of NZ_JBPYUI010000024.1, forward strand.
CGCCAATGATTGTCATCATGCAACGAATCCACTACCACGATCTGAGCGGCTATCTACTGCGTGGCGGGAGTGGTGAGAAATGGCATCACCTGAATCTGCCGGTGATTATCGACAATAGTCAGCCATACGCTGCGCAGTACCCAGAAAACACACACGCTATACCGATTGACCACGGCCTGCCTGATGGCTGGCTCTGGCCTTTCAAACATAACGAATCGCACCGCGTATCGCTGTTTTCTCACCGGCGCACTGCCGAAGCCCAGTATATGCAGAAGCCTCGAAGATTTAATGCTGAGGGAGCGCTGTGGACAGAGGTGATGATCAGCGCAGCACGTGATCTGCAAATTCATCACGACAAGGTACGCACTGTCGTTGCGATTGACCCGCAGGCAACCAACAGCGAAGAAAGCGACGAGTCGGGAATCGTGGTTGCTAGTGCATACGGTGCGGGTGATAAGAAGCAGTACACCGTTGACGGCGATTACAGTGGAAAATACTCCCCTGCAGGCTGGGCCAAAAAGGCTATGTGGGCATATGAGGAACACGGCGCCGATGCGATCGTCATCGAGACCAACCAGGGCGGCGATATGGCGGAAGAGACGCTGCGTAATGCCGGATTTAAGGGGCGCATCATTCGTGTGCATGCCAGTAAAGGAAAGTATGCGCGCGCGGAGCCGATATCGGCGCTCTACGAACAGGGGCGTGTGGCACACCATGGCAACCTTTATACGCTGGAAAATCAGCTGATGGAGTATGTGCCAGCAACTGCCAAGAAGTCGCCTGACCGTCTCGACGCGATGGTGTACGCACTTACTGAGCTCGGAGGCGCGCAGCCAATGGGCATGATGATTCCAAAACGCCTACAAGGCCGATAGCTTGAACATAAAAATCCACCAGTTATATTGGTATTCTTCATCACTGGAAAAGGATAACGATATGATCTCTGGTCTTCATCACTTTGATTCATGGCTTGATCGTAGCACCTGGTACACCCTTCATCCCGATGAAGAAAAACTCTTCTTTCTGGCGTTAAAAAAAGTTATTGCGGAAAATCCAGGTGTATTGATCCACGAGCAATACGTGAGGGATTATATTTTAAGCAAAAAAGTCTCAACGTTAGCGGATGGCACTCTCATACCTACTGCTCAGAAATATGGGCAGTTAGCTGAAAATATTTCCGATTACTTGCTTAATACACAGTAAATTCAAAGTTCACGAAAAGGTCGCTACGGCGGCCTTTTTTATTGCCTAAATCCGACGAACGGACAAACCATGACTGACAAATTAACTCTCGCCGTCAACCATGCGTTGAACGATGCACGGATGGCGCGCGCCCGTATGGTGATGCTGGCGCCAACGATGGGGCTGGATAATAAGCGTCATTCAGCATGGTGCGAGTATGGTTTCCCTGAGCAGGTCACCTACGAAAACCTTTACGCGCTGTATCGGCGCGGTGGTATCGCTCACGGTGCTGTTGAGAAACTGGTAGGCAGGTGCTGGCAGACAAACCCGGAAATCATCGAGGGTGATGATGCGGACGAGAGCAAAGATGAAACAGCCTGGGAGAAGAAGACCAAAAAGGTTTTCACAAAGCGTCTATGGCGGGCCTTTGCTGAAGCTGACCGCCGTCGCCTGGTCGGGCGTTATGCCGGTATCCTGCTGCACATCAATGATTCCAGAACGTGGGATCAGCCGGTTGTCCGGGGGAAGTCACTCAAAAAGGTAACGATCGCATGGGCCGGTTCGTTAACTGTTAGTCAATGGGTTACTGACGAGAATTCGGCTGACTATGGGCAGCCAAAGCAGTGGAAGTACGTTGAGAGCCTGCCAAACGGCGGTACCAATAATCGATTCGTACATCCCGATCGCGTCTTCATCCTGGGCGACTACTCGAATGATGCCATTGGCTTCCTTGAGCCTGGCTATAACGCCTGCGTTAGTCTCGAGAAGGTTGAGGGTGGTTCGGGCGAGGCATTCCTGAAAAACGCTGCTAATAAGCAGAGCATAAATTTCGACAAAGACGTTGATTTCAACAATCTTGCTTCTTTGTATGGTGTCTCTGTTGATGAACTTCAGGAGAGATATAACGATGCTGCGAGAGAGTTAAACATCGGTAATGACGTTCTTCTGATTACTCAGGGTGCCCAGGTAGCGTCGATGGTGTCGGCAGTTTCAGATCCGGACCCAACCTATAACGTCAACCTGCAAACCTTTGCCGCTTCTGTCGATGAGCCGGTGAAAATTCTGGTGGGGATGCAAACTGGCGAAAGAGCGAGCACTGAAGATCAGAAGTATATGAATGCTCGCTGCCAGTCACGCCGCGGTGACCTGTCATTCGAAATTGAAGACTTCTGTGACAAGCTCATCGACCTGGTAATCATTGATCCTGTCAGCGAAAAGACGGTTATCTGGGATGACCTCAACGAGCAGACTGGAACTGAAAAGCTCGCCAATGCAAAAACCATGGCTGAGATTAACCAGACGTTCCAGGGCAGCGGAGAAAATCCGGCATTCAGTCGCGAAGAAATTCGCACAGCTGCCGGTTATGAAAACACCGATGAATTCCCGTTAGGAGAAGAGGATGGCAACGAAGAAGACGAAGCCACCGATTCTACCGCGTAACTATCAGGACCCGACCGGAGCTGATGCGCTGGAACGCCGGGCGATGAAAGACTTCGCCAGGCGGATGAATAAGATTGGCAAAGCGTACAAAGCAGCACTCGACAAAATACCATCCTCTCTCGCAATAAACGCCAGATACGAATACCAGCTAAACCCAACCCTACTCTCCATCATCCTGAATGATGCCAGTTATCTGGTTGATCAGGTGCTTCTGGATGGTAACGAGTACGACCTGTGGTTTTATGAGTATGTCGATTTGGCGTCAGAGAAAGGCACTGGTCAGTCATTCTACAACCTTAGTCAGCAGTCGCCGGTGTACGCCGCCGGACGTGAGTCCCTGGCATCCATCCTTGCAAGCGACCCATACCAGCAACGAATGGCGTTGGTGCATGCCCGTGTTTTTGAGGAAATGAAGGGCCTTACTGCTGACGTTAAGCGCGACATGGCGCGAGTGCTGACTGATGGCGTAGGGCGCGGCCTTAATCCCCGAGACATTGCTCGCAACCTCACAGATCAGACTGGCATCGAGAAGCGCCGGGCGAACCGTATAGCCCGCACCGAAGTCACTACCGCGCTACGCCGGGCTAAGTGGGATGAAGATCAGGAGGCCAACGACCTATACGGCCTGAAAACTTTACTGGTTCACATCTCTGCACTCTCGCCGACAACCAGGCATACCCACGCCGTGCGTCACGCACACCTCTACACAAATGAAGAGGTCCGTGACTGGTACAGCAAGGATGCCAACAGCATTAACTGCAAGTGTACTCAGCAGTCAGTGTTAGTCGATGAAGAGGGCAAGCCGATTTATCCGGACACCATCACCAAACTTAAACAGGAATACAAAACGATGCAGGCGCGGGGTTACGCCTGGGCGGAGAAATAACTATGCCTATGCAGGTCAATATCACCACCAAGGTGAACAGCCAGTCTATCCGGCGCGAAACATACAACGGTCGTGAACATCTGGTGCTGCCGAGTTACACGCTGCCGGCCAATGTCGTCATGAATGGCGGTCTGTACACGCAGGAAGAAATCGACGCCCATTATCAGGGGCTTGAAGGAACCCTGGCGCCGCTGGGACATCCGCAAGTTAACGGACAGTTTGTATCTGCCTTCTCACCGGAGGGTATCAATGCCGGCCATATCGGTGCGTGGAACCGCAATGTTAAGAAGTCCGGTAACCGTATCTATCTCGAAAAGTGGGTCGATGTGGCACGCGCTGGCGAGTCGGAAGGCGGTAAAGAATTGCTTGAGCGTGTCGCGGCTATCGAGCGCGGTGAAGACGTCCCACCCATTCATACCAGTGTGGCGGCATTCCTCGACCAACTTGAACCAAATGAGCAGCAGCGCGCAACAGGCGCTGACTGGGTGGCAAAAATCCACAGCATGGACCATGACGCGATTCTCCTGCATGAGGTCGGAGCGGCCACCCCTGAGCAAGGTGTTGGCCTGATGGTTAACGCTGACATGGCGAAGCCGTTAAAAGCCAATTCTGGCGCGCTGATCGGAGAATCTTACCGGGAGCGCGAGCAGCGCCTCGATAGAGCTGCCAAAGATAAGTTTGCGGCCGGCCAGGACGAATACGTCTGGGTGGCTGACTTCACTGACTCGCAAGCGGTAATCATCCGTAACGGCGGCAATGCTGAGGTGTTTGGCTACAAGTCAGAAGGCGGGATTATCACCTTCGACGATACCGGCACCTCAGTTGCACGACAGGAGTCGTGGGTGGCTGTCGTCACTAACAAACTCAAAGCTCTATTCACACCGCAGGAACAGCCTGCACCAAACCACAAAACGGAGGGCGACATGCCTTTAACCAAAGAAGAACTGGAACAAATCGGCAGCATGATCGGCCAGGCTGTTGCGACTAATACCGATGCGGCTATTAAGCCTCTTGTAGAAAAGGTTGATGCGCTGCAGGCCAATCAGCAGAAACTGGCAGAAACCCTGACCGCCAACTCCCGCGCTGAAGAAAAAACCAAGCGTGAAGCAGTTGCGAAAGTCCACGGCGATATCGTCGCCAATGCGCTGTCTGGAGAAGCGCTGGATGCGATGTTTAAAACTATCGGTGAAGCCGCTCCGTTGGGAACCAACAATGCTCAGCAGCCGAAAGAAACTGGCGCGCCTGCCGCATCTGAATACTTTAAATAAGGAGTCGGAATAATGGCACGTTATCGTCGCGTTAATATCGACGGTCTGTCTCTTTACAAGACCGAAACCCGCACCACGGCTGCCGATCTTCTTCCTGGCACCGCGGCCACCATCAACTCCTCTGATAAATTTGCTCAGGCAACCGCACTAACTGGCCGCCTGTACATTATCGATGTCGGCTACCACCAGGGACTGACTATCACCCAAGCAATTCCTGCCGGTGATTCCGCGGTCGGCAACTATGTCGAAGAGGGACGTGAGCTGGCGTTACGCTGCCTGCCTGGTGCGTATAAGAAAGACAGCCCTATCAAACTTGGGACGGCTGGTCAGTTTACCCTGGCAACCGATGACACTGATTCAGTGATCGGATACAGCCAGGATGAATACACCATCGCGGCCAGCACTACCGATTTCATTCGCGTGCGCATGCGCGTTGGCACTGTCGCCGCAGCTGGCGCGTAACAAAAGGACAAACGCATATGTACTTTTCTAAAGAGACACTGGCGACTAATGCTCGCCTTGGCGCTCACTGGAATGAGTTGTGGGCTAACCGCAACATGTGGAACGCGCAACATGACGCTATGATTGCTGTCAACCGCGCGCACATGACGCCAGAAATGTTGGCATGTAACGCTGTTGGAGGTTTCGCTCGTGATTTCTGGGCTGAGATTGATAACCAGATCCTGCAGCTACGCGATCAGGAAGATGGCATGGAAATCATCAATGACCTGATGGGCGTCCAGACAGTGCTTCCAGTTGGAAAGACGGCGAAGTTATATAACGTTGTCGGCGATATTGCTGATGATGTTTCTGTGAGCATCGACGGTCAGGCTCCGTTCTCCTTCGATCACACTGACTACGCTAGTGATGGCGACCCTATTCCGGTGTTTACCGCCGGCTATGGGGTTAACTGGCGTCACGCAGCAGGTCTTAATTCGGTTGGTGTAGATCTGGTGCTCGACTCGCAAATGGCGAAACTCAAAAAAGTAAACAAGCGCCGTGTTGCTTATTACCTTTCAGGTGATGCCAATATTCAGGTGCAGGGTTATCCTGCCCAGGGTATGAAAAACCACCGCAACACCAAGAAAATTAACCTTGGCTCTGGCGCAGGTGGCGTAAGCATCGATCTGACTACCGCCACTACTGAGCAGATCATTGAGTTCTTCGGAAAGGGCGCTTTCGGAACAACGGCACGTGCCAACAAGGTTTCTTCCTATGACGTAATGTGGGTATCTGATGAGATCTGGGCTAACTTGACAAAACCGTACGTAGTGAACGGTGTGATTAGTGGCAATGTTCTGCAGGCGGTTCTGCCGTTCGCGCCAGTTAAAGAAATCCGCCCAACGTTCGCTCTGTCCGGTAATGAGTTCATTGCTTACGTCCGCCGTCGCGATGTGATTTCTCCGCTTGTTGGTATGGCTCAGGGCGTTATTGCACTACCTCGCCCGCTGCCAAACGTTAACTATAACTTCCAGATCATGTCTGCTGAAGGTCTGCAAATCACTGCAGACGATCAGGGCCTGTCTGGCGTTGTCTACGGCGCGAACCTGGCGTAAGGAAACAGCATGGCTAAATACGAAGTGGTGCGCCCGTGGAATGGCGTAGCGCTGGGGCAGGTTGTTGAACTTGAAAATCTTCATCCGGCCCTGAAGTCAAACGTTCGTCTCATGCGCGGCGAAGCAGGCGGGGAACTCTCTCCGGCAACACCAGAAGCAGGCACTGATACAAAATCTCGAAAAGAGATTATTCAGGCCCGCCTGACGGAATTAGGCATCGAGTTTAAAGGAAACCTGGGGGCTGAAAAGCTTGGTGAGCTGTTGCCTGATGGCGAACTTGAAAAGCTTTTCCCTGCTGAATAACAGCCGCCGCTAAGGCGGTTTTTTTATGCCCTGTGAAAACAGGGCTTCATTCTCACGGAGCCGATAATGGTAACTCTCGACCAAGCGAAGGAGTATCTGGAAGGTCAGGGGATTACCATCCCTGACTTTGTACTCCAGGCGTTCGTTGATGAGGCGAACAGCATTCAGGACTGCCTTGATGCACATTACCCGGCATCGACAGCCTTGCTTATTCAGCTCTACCTCTTAGCGCTGATGGGGCTAGGGAGTGGGGATAAATACATTTCCAGCCAGACGGCGCCAAGCGGAGCATCCCGCTCATTCCGTTACCAGTCATTCTCAGACAGATGGAAGGCATCCGTAAACCTGCTGCGCAGTCTGGATAAATACGGATGCGCCAGCGCTCTGATTCCTGCAGACCCTACCGCCTCGCCGGCATTCGCTGGGATCTGGATAGGTCGAGGCGGTTGCATGTGCGGGAGTAAGTGATGGCCTGGATTTCAGTTCAGCAACGGCTGCCGCGGACGTTTACCCGGGTGTGGGTGATCACCGATACCGGCCAGCAAACGACGGCGTACGTGAAAAGCGACGGTGAGTGGTTCATCAACTGCGACCGCATACGCGCCGCAGGAGCCATTGTGCTGCGATGGAGGGATGACTGATGTCGGCAACCGCGAATTGGTCATACACGGCGACAGCGACAATCTGGCGGCGCATACGCGATGCTGACGGTAGCGATACCGACGGCGGAGGTCAGCCGTACGGGTGGGAAGCTCCGATCGCTATCCTCTGCGACTACCAGGGTGGTCTCTCTGCAAAAATCGGTGACCTGGGCCGGGAGATCGTGGTTAAAAACACGATATGGACCGAGTACGCAACGGCGCGGGAAGGGGATTACATCCTGATTGGCGCGTCGACCGATGCAGCACCGCCGGATGAGGCCGACGAGATACGGCAGATCGTCCAGTTCGCAGATACGTTCGAGCGACTGGCGGACGATTTCGCACTGATTACGGGAGTCTGATTATGGGCGCTAAAGTTCGCGGCATCCGCCAGGCCAAGGCCAACCTCGATCGCATCATCAAAGACGTCCAGGGGCGTAAAGTCGTGCGGGCAATCCAGTCTGCGATGCTTATCGGCAGCGCGCAGGCCGCGCTTTACACCCCGATCGATACGTCGACGCTCATCAACAGCCAGTTCCGCGAAATCATGGCTAACGGCACCCGGGTAACCGGGCGCGTTGGTTACTCTGCGTCTTATGCAGTGTATGTTCACGACCCGGCAGTGAAACAGAACTTCACGCGAGCAACGGCCCGTAAGGAGTTCTTAACGAAGGGCTTCGAGGATACCCGCAGCCAGATTGACGCGGTGGTGAAGAAGGAGCTTTCGCTATGACCCCTCCGATGTATATGCGCCTCAAAGACCTCTTTGTAGCTGAGGGGCTTACCGCGGGGTTTAAGGTCCAGTGGCGGCAATGGCGCGACACCGGGAAAGATACCGATCAGTTCATCGTGTTCCGGTCTTCCGGCGGTACCGATATCACCTTTGACCTCGGCGGCGACTGGTATGTGATGGTTGATGTGATCTCCTCGAAGGCTAATCCCGATGCTGCGGACGCCGCGGTAAACGCCATTGTCGAGTATATCAGCGCGCAATCCGGCGCCGATGATTGCGTTGGCGCGCTGCGGCTTGTCGGTAATGTCCCGGCGCCGATCCCCACCGAAGAGGGCCGATTAGTAACCCGGCTACTCGTCTCCTGCACATATGGCGAATAATCGTCAGAATCACCCATCAGGCTGCCATATGGCGGCCTTTTTTAATTGAGAGGCATACATGCAAGGCTGCGCTAATGACACCGGCAAGCTGATTGGTAAGGTGGCCGTGCTCCGCATGGCTTTTGGCTGTGCTGATACGGTTCCTGCGCTTTCCGAATGGAAGCGACTCGGCGCCATGACCACCAAGGGCTTTGACTACTCCATGAATACCGTCACCTCTGAGGCTGACGATACGAAAGGTCTGGTCGAGAACCTGGTCAACAACATGGACTTCACCATCTCCGGCGAAGGTGAGTTCCGCAAGAAAGACAAGACGACGGAAGTCGGCGCTATTGCCATCTCGAAATATATTTTCGATGAAGTGCAGGCCGGCCGTCAGCCGACAGTCTGGGTCCGCTTCGACTTCACTGGTGAAGACGCTGGCACTTATATCATGGGGTACTTCAACACCACCTCCTGGTCTGGTGATTTCGGAACCTCGGATATTTCCACCTTCTCTGGTGAGTGGAAAGTTGCTGATGCAGACACCGTAGTATTTGAGGTCGCTCCACCGGCGCTGGCGTTTACCACCAACCTGCCGGCGACCAAGAGCGTGGCGGCCGGTTCGGCTCTGAATATGTCGGTAGTGGTTGAGGGTGGCACAGCGCCTTACACCTACGTCTGGAAGAAAGATGGCACGGTTGTCAGCGGGCAAACAACGGCGACCTTCAACAAGGCCAGCGCTGTTTCTGGTGATGCCGGGGTTTATACCTGTGAAGTCACCGATTCTTCCGCGACACCAGTCAAGATCACGTCGGCATCCTGCACGGTCACTATCAGTTAACCACCAGGCCAGTTCGTGAATAGTACAAAGGGCGTTTACGCGCCCTTGATACTGTTTATGGAGCGACTATGACCCCCATTAAAGAATTAGGCGAATGTGTAATCGGATTCGGTGACCGGGAATTTTTTTTTCGGCCGTCGTTTCGCAACATGGCACGCATTGGAGAGCCGGAGGAAATTGTCCAGGCGTTCTATGACCTGTGCAATGACGAGACGGCGCCATTCGCGCAGCGCGCAGCTGAGGCCTATATCCGCGATGAATACAGCCGCCTTCCTGATTGCGTCATGCGGTTTATGCAAAGCGGGCTCCTGTCACGCAAAGCGGTCATGGCCGCGCATACGGTACTGACAGCTTGCTGTGACGATGATATCGGCGATCTGGTTGGATGGATGAAGCCGGGGAAATCACGCAAGCGTGGCTTCGTCTGGCGTCCGGGCAGAATGCCGCCGGAAAGTATGGTTATCGTCGCGCAAAACCTGATGATGCACGGCATTATCGGCAAAGCGAAGGTGCGTAAGCTGCAGCGTTACGAAACGAACGAGACAACCGCAGAATTCCGCGCCGCCGACTACATCATGGCGGCCCGCAACCATTTCGGCATAAGCCGGGAAGAGGCCGAGAACCTCACGATGACAGAATTCAGCTTACTTCTGAATGCTAAATATCCAAACCAAAAGGGCTTCACGCGCGAAGAGTACGACACGGTCATGGACGAAGACGATCGCCGCTGGCAGGCGATGATGGAGCAGGAACAAGCCCGTAAAACCAAATAAACCAGCCTCGGCATAGTCCGGGGCTTTTTTATACCCGCAACAAATCGCGCATTCGCGTGCGCTTCTTTCAGCAAGAGCTTTCCGTAGTGTGAGTCTGAGACTGGGCGGTGGATTTCATCGTTCCGCTCTTGGCTGCCCATGTCTACGCGAACAGGCTCGCACCACAGAAAGGTAAATACGATGAAATATCCAACCGTATCAGTGAACGGCGTCTCCGTTCGTGTCGATGGCGATGGTCGCTATAACTTCAACGATCTTCATGCTGCGGCAGTAGCAAAAGGGGAGGCAACTGAGTCGCAGAGGCCCAGTAAATTCCTCCGCAGCGCTCAGATTAAAAGATTCATCAAAGCATTGCAGTCCAAAGCCCAAAAAAGTGCTTTGGAACAAATTCAACCACTTAAGGTAGTTAAAGGTGGGGATGAGCCTGGTGTCTGGGGAGTGGAGCTGCTTGCCATTCGCTATGCAGCATGGATTAAGCCCGAGTTCGAAATCGAGGTGTATGAGGTATTTCGGACGGTTGTTCGTATGGGCATTGGAGCAATGTCCCGCCTGAATAAAATCGACCATATCATCAACACTGAAACCAAAGCGATTAGCCAGTGTGCTAGCCGGATGGCGAAATGGGGAGTCGGTGGACGTAAGCAATTGCTCCATGCTGCGCGCGATCGTGCTGCCGATGAAGTTCAGTTGTACTTGCCCGGCATTGTTTAGCCCTTTTTAAGTGAACTGCTGCGGGTTTTGTCGTTCACTCTGGATATAAGATCAGTTCATGGGAAAACTCGCAGCATGCTAGATTGCCTAGAGGTATTAATTATTGGTGATCTGGCGTGGACGATGAAAAATCAAGACAAAGAGAATTAGAACTGACGCTTCAAAGACGCTTAGAGAAGGTAACTCCGGACTTACTTTCTGAATTTTTATTCAAGCGGGGCATAGAGGTGTTCAGGTGCCTTTTGTGCGGAAGTGAGGATATTGGTATCCCTCAATGCAATGTGCATCAGTCAGGGCCTGACGGTGCGTCGTCACGATCTTTTGTCGATTACATAAAGTTAGATGCGGGTGGTCCTAGGTTTTCTCTCATGCACTACCAGTATCGGATCATTTGCCGAAACTGTGGATTTACGCATCATGTCGCTGTTTGGCCAGTATTAAAATGGATTGAGGATGGTGATAACGATGCCAAGTAGAGAAAGGGATCCTGATGTTTCATATATGGCTGACTACCCAAGATTCAATGGTCGTGGGGGTGGTGGTGGAGGTGGTGACATGCATGACAGGATTACCCGTATTGAGACGGTTGCTGAAAACCAGGAGAAGCTAATTAGCGATACAAGAGCTGATTTGCGTGGCATTCGGTCTGACATGAAGTCCATGGAAAACAGGATTGTTGACAAAATGGACGAAAATCAGAAGTGGCTGGTTGGCCTTTTGGTATCGGCAATACTGGTGCCTTTGTTCATCGCGTTGGTTACTAAGTAGCGCTTCGGCGGGTTTTGTCGTATCGCTTCCCCTCTGCTACGATTGCCGCATCATTTACTGATGGGGATAGGGATATGAGCCTTGATGGATTCTCTCGAGATAAAGTCGAATGGTTCAGGTCGTGGGTGCTAAAAAAGAACTTTTTAGAAGTGGTAGATCTTCATTTTCAACTATCTGAGGCTGTAAAAAAGCACTACCGACTGCGCGCAGATCAGAAACATTTGTCTATTGCAATTAGCGCTTGTGAATACATGATTTGCATTTCTGATATTGCCATGGATGCGTTGATAGCCAAGGCGCTTTATCAAATTTATGAATATGAGCAAGTGGTAGGCGATTATCCATACCCTAAAACCTTTTACCGGCCTAGTCACCATGGTTACTATCAACTCGGCGTCTTGCTTCGAAAGTGTAAGAATATTAAGCGTGAAGAACAATTGAACCGAAAGATGCGTGAAGAAGGTTGGGGAGGCGGGGAAATTGAACTATCCCAACTGACAGGAAGTAAGTTTATGGGTTTTAAAATAGGGTAATTACATGAAAAAATTAGCTTTAGTGTTGATGTTAACGGTTTCTTTTGGCGCTGCTTCAGCTACTACAATTTCCATCCCGACCGATTCGAAAGCCAAATACACCATCATAGATAAAAGCTTAAATGGCTCCATGGCGACCATCACGACCATGAGAGAGGGGCCGTCAGGGACATCTTACTCACAGCGCCTGTATGACTGCACATCGTGGACAGTTAAGTATCTTGGTGATGGGGATACGCTGGAACAGATGAAAGCATCCAAGCCTGACGAAGGGATGTCTCCAATAGTTGATAATTCAATAGCGTATTATATAGGCCAAAAGGCCTGTAAATAACCAAACCCGCTCCGGCGGGTTTTTTTATGCCCGGAGTATGCGATGGCAGAAAAAGCAGGTGAAATTTATTATGACATTGAGGCTAACGTATCCGGCCTGATCCAGGCGCAGCAGCAGGTTAATAAGCGTCTTGACCAAATGGACGCCAAGTTTGAGCAATCATCACGATCTGCCGGGCGGTTCGAAGGTGCTTTAAATAAAGTTGGCGTTGCCATTGCAGCAGCTTTCACCATTGATGCAGCGAAGAAGCTTATCGCCATCGGCGACGAGATGGTTACGCTCCAGGCGAGGATAGCCAGACTAAGCCCCAGCATTGACGTGGCCAAAGAAACACTTGCCTCCCTGTCTGCAATCGCGGCTCAAACAGGTAATAGCCTGTCAGAAACTGAGAGGTTATGGGAATCACTGACGACAGCGTTAAAGGAAACTGGCGCCACTAACTCGCAAATTCTCATGTTGACATCGACGCTGCAAAAAATTGGCACGATCGGTGGGTCCTCTACTGAGGAAATGGCAAACGCATTGCGACAGTTCGGCCAGTCTATTTCTGGTGGTATCGTTCGTGCTGACGAGTTCAACTCTATTCTTGAGCAGATGCCTGAACTTGCTCGCCAGATTGCAGCTGGGCTAGGTATACCCTTCGGCGATCTTCGCAAGAGAATGCTGGAAGGTAAACTGACGGCTCAGGATGCTCTGAACGCCATTCAACGTCAGTCGCAGTCGGTCAATGAAGAGTTCGATAAAATGCCGGTCAGCATTGATCGCGCAAAGAACAGCCTCGATGTGGCCTTCAAAAATGCCATTAACGACCTGAACCAGGCAATAGGCCTGACTACGACCCTTGCAGGATTGATGCAGAGCGTCGCGGATAACCTCAATTACTACAACAACAATGTCGGCGATTCTTCAAGAATGCCGAAGCTGATCAAGCTCCAGCAGGATCTGAACAATGAGCTGAAAGACGGCCAGAGATGGTATGAAACTGACTCAGTTTTTCAGGCCAGAAGGGCGCAGGCAGCAGTGCAGCTGAAGCAGATCGAGGGGGAAATAGCCCACATTCGAGCAAAGGCTCAGAAGGACGCCGGAAGCAACCAGTTTAATGCGCCTCCGACCAAAGGCGATGACGCCGCAACCAAGAAGCTGGTTCAAAACTCTGAACGCCGGCTTGCGTTGGCCAAACTTGAAGGCGAGGCGCGAGCCAGGCTTCAGGCCCAATATGATGCAGCTGATGCTGGGGTGACCGATCCGAAGCGAATCAAAGCGCTGCAGGACGAGTACGCCGAAACCTACCGGGTTACGGAGGCCAGGAAGGAAAGCGACAAAGCCGGGAAGCAGTCGGCGTCTACCGCAGATTCAATTGCCCAAAAACTCGAAAACCTTCGCCAGCAGTCTGAGCTTGCAGCGGACTCAACTCAGGAATTGAGCCGTGAGCAGGCGATATTGCGTGCGCAGCAGTCTCTCGGTAAATCGGCTACTCAGGCTCAAATCCAGGAAGCTGGTAAATACGCAGCAGTCGCATGGGATTCAGCCGCAGCGGCGAAGGGGGTAACTGAGGCGCTTAATGCTATTCCAGAACAGGCTGAGAATAAATCCTACGCTGAATCCATGCAGAACCTGAAAGCGGCGCTGAACGCCGGGAAGATTGATCTGCAGGAGTACAACGCAGCCACTGAGCAGATGGAGCAGCAGCATCAGGCCAATCTTGCCAAAATACGCTCGCAGCAGGTGGTTAACCCCACCCAGCAGGCACTTGGCGAAGTTGACCCGGTGCAACAGCTGGCTAACCAGCACGCGCAGGAGCTGGCGCTGATTCAGCAGTTTGAGCAGCAAGGGGTTCTCGCTCATGAGAATGCATTGGCGCTGAAAAATGCCGCTGACCGGCAATATGAGCAGCAGCGGATCGCAGCTCAATGGGAAATCCTGAGCCAGCAAAGCCTCGGCTATAACATGCTGACGAGTGCGGTGGATGCGTTTAGCGGGAATGCCTCCAATGCAATCACCGGCCTGCTAACCGGCACAATGTCAGCGCAGGAGGCGATGCGGTCGCTCGGCAACACCATCCTGAACAGCGTGATCAACAGCATTGTCCAGGTGGGCGTAGAAGCGCTGAAAAACTACATTCTCGGTCAGACGCTCGGTGCCGCATCGGTGGCGACATCAGTCGGACTGGCAGCAACTACCGCATCTGCATGGGCCCCGGCGGCCGCGATGGCATCGCTCGCCTCGTTCGGTGCTAACGCTGGTCCGGCTGCAGCTGGTATCAGTTCGACAGTGGGACTGGCAAACGGACTTGCGCTTGCCGGCGCTCGCTACAACGGCGGCCCGGTATCAGCTGGCGGCCTGTATCAGGTCGGCGAGAAAGGCAAGCCAGAGATTTACCAGGCCAGTACTGGCAAGCAGTACATGATCCCCGGCGATAACGGGAAGGTCATCAGCAATAAGGACATGCAGTCAGGAGGAGTGATCAGCGTGCAGGTGAACGTCATCAACCAGTCTACTGGTGCCACCGTACAGAGTGCCGACGGCTATATGCAGGACGGTAGCGCAGTGGTGGATTTGCTGATCACCGACATGGAAAGAGGCGGCCCCGTATCCTCTCAGATGCAGCAGACATTTGGACTAAGCCGCAAAGCGCAAGGTGCTTACTAAACCCAACCCGCTTCGGCGGGTTTTTTTATGCCCGGAGGAAACGTGGCAACAGTTCAATACCCTCCGTTCCTGCCGCTTCCCCAGCGCGCCGATCAGAACATGACGCAGGATACAGCCTGGCAGACGACGCAGACGGCAGTCGGTCCATTGATAATCACGCCGATCACCACGGACCTGAAAGCGACCTGGACGCTGCAGTGGATATTCACGCTCGCGCAGGCCGAGAGGTTTAAGTCGTGGCTTCGCTCGCCGACGTACTGCGACCGCGGGCGTAACTGGTTCCGGATGCCGATCGATTTGGGTGATACGCAGGGCGTTCAGCAGCAGACGCTGCATTTCGTCGACATGCCGGTGCAGACCAGCAAAAACGGCAACATTGTCACCTGGACCGCAACGGTTATCAGTAACGGTATCGAGGACATTACCGAGGACTACGACGACTGGATTGTTGAGGCCCAGCCTGGCTATGGATACTGGCTGGATTACCTGATAACCGAAGTGATGCCGAGGGCTGACTAATGCCGACTTTGAGAGAATGGAAAGAGCAGCGGCCAGCCAGCGATATCAAACGGACAGTGGAGTTTTACCATCCGGCTTTCGGTTATTACCGGGTAGTAAATAATCTGTTCCGCCCGGCGACGTTTGGCGGCAACTCGTTCGAGCCTGCGCGGTTCAGCGTGACCGAGCCGGCGCAGGACGGAACGGCAGTTATATCCATGACAATCACCTTTGTCGCCGCGACGGAGCACGTGAGGCAGACGCTAAAAAGCTGGCGCGGGGCGGCGCGAATGACGCCGATAAAATGCCTTTATCAGCAGTGGGATGCGATCGGTGATGCATCATCCCTGAAAGACTGGACGCTTTACGTGAATGACATTTCAGCCGATGCCAGCAACGTCACTGTGACCGCCGGCAAGACCAATCCGCTGACGCTGGCCAACTCCATCATTTTCACCACGAAAGACTATCCAGGGCTAATAACCGTATGACACAGAGCGACTTTATCGGGATTGTTAACGGCAAGCCATGGGCTAACCGCGCCTGTAGTTTTGAGCAGATGGACTGCTGGGGCCTGGTGGTTCTCTATTACCGGCATGTGCTCGGTCTGGAGCTGCATCACATCGCTGGCTACGAATCGGGCGCGGATTTCATCACCTGCTACGAACAGGAACACGCCCACTGGCGGCGTGTGCCGGTGGCGGCAACCGGCTGCATCGCCGTTTTTTACCGCGGCGAAGTGCCGGCGCATATCGGTGTGATGATCAGCCCGGTTAAGTGCCTGCATGCCCGCGGCGAATTCGGTTTCGTGCGCTGCGATAGCCCGCTGGCATTACTGAAGGTTTACAGCAAAGTGGAGTACATGGTGCATGGTTCGATATGAGTTACAGAGGCTGCCAGGCGCGCCGCTGCAGCGGGGAACGGTAGATGCCGGCACCACACTGATGAGCTTGCTGGATTCTCTTCAGTTGCACCGCGATGTTATCGTGAAGCTGAATGGCCGAGCTCTGCCTGACGATTACGACATCAGCCGGCCACTGCAATCTGGCGACGTGGTGGCTGTGTTCGACCAGCCAGAGGGCGGGGTAGGCAAACTCATCACCACGATATTGCGTCCGGTCACGAAAATCCTCTCTGGCGCACTGAAGGTGTTCGGCCTGTCGAATAAGCCCAGCGCGTCGGTATCGGTGGCGACAGGCGAATCCCCCAATAATGATCTGACCGGCCAGACGAACCGCGCGCGACTCTACAAGGGTCGCCCGAACATTTACGGCCAGTGCCGCGTCTTTCCTGACCTGATTCAGGAGGCTCTGTTCGAGTTCGTCGACAACAACAAACAGCTTACGGAATGGTTTGAGGTCGGTTACGGCCGGTACACCATCTCCTCGATCCGCTACTCGGAATCGAACCTCGGCAGCCTGGCGGGCGCCAGTTCTGCGATTTATAACCCGGGCGACGTGATCGGCACGATTGAGGTGGGGTATCAGTTCGATGACGTCGATAACGAGACGGTCCCAGGCCTGAATGAGAGCCAGGACTTTCCGGCTCAGACAGCGACCACGACGGCGCCGACATCGGTGGCGATCGAGAGTAATCAGCTCAAAGCCATTGTTCTGTCGAACGATGATAACTTTGCCTACTTTGCGGCGCTGGCGGTACCTCATCCCGTGTCATTCGTCATTAACGCTACCTGGAACGACGGCGGAACAAGCGTCACACGCAACGTCACCGGTGCCGGGAACATCATCTCCTCGGAGAGCTTTATCGGCGACGATACGCTGTCGTACACGACGTTCTATATTGGCGAGCTCTCCGGAGAGATTACATCTCTGCCGGGCAATGCAGTTATCAACCCGACGCTGTTCACTCTGAACGACCAGACCCCTCTGGTTATCGGGCCGTCAGTGTCGCCGATCGTGTCCACTCAGATCTGGGTGCATGTGTTGGTTCAGCTCGGCGCGACGGCCGGCACAACGCAATACCGGATCAAGTTCTGGCAGGTCGATGACGACAACAATCAGGTACCGGGCACATCCGAGCAGCATGATTATTTCTTCGACAATGATTTCCAGGTGACCACACGTTATTTCAGAACGACGCATAAATTCACCCCGGCGGCCGGGGCGGGGCGTTATGCGGTCACTATCGAGCGCCTCGACAACAGCAATGACGCTAACGTCGTGACGCTGATGGCGATCCACGCGGTGAACGTGCGCGAAAACGTCGTGTATCCGGAAGACACAATAGCCCGCATCACGATCAAAGGCTCGAACGACAGCAACAGCAACCGCGAGCAGAAGTACAACATGCTGGCGCAGCGGCATACCATCAGCTACGACCGGACAACCGGCGCGGTCGATTATACGCTGCGGCCGAGTCGCTCGTTTGCTGATGCAATCCTGCATGAGTGGGTGGTTGTCGGTAAACAGGACGTGGCCAGTATTGACGTCGCTGCTCTTTATGCCATTGCAGACTCTTTGCCGGATGCTCAGCTTGGGTATTTCGATTACACCTTCTCGGATGAGAAACAGCCTCTTGGTGAGCGCATAGCGACCATCGCCAATGTGGCCCGAGTTGACGGTAATAACATTGGGGATGTGCTGACATTCTGGCGTGATGAGAAAGTGACAAATCCGGATGCGGTTTTTGCGCGCTCAAACATGTTCTGGGACGAGTACAAGGTCGCCTGGCAAATGTCTCTACCCGGTGGTTATGACGGCGTGGCGCTGGACTACGTTGACCCTCTGACGAACAAGAAGGCGTATATCTACCTTCAAATTGACAGCAGCGGCATCACCGAGGTGGAGGATGCCACTGTTAACGCGATGCAGATCAGCCTGGACGGCTGCCGAAACGCCACTCAGGCGATAGACCGGGCCTGGCTTGAGGCGAGGAAAATCCTTTACTCACGCCTGACCATGACGGTGAAAGTGCTGGAAGAAACGCAGGTCGTGCGCGGAACGGTGGTTCAGTGTCCGGACATGTACGACAACGCGCAGCAGACCGGATACATCACCGGTCGATCCGGGGATGCCTTCTCGACGTCAGAGCGTATCGACTTTTCTCTCGGCGATATGTGGGTGGTGATGACCGACAGCCTCGGCAATTACCGCGGGCGCTGGCGAGCTTATCCGGTAAGCGGCAAAGCCCAGGCATTTCAGGCTGCAGCCGATACCTTCGATCTGAACATTTATGACCGCGAAAATGTGCAAAACCCCAGCCGTTATTTCATCGCTACCGACTCGGAGCTGAACTCCACAATCTGGCGCGTCGATAGCGCCAAACCTAACGGTGATGACACTCAAACGCTTTCCCTGACTGAGTATTCAGACTCGATTTATCCGTAACACACAGCAGTAATTACCAACCTTCGCGCACACCATCAGATTAACTTCTGAGGGATTAGTGCGCCTTTTATAGGGCGACATGCACAATGGCAGAAGTACCGTTACCAACTCCAACCGACAACCCGGTGCCAAGTACTGATATTCGGGACGCAGTTTATGCTGGCGCCATGCTGGATAAGGTTGTCACCGGTCCCGACCTGACATACACCGATCGCCTCGGCGGTGAGCATTACACCGTAGACGGAATTAAGGCGGAAGGGGATAAAGTCGTTGAAGAAACGCGGCAGAACCTGATCCCTCTCAGCCGGCAGTATATGACCCTGGCTGCAGCGCAGGCGGATATAGCGAACATCCCCGAGGGGAGCACCACCTATTACCGAAGCCCTGATGATAGCGCGCTGGCAATTGAGGTAATTAACAATGGTGGTACGTTACAGCCTACTGGCAGGCAAATGCCTTCTCAGGAATCAGTTTTAAACGCAATTTCTGAATATATTTCAAATGGAATTGAAGAGGGAGATTTCCTGCGTGTAGTTGATATTCTTGGATTTGTATTATTCAGGGCAAAAAACTCTGGGGCATTTGGCACTAAAGCTGCGATGGTCAACCCTGACTCTATTTCTCTTTCCGCCCTCTCAATATCGCTTACGAATAATACAGGGCTACGCCTGATGGACCCGTTTGGATTTTATATTGATGTCGTAGATAAAAATGGTGTAGTAGCCCCGCGAGCCATGCAGGTTGCGCGGGATGGTTCATTTGCCACGTCTTTGCTGGCATTGAAGAAAAACGATCTATCCCTAACGGATTTCAGGCTTCAGTCCACTGATTCAGCGTGGTTGGCCATAGCCGATAATTTTGGTTTCTATAAAACCATCATTGATAAAGATGGTAATTTAGTTGACAGCGGAGGTGGTGGCGGCGATGTGCCTGCTATTGATGTCAGAGATAATGCGAATAAAGCGTACTGGGAGAAAGTAAGAAGCAAATATAACGCTGCTATACAGCGGCCGGTGGCGAATCTTAATCATATCGTCTGGTATGGGCAGTCCCTGGCTTCTAACCAGGAAGGATGGCCGGCACTCAGTAAAGTGGCGAAAGCGCTCTATGATAACCTGATGCTGGGAGACAGCTGCCGTCCTAACAGCCGGACCGACCCCACTTTTACGCCTCTGGGTACAGCAGTTCTTAACCCGCTCAAAGCCGTTGTGCAGACGTCTGACGGTAGCGCGCTGATGAGCGATGCCGATGTCGCAGCTCTCCCGCGCGGCTCTGTAAACGAAGGTGAGGGCGCCGTCGCGTGCGTAAACTTCTTCCGCAAATTGTGGCTGCAGTCGCAGGGGCTTATGCAGGATAGCAATCGTCGACTGGTGCTCTCAAACTGCGCCGTCAACGGGCGCACCATTGAGCAGTTGTCGAAGGGGGCAAGTCCTGAACTCTATAACCGTGTCCGCGAGGCTATATCGCGTGTTAAGACGATCGCATCCAGTCAAAGCCTGACATATCGCGTCGCCGCATTCACCTGGTTACAGGGGGAGTGGAACTACGGAACGGGATATGGTGGAAATGATACGAAGGATGGTTATAAAGCTCTTCTGGCTCAACTCTACAGCGATCTTTTATCCGACTTTTGCGCAGATCAGGACCCAGCCGCCCTGTTTATTTATCAGACGAGCGGAAAATATACCAACGACAACAAAAACCTGGCTATTGGTATGGCCCAGTTGGAGTTTTCTCTGGAAAACGAAAACTGCTATATGGTTGGTCCATCGTATCCATATACAGATAAAGACGGGCACTTAGATCCTAACGGTTACCGCTGGCAGGACATGCAGTTCGCCAAAGTCATGCACCGGGTGCTGAATCTTGGCGAGGGATGGGAATCATTACATTGTCGCAATGCAACCCTGACAGATAATGTTGCTTTGCTTGATTATGTTGTTCCGGCACCTCCTCTGCAATGGGGAAAACCGTTTGTCATTCTACAGGCTACTGATTATACGGATAAGGGATACAGGGCTACAGATTTAACTGGTGATCTGCCGATAACCTCGGTAGAGATTGTCGCTGATACGATAGTTCAAATAACGTTTGGTCGCACGCCAGTGAGGCCAGTTAATATCTGGTATGCAGATAAAACTGTGCATAACGGTAATGGATGTCTTACGGATTCAGACACATTTCAGGCATCTGAACTATACGAATATAACGCAGGGACAGGGCAGTATTCTGAGGCAAATATAGCCTCAATGGTCAATAAACCTTATCCACTGAATAACTGGGCTGATGCACAGTACATCACTATTGCATAAAGGAAATAATTCATGGGCATGATTTTACGCACCAACACTGACACGTTGAGCATTTCAGATCCTGATGGGGTCAGCCTCCCTTTCGATACTACCGGCCTGGCGTATTTTAATATCTATGGAAAGGGGAACCTTACGGCAAATTATGCCAGCGGCGGCGCCCCTGCTGCCGTGGTTGGCTCCCCAACGCTCAGTGGTGAATGGCTGCATTTGACGGGTCAGACAAACTACCTGACAACCGCTGTTGCCGATAGCACAGGTTTAACCGCTATCGGGGTAGCAAAATGGCCCGGATCAACGGGGTCAAACAGGGCGCCTATCGTATCTAACTACAACGGGACTATTGGTAAAACCCTTTCGTTCCTGGGGACCACGCAACTGCAATTTTCAGCCCCTTACACCAATAACAGCACATCTGTAGATGGTAACGTTTCGCGGCAGTTTAACGTCGCGGTTAACACGCCTTTGCTGGTTATGGGACGTACTGGACTGGTAGCGAACCAGATGACAACGCGTGATATTACCGGCGGTACTAATGACGCTTACACGCCATCCGGCCAAACTGCGAAGAATGGAACCCAGCCGTTCTATATCGGCGGCGCGCCTACCTCTATAGGAAATGTCGCACTGGACCTGGGGGCCCTGTTTATTTTTAACCGTGCCCTGTCTGATAACGATGTGCTGTCGGTATCCTCTTACCTGCGCAGCTACTACGCATCGAAAGGGATCACAATTTAATCCTGCCTCACGCTTCGCTTGACCTTCGTTTTCGATAAAACTACTGTATATAAAAACAGTATTTATCGGAGGGCAGATCATGCTTCGACAGTCAGACATCGCCGCGGCTTTCCGCGAGTCCATTCTGCGCAGTTCTAAGGGGTTTCAGTACCTTCACACCCGCGACTTCGTTACTGCGCTTCGCCGGCGTGGCATCCACTTTTCCGAGGTGGAGGCGAACTACTGGATCGCTCGCGAGCAGACGTATTTTGTCGATAAGACGCCGGACCATAGTGAAAACAGGCTGTGGATGATGGCCAACATGGGGAGGGTGATCTAATGGGCTTTCCTTCACCCGCGACGGATTACGTCGAGCAGCGACTGTCTGTCAACTCGATCTGCAATGTTGGGCCTAATACGTTGCTCTTCGAACGGTCTGGCGGTTACGTTGTGCTGGATATCTCCCTGAAACCAAGGCAGGGAAGTCAGGTTCTGATCCAGCACGGTGGCGGGACGGAGCTTGCCACGCTGAGAGGAAAGTCTCTGATTACCGAAGACGGCGAAGCGATCGAGGGCGAGGCTCTGGACGATGTTACTGTCGCCGGCGTTGTGACACATATTATTTGTGATGTACGAAGCGATAGCCTGGCTGTTTAACCATGAAAGAGTGGTGCGCACCGAAAATTACATGATTAACTAGCGTGCTAATGATGCGCTGTTATTGTGATGAGGTAAACCGGCGAGTTTGCGATCTGGATAGCTGCTCGCAGATTTTGGCATCTCAGGAGATGGCGCGGATGGCATCCTGATCCTGGAAGAATTCGCGTGACGGGTGTGTCGTAGATGTGGCGTGACAGGAATGCACGATAAAGACAGGGATGTATTCAAACGACACGAAACGACACAAAACCGGATGCGAACGCGGTAAACATGTGTGATTACAGTGAGTTATTTAACGCTCTACTTTCTTCTAAGCCGTAGGTCACAGGTTCGAATCCTGTAGGGCGCGCCATTCAATATCAGCTTCTTATCCTCTTGCTGCTTTTTCGTACCGGACACCATTTTCCCTATCCTGTAACCTGGCTGTGCTATTGCGGTTGAAAAACATATTTCAACTACGTGTTAATACATTCGTTATTTGCCCCTGCCGTCTATTTTGCTGCGCAAAAGTCATTATCCTAAAAACGATCCTCATTCATTATTTCATGTTCACATACCGTAAGTTTCATGCTTAAATCCGCGCAACATATAATGGAATATGTTTTTGCACTGCACGTTAAGTAATAACGAGAACACGGATGAAATCTCTGTATTTGGCTCTGGGACTAATGACGCTGAGTCTGACCACCTACGCCGCTTTTTTATCGCCAGCCGATCGCGACAGCGTTGAGCAACAGCAGCAACAATTACTGCGTCAGAACCAGCAGCAACGTGAATCGCTGGAGCGCGCCACGCCAAGCCTTCACGCGGCGATGCCTGCGCAGCCTGAAGCCTCTGATGGTCCCTGTTTTTCAATCCATCGCATCGCGTTAGATGGCGCGACGCTTATTGATCCGCGTCAGCAGCAAAAAATAGTCCGGCCCTGGCTTGGGCAGTGCATGGATATTGCGCGTATTACTAAACTCGTAAATATTATTTCCGACTGGTATATCAGTCGGGGATATATTACCAGCCGCGCTTTTCTGACCGAGCAAGATTTACGTTCCGGGGTATTACATCTGACTATTCTTGAAGGAAAGCTCGAAAAAATCGCCATGGAAGGGGCGGCTAAACGTGAGTTAACAATGGCGTTTCCAGGGCTGGAAGGCCATATTCTTAACCTGCGTGATATCGAACAGGGGATGGAGCAGATTAACCGCACGCGCGCGACGCCTGTGCAAATTGAAATCCAGCCGGGCGAAAAACCTGGCGGCTCCATCGTTAACCTGACGGCGACAGCGGAGCACCCACTTTTGTTGTCGATGAGCGTCGACAACAGCGGCCAGAAGAGTACAGGTAGCGGACAAATCAACGCGGGTTTAACAGGCAACAATCTTTTAGGGCTGGCCGATCGCTGGTTTGTCAGCGGCGGGCGCAGCAGCGCGTTTTCGAATGCCAAAGACGCGCAGAATATTGCCGCAGGGGTCAGCATTCCTTACGGTTATACGCTGTTTGACTACAGCTACAGCTGGAATAATTACCTGAGTACACTCGATAACCACGGCTGGATCTGGCGTTCCAGCGGTGACACCGAAACCCACCGGCTAAACTTCTCACAGGTTCTCTTTCGCAATGGCGACCTGAAAACGGGTCTCTCCGCCGGACTGAGTTATCGGACCAACCACAATTATCTCGACGATGTTTTGCTGCAAAGCAGTAGCCGTAAGTTGACGACACTGCTGTTTGGCCTCAACCACACGCAAAAAATGTTTGCCGGGATTACCACCTTCAACCCCACGTTTTCCCGCGGAATGCCGTGGTTTGGTGCCGAAAGTGACGGTAATAAACCGGGCGATTTGCCAAAAGCGGAATTCAGAAAATGGAGTCTGAGCGCCAGCTTTCAGCGCCCGTTGCTCAACGATCTCTGGTGGCTTAGCAGCCTTTACGGCCAGTGGTCTCCGGACCGCTTATATGGCAGCGAGCGCCTGACCTTAGGCGGGGAAAGCTCAGTACGTGGTTTTAAAGAACAGTACATTTCAGGGGACAATGGCGGTTACTGGCGTAATGAACTGAACTACGCGCTTTTTACGCTCCCCGCCATTGGGCAGGTCGGCGCTCTGGTCGCACTGGATGGCGGCTGGTTGCATGCTGACCGACTCGATCCCAGAGCCGCCGGAACTTTGTGGGGCGCCGCGGTAGGGTTGACCACGGCAAATCGCTGGTTATCCGCCTCTTTTACCGCAGGCAGTCCTCTGGCGTATCCGGACTGGCTTGGGCCCGATCACCTCAATCTCTATTACCGCGTTGCTGTGGCATTTTAAAGGATTATCGTTATGCATCAGCCTTCCGTACGCTTGTCATCGCGTCTGCTAAGTTACCTGATTAGCGTCCTGCTGGCCGGGCAGCCGCTCCTGCCTGCCCTTGGCGCAGCGATCGCACCCCAGGGCGCCACCGGTGTGGATAGCGCCGCCAATGGCGTGCCGGTTGTTAATATTGCCACCCCGAACGGCCGCGGGATTTCACATAACCAGTTTAAGGATTATCACGTCGGTCAGGAGGGGGTAATCCTCAACAATGCGACCGGGAAGCTTAATCAGACCCAGCTCGGTGGCCTGATCCAGAACAACCCGAATCTGCAGGCCGGGAGGGAAGCGAAGGGCATCATTAACGAAGTGACTGGTGGCCACCGCTCGCAATTGAACGGGTATACCGAAGTCGCAGGCAAGGCGGCGAACGTGATGGTTGCCAACCCCTATGGCATCACCTGTAACGGCTGCGGCTTTATTAACACTCCCCAGGCAACCTTGACCACTGGCAAACCCGTGTTTGATGCGGCGGGAAATTTGCAGGCGCTGGAGGTCGCGAAGGGAACCATCTCCATTGAAGGCAAAGGCATTGACTCCAGCGGCAGCGATGCGTTGTCGATTATCTCCCGAGCGACGGAAGTGAATGCGGCGGTTCATGCCAGGGACTTATCGGTGATTGCCGGGGCTAACCGGGTGGATAGCCATGGCACTGTCACCCCAATAAGCGGAGAAGGTCAGCCCCCGACGCTGGCGGTGGATACCGGGGCGCTGGGCGGTATGTACGCCAATCGTATTCGTCTGGTGTCGAGCGAAAACGGCGTGGGGGTGAACCTCGGCGACCTGACCGCGCGTCAGGGCGATATCACCCTTGAAGCGAATGGCAGGCTTGCTTTGCGTCACTCACTGGCCAGCGGCGCGATCGCCGTTCGCGGCCAGCATATTGCGCTTACCGGCGATCACAAGGCCGGGGGCGCAATCACATTGCATAGTCAGAGCGATTTGGCATTGAGCAAAGGGTCCCTGACCAGCGATACCGATCTGCGGCTGACCGCGGGCGGTTCAATCACGCAAAGCAGTGAAAAACTGACCGCCGGACGGGATGTCTCATTAACGGCCAGTGCCATCCGCCAGGATAGCGAGAGCCAAATCGATGCGGGTCGCCAGATCGCGCTGCGGGCCGGCGACAGCGTGACGAATGAGGGAAGAATGACGGCCACTGACGATCTTTCGGTGACCGCGAAGACGCTGGCCCATCATGGCGCCCTGATCGCTGGCAACGCTATCTCCCTTGATGCCGCCCGCCAGACGTTGAATGGCGCGATAAACGCCACCGGCGATATCACGGTATCGGGGGAGACAATCGCCACCAGCGCGGCATCGCAAATCCAGGGAAAACACCTGCATATTGCGGCGAAACAGGTTGATTTAAAAGGGACTCAGGCGGCGAAATCCGCTCTCACCGTGCGCGCCAGCGAAAAACTGACCCACAGTGGTAAAAGCAGTGCTGATATCCTGTCATTGCAAGCCCCGCAACTCAGCAATAGCGGTGTGGCCATCGCCTCCAGGCTGACCACGCAATCGCAGTCTCTCACCAACAATGGCTTGCTACAGGGCGAGGCTCAACTTTCTGTTACCAGCCAAACGTTGAATAACCAGCAGGACGGTACGCTCTATAGCGCGGCAAATCTGACGCTCGCTATCCCGGATATCCGCAATCGCGGGCTTATCACCAGCGACCACGCGCTCACCCTGGCCAGCACGACCCTGATCAATCCAGGTGCCATCATCGCCGATACGTTAACGGTTAAAACCGTCACTTTATCCGATGACGGTCTGCTTCAGGGTAATCAGGCACTCACGCTCACCGGCGATTCGCTGGCTCAGGGGGCCACAGGACGTTGGCTGACCGCAGGGGATATGTCGCTCACCGCGACGACGCTAAACGCCGCAGGCGCCATACAAGGGCAGCAACTGCGTATTAATACTCAGGACTGGCGGCAAAGCGGTTCTCTCCTGGCGACAGGCAATCTGGATGCCACCGTCAGCGGCGCATTGCTCAATGATGGCGACATCATGAGCCAGCGAGATTTCATCCTTCAAACCCCCTCCCTGACAAACAGCGGCAAGCTCCTTGCCGCCGGCGATATGTCGTTAACGGGAGCCCTGTTCAACAACAATGGTTCGCTGCAGGCAAGCCGGATCGCACTGACGCAGGAGACGATCGACAATCAAGGGACCGTTATCGGGCTTGACGCGCTCACGCTTAGCAGCAACGGAACCGTGGATAACCGCGGCGATCTGCTAAGCCAGGGCGACCTGACACTCTCCGCTGGCGATATCGCTAACCACGGACGGGTGCAGGGGAAAACCATCGTTATTGAGGGCGCGAACCTCAGTAATAGCGGCGCGATCCAGAGCGCGGTCGATCTGGCGTTAACGCTCAGCGGCGATCTGCAGGCGATTAACAGCAGTAAAATGACTGCCCTGAGGGATGTCCATATCAGCGGCCACGCGCTCAGCAATGAGGGGATGGTGAGCGCCAGCACGCTGACGATGGAAGGTGACTCGCTGAGCAACAGCGGAGAGATTAGCGGGGTAAGCCATCTTGACGTATTGCTGAATGGCGATCTGCAGCAGCAGGGCAAATTGCTGACCGGGGGATCGCTTGTCCTCCATGCGCAAGACCTGAACAACAGCGGTCAGTTGCAGGGGGCGAATACGCAGATTAGCGTGGCTTCGCTCAGCAACAGCGGACGCCTGCAGGGGGACCGCAATCTGACGCTGATCTTGCTAAAAGCGCTCAACAACCAGGCCAACGGGACCATCCTCAGTCAGGGGGAGCTGTCGCTGAGGGCGTCTGCGCTCAGCAATCACGGCACGATCCAAAGCCATGGCGCAACCAGCCTCAACAGTACCTTATATGCCCGCAACGCCGGCAACATTGTCTCTGGTGGAGACCTGACGCTTTCCACTCCAGACTACAGCGGCAGCGGCTGGTTGCAGGCAACCCATCTCCTTCTGGACGCGGCGAAGATCGCCAACGCAGGCACGATGCTGGCGGCAAATCAGGCCACGCTGACGGGGAGCACGCTATTAAACAGCGGCACCGTTCAGGCCGCACAGTTAAGTGCCGACACCCGGACACTGGCCAACAGCGGCACCTTGTTCGGCAAGCAGAACCTGTTGCTTTACAGCGACAGCGTAAACAACGACGCGGGCAAACTCTTCAGCGGCGGCGATCTTCTGGCGAACGTCGCCTCCCTCAGCGGTGCGGGTCAGATAGTCGCCCTGGGTAATCTGACGCTGGCGCTGGTCAACAGCTGGATCGCTCAGGGAACTGTGGCAGCAAACAAACAGCTTGTCATCAGCAGCCAGAGCGATATCACCAACGCTGGAGCCTTACAGGGCAATGGCGTAACGCTGACCGCCGCCGGGCAGCTCATCAATAACGGTCAACTGGTAGCTGGCAACGGCAATACGGCATTGACCGGGCAACAGATTGCGATGAATGGGGAAGGTTCCCTGCAGGCGGGTGGGGACGTGAGCCTGACCAGCCTTGGCCATATCACGCTTGATGGCTTTACCGGTACGGCGGGAAACCTGGTGTTAACGGCCACCGGAACGATCCTCAACACCGCCTTGCTGTATGCGGGCCATAATCTCTCGCTGTTTGCCAACCGCATTCATAACCTGCACGGCGACATACTGGCGGGTAATGACCTGGTGATGCAAAAAAACGCCAGCGGTGATACCAACACTGAAGTGATTAACACCTCTGGAACGATTGAAACCACGCAGGGTGACATGACCATCAGCACCGGGTACTTGCTCAATCAGCGTGATGGGCTGGAGGTGAAGATTTCGCAGACTAGCGGCGAGCAGGCCATTCCGGGTCTCGGAGAGGCGATAATCGATGTCGATATCAGCCAGCTGGCTGACGGGACGTACGGCCTGAGCAGCTATTTGGCGTCAAGCGAGTCAGGGGCATGTAACGGTCATGGCGCCTGCAGCTATCACAACTGGAACCAGCTCTATTATGCAATGTACGCCGAATCAGCACAGCAGAAGTTTATCGGCAGCCAGACGCGGACGGAGGTCACCAGCCGGGGCGGGGCAGCACGCCTTGCCGCGGGGAAAAATCTACATATTAGCGCCAGCACGCTGGAGAACGTTGCCAGCCATATTCTGGCAACGGGCGATATCGCGTTAACGGGAAATACGCTCAACAATCAGAGCTGGCAGGCCGGTACCGTCACTGACTGGTATATCTATCAGTACGACCCGCACCGCTATGGCTACAACATTGGCTTTGGCAAGGGCGCCGGTTACGCCGTTGCGCCGGGGGCGCCTTATCCCACGGATGACAATAACTATGAGGATGCGCAGCCCGAACGCTCTACCATTGGTTTTACCCTGGCCGGGCATGAATCCACGGCCGAACAGGGAGAGATTTACCGTTCGGTGATCCAGGCTGGCGGCAACGTCAGCGCCAGTTTCGCCAGCGACATCAGCAACACCAACAGCATCGCTAATGCGGATAAAATAAGCAACACGCTTGTCGCGCCTGACCTGAACACACCTTCAGCGCAACTCACTGACGACAGTGAGAGCCTGCAGTCCCTCGCCGGGGCTGATACCGCCGCGATGACTCGCCCGGACTGGAACGACACAACCGGTAGCGGCAGCCAGACCATCGGCAACGGTACGGCGCTCGTTCAGGAACCGCTGGGCGATAACTATCCGCTGCCGTCCGGCATCAACGGCTATTTTGTCACGTCCGACGATCCGGGCAGCCCATATCTGATCACGGTCAATCCGAAGCTCAACGGCCTGGGCCAGCTCGATCCGTCGCTGTTTGGCGATCTGTATAAGCTGGCGGGCATGAATCCAGGCGGCGCGCCACGCGAGACGGGTAGCCAGTACACCGATGGCGACTCGTTCCTTGGCTCGTCATATATGCTGGATCGCCTGGGGCTTAACCCTGACAGCGATTATCGTTTTCTGGGCGATGCGGCGTTTGATACTCGGTATGTCAGCAACGTGGTGCTGAACCAGACCGGGTCACGCTATCTTGATGGCCTCGGCTCTGATCTCGATCAGATGCGTTATCTGATGGACAACGCGGCCGACGTGCAGACCACGCTTGGCCTGACGTTTGGCGTGGCGCTCACCGCCGCACAGGTGGCGGCGCTCAATCGCAGCATTCTGTGGTGGGAGCCCGCAACGCTTAATGGTCGGACCGTGATGGTGCCGAAAGTTTACCTGTCGCCGAAGGACGTTAGCGTCCGGAACGGTAGCGTAATCAGCGGCAATACCGTGCAACTGGCAGGGGGCAATATCAGCAACAGCGGCAGTACGTTGCTGGCGCGAGACGGCCTTGCCATTGACAGCAGTAATAGCTTCAGCAACCTTAACGCCGGACTTATCCGCGCGGATGGCCGTCTTGACCTGAGCGCGTCGGGCGATATCAATAACATTGGTTCGACGATATCGGCGAAAACGCTGCAGCTGGTAAGCACCGGCGGTAGCATCAATAACGTCACCCGCACTGAGCAGTGGCGTGTTGGCGATGACAACCGCTGGGGCAATATTCAGTTCAGCGGTACCGATAGCGAGCAAACGGCTGCCATTACTGCCAGCGACGGCCTGTATATGGCCGCGGCGAACACGATCAATATAACCGGAGCGACGGTGAGCGCCGGCGGCGATCTGGCGATGGAAACCGGGAGCAACATCAATATTGCCGCCAACCAGTTCACCGAGAGTCGCAGCCAGTCTGGCTTCTGGGGCCAGAAACACAGTCGTTCCTCATCCACAACGTATCAGAGCAGCAGCATTACGGCGGGCGGTAA
This sequence comes from Klebsiella sp. K47, assembly GCF_051858335.1. Taxonomy (NCBI): domain Bacteria; kingdom Pseudomonadati; phylum Pseudomonadota; class Gammaproteobacteria; order Enterobacterales; family Enterobacteriaceae; genus Klebsiella; species Klebsiella sp. K47. Next base: position 86,042 of record NZ_JBPYUI010000024.1, read on the forward strand.
CGCGATAATGCGGGCGGGTAGCGATCTGAACGTGACGGCCAGCGCCATCAATGCGGGTCACACCGCGCAGCTGGTGGCGGCCAATGACCTGAACCTGAACGCGGCGGGTAACGAACAGAGCAGCCGCACGGGCGGCAGCGAAAGCCATCAGAGCGGCGCAGACCGCAGCACGGTGACCGCAGGCGACAAGGTAACGCTGGTGGCCGGGCGGGATGTGACCAGTCAGGCGGCGGGCATCGCAGCGGAAGGGAATGTCGGTATTCAGGCCGGACGCGATGTGAATCTGCAGGCGGAAGCCACCACCGCAGGCAGTAGCAGTCATAGCGGTAAGAAAACCGTTATCGATGAATCCGTGCGCCAGCAGGGTACCGACATTGCCAGCGGCGGCAGCACTACGATTATTGCTGGACGCGACGTCAACGCCGAAGCGGCGCAGGTGACTGCCAGCGGGAATATCGGCCTGGCGGCGGGCCGTGATGTGAACCTGACCACGGCGACGGAAAGTGATTACCACTACAAAGAAGAGACGAAGACCAAAAAGGGGTTCCTGAGTAAGAAAACCACGCATACCATCGAAGAGGAGAGCGCCACCCGTGAAGCCGGTACGCTGTTAAGCGGAGATCAGGTTCAGGTGCTGGCAGAGAATAATCTTCTGCTGCAGGGCTCGGCGGTGGTGGGTGAGGGTGATGTTCAGCTCCACGCAGGTAATAATGTCGAGATCACGGCGGCGACCAATACCGATACCGCCTGGCGATTTAAAGAAGAGAAAAAATCCGGCCTGACGGGAACCGGGGGGATCGGGTTCTCCATAGGCAGCAGTAAAACCACGCACGAGCTGCGTGAAGCAGGCACCACCCAGAGCCAGAGTGCTTCCACGACGGGAAGTACGGGCGGTAGCGTGG
>NZ_JBPYUI010000025.1:0-86347 GCF_051858335.1 Klebsiella sp. K47
ATACCTGCCTGTCACGCAGGGGGTCGCGGGTTCGAGTCCCGTCCGTTCCGCCACTTATTTAACATTAAGCCTGCTCAAATAGCAGGCTTAGTGGTAAGAAAATTTTAGGGGCGTAGTTCAATTGGTAGAGCACCGGTCTCCAAAACCGGGTGTTGGGAGTTCGAGTCTCTCCGCCCCTGCCATTTATAAGAATCCTTTGCTCAGGCAAAGGATTTTTTTTATCTCTAATCTCCATTGGCAATATCCCCTACGAAAATACCTTGCTGATCTCCGTCCATGGAGAGTAGCGTTTATTCCAGAATAGGGTTTTTCAGGATCTCATGGATCTGCGCCTGCTTATCGCTATTTTGTAACCAGATCGCATAAAGTGGACGGGATAACGTAGCGCTGTCCATGACCGTATGTAACCCATGCTTCTCTTTCGCCCAGCGAACAGGTAGCCAACAGCAGCCGTTCAGGCGCGATAATTGCTGATAGATCAGTTCAGCTGAAGAGGTAGTGAGCAGCGGAACATCATCGCTTCCTATCAGTCCCACTTCGTTTTGCTGAAAATCAGGCCCCCATTCAAGGCGCAAGTAATTCAATTCATTTCTGTTTTTTGCAGGCGATGCGCAATACAGGGCAAGAGTAAAATTACCCAACAGCTGGCTGCTTAATTCATCCATCTTCGGCGATTCGGTGGTGATCAGCAGATCCAACTGGCGTTCGTGAAGCTGTTTAACCAACGACTGCCGCTGCGCGATACGGGCTTCAAACTGGAGATTGTAAGGTGCGCTGTAGAGGGTACCGAGCCAGCTGTTAAGCATACATTCCCACAGGGAGGCGCTGGCCCCAATGGAGAATTCATTATGTCGCGAAGAGTGTGCCACCTCCTTGCGCGCAGCCTGCCAGGTATTCATGAGCGTTTCGGCATAGGGGAGGAGCTTTTCGCCGGCGGTCGTCAGGCGGATGTTATTACGATGACGGGTGAACAGATTCACACCAAGTTGATTTTCCAGCTGACGAATACGAAAGCTGACTGCTGACTGTGTCAGGTAAAGCGCCTCTGCTGCTCGCCCAAAGTGACGAGTTCTACTCACTTCCAGGAAAGTCTTGAGCAATTCCGTATCCACACCGTTCTCCACAAAATTATTTGTCGTGATGATTTAAATGTTTTGTTTGACGCTCTGTCAAGCGTAACTAATACTCCGCGCCATAAATAGCTCGGCCAAAGAATCAGGAGCGTGTAGGATGGCGGAAAGCTTTACGACGACTAATCGTTTTTTCGACAATAAAAATTATCCACGCGGGTTCTCCCGTCACGGTGATTTCACCATCAAAGAGGCGCAACTGCTGGAACGTCATGGTTATGCCTTTAACGAACTGGAACTGGGTAAGCGCGAACCTGTTACCGAAGATGAAAAACAATTTGTCTCGGTGTGCCGTGGTGAACGTGAGCCGGTGACGGAAGCAGAACGCGTATGGATTAAGTATATGGCGCGTATCAAGCGGCCGAAGCGTTTCCATACTCTGTCCGGCGGCAAACCGCAGATGGAAGGCGCTGACGATTACACCGAAAGCGATGACTAAGAAAAAAGGGCGTAAGCCCTTTTTTTACGCCATCATTTTCTGCAGATGGTTGAGCATCCGATCAATTGCCCGATAGCTGAGCGCCTCCTGCAAATGACAGCGTTCAATCTCTTCAACCTCTGCCAGATCGGCAATGGTTCTCGCAACCTTTAACAGACGCTGCCAGGCGCGAATAGAAAGCCCCAGCTGCGTTAGCGTCTGTTCCAGCCAGACAGCATCCTCCCGCCTTAAGCGACAGCAGTTCTTCATTTCACGATTCTCAAGATGGGCATTGAGTTTATTTTGCCTGAGCATTTGTCGTTCACGCGCCGCCAGCACCCGCTGCCGGACCGTTGCGCTCGATTCTTCGCCCTGCGAGCCCTGACTCAGTATTCCTGGCGGCGGCAATGGGATCTCTAAGGAAAGATCGAAGCGGTCGAGGAAGGGGCCTGACAGGCGTCCAAGGTAGCGCAATGTCTGCTCCGGCGATGCACGATTATGTTTACCCTGATAATGTCCTGTCGGGCTTGGATTCATCGCTGCAATAAGCTGAAAGCGCGCCGGATAGTCAATTTTGGCGCGCGAGCGTGATATGTGGATCTTGCCTGACTCAATGGGTTCGCGTAGCGCATCCAGTACCCGCCGCTCAAACTCCGGCAGTTCATCAAGAAACAGCACGCCATTATGGGCCAGGGAAATCTCACCGGGGACCGGTATCGAGCCGCCGCCCACCATCGCTGCCAGCGAGGCGCTATGGTGGGGGGCGCGGAACGGCCTCTGACGCCACCGCGTCTTTGCGGTGTGGAGGTTGACCAGACTCTGTATGGCCGCGCTCTCCAGCGCTTCCTGATTGCTTAATGGCGGCAGGAGACCGGGGAGTCGGCTGGCTAGCATGGTTTTCCCGGTCCCGGGCGGGCCTATCAGGAGCAGATTGTGACCACCGGCGGCCACAATCTCCAGCGCTCGTTTGCCCTGCTGCTGGCCGATAACATCGAGCAGATCTTCGTAGCGTTCATCCCGAGCAGGCGCCTCGGCGAGAGGCGGCGAAAGCGATGTCTGCCCCGCAAGAAATGCGCAAACCTCCTGCAGATGGTCGGCGACCAGACAATCGCTGCCGCCGATCAGGCCGACCTCCGCCGCATTGTCAGAGGAGACGACAATGCGCCGGCCGGCTTTGATGGCCTCCATTGCGCTGGGGATTGCCCCTGGAACGCCTCGTAACCCACCTGTAAGGGCGAGTTCGCCCACAAACTCATATTGATTCAGTCGCGTCGTGTTGAGCTGCTCTGAGGCAACGAGAAGCGCGAGAGCGATGGGCAGATCGTATCGTCCGCCTTCTTTGGGCAGATCCGCTGGCGCCAGGTTAATGGTTATCTTCTTCGCAGGAAAAGCGTAGCCGCTGTTGATCAGGGCGCTGCGGACCCGGTCGCGGGCCTCTTTCACGGTGGTTTCCGGCAGCCCGACCATAGTTAGACCAGGAAGACCGTTGCTGAGATGAACCTCAACGGTAATCAATGGCGCTTCGATACCGAGCGCCGCGCGAGTATAGACGATAGCGAGCGACATAAAACCTCCTGGACAGAGAAGAATTATGGTTGGCATGACGTAAAGCGAGAATGGAAAAAGTGCGAATTTAGAACTGCGTATCCATACTTTTCGCGGCATATCGTTACATTTAGCCGAAAATGGACGTTTGATCGCAAAACAGAGCTATGTTGGTAAAGAGGGCGCCGAAGAGCGCGGCAGGCGTGAGAAAACTGAATTTTTTTCATTTTTGATTTTTTTCATATAAAACAATTATTTTTATTGAAACCGTTAGGCTGATCAGCAACGAAGATATAAAAAAATCTTGTGCTTTATGTGATGTCTGTGGTAACTCTTTAGGTATTCCTTCGAACAAGAAGCCAGAAAGTATAGAAAATGACAGCCCTTCTACGAGTGATTAGCCTGGTCGTGATTAGCGTGGTGGTGATTATTATCCCACCGTGCGGGGCTGCACTTGGACGAGGAAAGGCTTAGAAATCAAGCCTTAACGAACTAAGACCCCCGCACCGAAAGGTCCGGGGGTTTTTTTATAACTGAAATAACCTAAGCGAGGAGCAGATGATGACTTTTAGCATAAAATTCTGTTTCTCCCGATTTATGACGGGGAACTAACTATGAATGGCGCGCAGTGGGTGGTACATGCTTTGCGGACACAGGGAGTCGACACAGTTTTTGGCTATCCGGGTGGCGCAATTATGCCGGTTTACGATGCACTGTATGACGGCGGCGTGGAGCACCTGCTGTGCCGGCATGAGCAAGGGGCAGCCATGGCGGCCATTGGTTATGCGCGAGCAACCGGTAAAACCGGGGTGTGTATCGCGACGTCCGGCCCGGGCGCGACCAATCTGATCACCGGCCTGGCGGACGCCCTGCTTGACTCTATTCCCATCGTAGCTATCACCGGCCAGGTGGCCGCACCCTTCATCGGCACGGATGCGTTCCAGGAAGTAGACGTTCTCGGTTTGTCACTGGCCTGTACTAAGCACAGTTTCCTTGTGCAGTCTCTGGACGAACTGCCGCGGGTTATTGCTGAGGCTTTCCAGGTGGCAAACTCAGGCCGTCCAGGTCCGGTGCTGGTTGATATCCCTAAGGATATTCAGATGGCGCAGGGCGACCTAGATCCCCATTTCTCTACCGTCGCCGATGAGATGGCATTTCCGCAGGAGGAAGTGGCGCAGGCTCTGCAGATGCTGGCCCAATCGCAGCAACCGATGCTGTATGTTGGCGGCGGGGTCGGCATGGCGCAGGCGGTACCGGCTTTGCGCGAATTCCTGGCGGTGACCAGGATGCCGGCAACCTGCACCCTGAAAGGGCTGGGCGTGGTGGATGCTGATTATCCCTATTATCTCGGCATGCTGGGAATGCACGGCACTAAGGCGGCCAACCTGGCGGTACAGGAGTGCGATCTGCTGATCGCCGTCGGCGCGCGCTTTGACGATCGCGTGACCGGTAAGCTCAATACCTTCGCACCGCATGCCAAAGTGATCCACATGGACATCGATCCGGCGGAGCTGAACAAGCTGCGTCAGGCGCATATCGGTCTGACAGGCGATCTGAACTGCCTGCTGCCGGCGCTGCAGCAGCCGTTAGCTATCGATGGCTGGCGCGAGCGGAGTGCCGCACTGCGTGCCGAGCATGCCTGGCGTTATGATCATCCCGGTGAGGCAATCTACGCGCCGCTGCTGCTGAAGCAGCTTTCCGACCGCAAGCCGGCGGACAGCGTGGTGACCACCGACGTTGGCCAGCACCAGATGTGGTCGGCTCAGCATATGACCTATACCCGCCCGGAAAACTTTATCACCTCCAGCGGCTTAGGCACCATGGGCTTTGGCCTGCCGGCCGCCGTTGGCGCCCAGGTGGCGCGCCCTAACGATACGGTGATCTGTATCTCCGGTGACGGCTCCTTCATGATGAATGTACAGGAGCTGGGCACCGTTAAACGCAAGCAGTTACCGCTGAAGATCGTGTTACTCGACAACCAGCGGTTAGGGATGGTTCGACAATGGCAGCAGCTGTTTTTCCAGGAACGTTATAGCGAAACCACTCTGACTGATAACCCTGATTTCCTCACGCTGGCCAGCGCCTTCGGTATTCCTGGCCAACACATCACCCGTAAAGACCAGGTTGAAGCGGCACTCGACACCATGCTTTCGAGCCAGGGGCCATACCTGCTTCATGTCTCAATCGACGAACTTGAGAATGTCTGGCCGTTGGTGCCGCCCGGCGCCAGTAACTCTGAAATGCTGGAGAAATTATCATGATGCAACATCAGGTCGCTTTACAGGCACGTTTCAACCCGGAAACCTTAGAGCGCGTGCTGCGCGTTGTCCGCCACCGGGGTTTCCACATCTGCGCAATGAACATGGAAACCGCGCCGGACGCACAGAACATAAATATCGAATTGACCGTTGCCAGCCCGCGGCCCGTCGAATTACTGTTTAGTCAATTAAGCAAACTGGTCGACGTTGCCTGCGTCGAGATCCAGCAACCCACATCACAACAAATCCGCGCCTGAGCGCAAAGGAAGAAAAATGACGACGAAAAAAGCTGATTACATTTGGTTCAATGGCGAGATGGTTCCGTGGGGCGAAGCGAAAGTTCATGTGATGTCCCATGCGCTGCACTACGGTACCTCGGTATTCGAGGGGATCCGTTGCTACGACTCGCACAAAGGCCCGGTGGTGTTCCGTCATCGCGAACATATGCAGCGTCTGCATGATTCAGCCAAAATTTATCGTTTCCCGGTCTCCCAGAGCGTCGACGAACTGATGGAAGCCTGCCGCGAAGTCATTCGAACCAATAATCTGACCAGCGCTTATATCCGTCCGCTGGTGTTTGTTGGCGATGTCGGCATGGGGGTAAACCCGCCTCCGGGTTACAACACTGACGTGATCATCGCGGCGTTCCCATGGGGAGCCTACCTCGGCGCAGAAGCGCTTGAGCAGGGGATCGATGCAATGGTCTCTTCCTGGAACCGCGCGGCGCCGAACACTATCCCGACGGCAGCGAAAGCCGGTGGTAATTATCTTTCCTCGCTGCTGGTTGGCAGTGAAGCGCGTCGCCATGGCTATCAGGAAGGTATCGCCCTCGATGTTAACGGCTATATCTCCGAAGGCGCAGGGGAAAACCTGTTTGAAGTGAAGGATGGTGTACTGTTCACCCCGCCGTTTACCTCTTCCGCGCTGCCGGGCATTACCCGCGACGCCATTATCAAGCTGGCGAAAGATCTTGGTATCGAAGTCCGCGAGCAGGTGTTGTCCCGTGAATCCCTGTATCTGGCGGATGAAGTCTTCATGTCCGGCACTGCGGCGGAAATCACCCCGGTACGCAGCGTGGACGGCATCCAGGTCGGCGCAGGCCGTCGCGGTCCGGTAACCAAACGCATTCAGGAAGCCTTCTTTGGCCTCTTCACCGGTGAAACAGAAGATAAATGGGGCTGGTTGGATCCGGTAAGTAAGTAATTAAAAATGGGACGGCACGCACCGTCCCATTTAATAAACACAGATGGGAGTAAAAAGAGCATGCCTAAGTACCGTTCCGCCACCACCACACATGGCCGCAATATGGCGGGCGCCCGCGCGTTGTGGCGCGCAACCGGAATGACCGATGCCGATTTCGGCAAACCGATTATCGCCGTCGTTAACTCCTTTACCCAGTTTGTCCCCGGGCACGTGCACCTGCGCGATCTCGGCAAACTGGTTGCCGAGCAGATTGAAGCCGCCGGTGGCGTGGCCAAAGAATTCAACACCATCGCAGTGGATGATGGGATCGCTATGGGCCACGGGGGTATGCTCTATTCACTGCCATCCCGCGAGCTGATCGCCGACTCGGTGGAGTATATGGTTAACGCCCACTGCGCTGATGCCATGGTTTGTATCTCCAACTGCGACAAAATCACCCCGGGGATGCTGATGGCCTCCCTGCGTTTGAATATTCCGGTGATCTTTGTTTCCGGCGGCCCGATGGAAGCCGGGAAGACCAAGCTGTCAGATAAAATCATCAAGCTTGACCTGGTGGATGCGATGATTCAGGGGGCGGATCCGAAAGTGTCCGACGAGCAGAGTAATCAGGTGGAACGCTCCGCCTGCCCGACCTGCGGCTCCTGTTCCGGGATGTTCACGGCGAACTCCATGAACTGCCTGACCGAAGCGCTGGGCCTGTCGCAGCCGGGCAACGGCTCTCTGCTGGCGACCCACGCCGATCGTAAGGAGCTGTTCCTAAACGCCGGGAAACGTATCGTGGAGCTGACCAAACGCTATTACGAGCAGGATGACGCTTCCGCGCTGCCGCGCAATATCGCCAGCAAGGCGGCCTTTGAGAACGCTATGACGCTGGATATCGCCATGGGCGGCTCCACCAATACCGTTCTGCACCTGCTGGCGGCGGCGCAGGAAGCTGAAATCGACTTCACCATGAGCGATATCGATAAGCTCTCCCGCAAAGTGCCGCAGCTGTGTAAGGTGGCGCCGAGCACGCAGAAATACCATATGGAAGATGTGCATCGCGCCGGCGGCGTGCTGGGCATTCTGGGCGAGCTGGACCGCGCCGGGCTGCTGAATCGCGAGGTCAAAAACGTCCTTGGCCTGACGCTGCCGCAGACCCTGGAACAGTACGATGTGATGGTGACCCAGGACGACGCGGTGAAAAAAATGTTCCGCGCCGGCCCGGCGGGCATCCGTACCACCCAGGCGTTCTCGCAAGACTGCCGCTGGGATACCCTGGATGACGATCGCGCCGAAGGCTGTATTCGTTCTCTGGAACACGCTTACAGCAAGGACGGCGGCCTGGCGGTGCTGTACGGCAATTTCGCAGAAAACGGTTGTATCGTGAAAACCGCCGGCGTGGACGACAGCATCCTGAAATTTACCGGTCCGGCGAAAGTATATGAGAGCCAGGACGATGCGGTTGAGGCCATCCTCGGCGGTAAAGTCGTGGAAGGCGACGTCGTGGTGATCCGCTACGAAGGGCCGAAAGGCGGGCCGGGGATGCAGGAAATGCTTTACCCCACCAGCTTCCTGAAGTCGATGGGGCTGGGCAAAGCGTGCGCGCTGATCACCGATGGCCGTTTCTCCGGCGGCACCTCAGGGCTCTCTATCGGCCACGTCTCTCCGGAAGCGGCGAGCGGCGGCAACATTGCGCTCATTGAAGATGGCGACATGATCGCGATTGATATTCCGAACCGCAGCATCCAGCTGCAGCTGAGCGATGCGGAAATTGCGGCGCGTCGTGAAGCCCAGGAAGCGCGTGGCGACCAGGCGTGGACGCCGAAGAATCGCCAGCGTCAGGTCTCCTTTGCTCTTCGCGCCTACGCCAGCCTGGCGACCAGCGCCGACAAAGGCGCGGTACGCGATAAATCCAAGCTGGGTGGCTAATCATGGCGGATTCACAACCCTTGTCCGGCGCCCCTGAGGGCGCCGAGTACCTGAGAGCAGTGCTGCGCGCGCCGGTTTATGAAGCGGTGCAGAAAACGCCGCTGCAAAAAATGGATAAGCTCTCGTCGCGGCTGGATAACGTTATTCTGGTGAAGCGTGAAGATCGCCAGCCGGTACACAGCTTTAAGCTGCGTGGCGCTTACGCGATGATGTCCAGCCTGACTGCCGAACAGAAATCCCACGGGGTGATCACCGCTTCGGCGGGCAACCATGCCCAGGGCGTGGCGTTTTCCGCATCGCGGCTGGGCGTTAAGGCGCTGATCGTGATGCCGGTAGCGACCGCCGATATCAAAGTCGATGCCGTTCGCGGCTTTGGCGGCGAAGTGCTGCTGCACGGCGCCAACTTTGACGAAGCGAAGGCGAGAGCGATTGAGCTGGCGCAACAGCAGGGTTTTACCTGGGTGCCGCCGTTCGATCACCCAATGGTCATCGCCGGACAGGGAACCCTGGCGCTGGAGCTGCTGCAGCAGGATGCCCATATTGACCGCGTATTCGTCCCGGTGGGCGGCGGCGGTCTGGCAGCGGGCGTGGCGGTGCTGATCAAGCAGCTGATGCCGCAGATCAAAGTGATCGCGGTGGAGGCGGAAGATTCTGCTTGCCTGAAGGCGGCGCTGGACGCAGGCCATCCGGTGGATCTGCCGCGCGTCGGCTTGTTTGCCGAAGGCGTGGCGGTCAAACGCATCGGCGATGAAACGTTCCGTTTATGCCAGGAGTATCTGGACGATATCATCACCGTCGATAGCGATGCTATCTGCGCGGCGATGAAGGATCTGTTCGAAGATGTGCGGGCGGTGGCGGAGCCTTCCGGCGCGCTGGCGCTGGCGGGGATGAAAAAGTATATCGCCCAGCATAACATCCGCGGCGAGCGTCTGGCTCATATTCTGTCCGGGGCCAACGTCAACTTCCATGGCCTGCGCTACGTGTCCGAGCGCTGCGAGCTCGGGGAACAGCGGGAAGCGCTGCTGGCGGTGACGATCCCGGAAGAGAAAGGTAGCTTTTTGAAGTTTTGCCAGCTACTGGGGGGCCGCTCGGTGACGGAGTTCAACTACCGCTTTGCCGATGCCAAAGACGCCTGTATTTTTGTCGGGGTACGGCTGAGTCGTGGCCTGGAAGAGCGGAAAGAGATCCTCCAGTTACTGAACGACGGCGGCTACAGCGTGGTGGATCTCTCTGATGATGAGATGGCTAAGCTGCATGTGCGCTATATGGTCGGCGGCCGGCCGTCAAAAGCGCTGCAGGAGCGGCTGTTCAGCTTCGAGTTTCCGGAATCGCCGGGGGCGCTGCTGAAATTCCTGCATACCCTTGGCACCCACTGGAATATTTCACTGTTCCACTACCGCAGCCACGGCACTGACTATGGTCGGGTACTGGCGGCCTTCGAGTTGGGCGAGCACGAGCCGGACTTTGAAACTCGTCTCAATGAGCTGGGCTATGAGTGCCACGACGAAACGCATAACCCGGCATTCCGCTTTTTCCTCGCGGGTTAGTGGTTGGGAAGAATTTTCCAGAAAGCATCAATAAGCGGCTCATGCAGCCGCTTTTTTTGTGCGCAAACGCCCAGCTCAAACGGCGTTTGCTCATCGCTGCGCTCCAGGATCATCACCCTGTTGCGTACCGGCTCCGGACTGTTCTCCAGCACCACTTCCGGCAGCAGCGCCACGCCGCATCCCAGGGCGACCATCGACACCATCGCTTCGTGCCCGCCGACGGTGGCGTAGATCGACGGATTGCTGATTTTATGCCGCCGAAACCACAGCTCGATGCGCCGACGTACCGGCCCCTGGTCGGCCATGATAAAGGGCACTGTCGACCAGTCGGGGCGCTCGACGGTCACCTGGTTGCGCACCGGGCAGGGAAGGGCCGGGGCAATTAACACCACGGCGAGGTTCTCCAGCATCGAAAACGCCACCGACCCTGGCAGAGTCTCCGGCTTACCGGCAATCGCCAGGTCGGCTTCGCCGGTGACGACCTTCTCCATAGCGTCGGCGGCGTCGCCGGTCGAGAGCTTGATCTCCACCGAGGGGTGCGCGGCGCGAAAGCGGTCGAGGATCGGCGGCAGATGGCTATAGGCGGCGGTGACAGAGCAGAAGATGTGCAGCTCGCCGGAGAGCGAAGGGCCCTGCTGATCGATGACGTGACGAAGCTGCTGATACTGCAATAAAGTCTGTTGGGCAAAGGTACGTAACTCTTCCCCGGCTTCGGTAAGGGTCACCGTGCGATTATCTCGCACGAACAGCGGCTGGCCGAGGTCCTCTTCCAGACGTTGGATCTGGCGCGAAAGCGTCGACGGGCTGACGTGCATGGCCCGCGCGCTGCGGCCAAAATGGCGGCTTTCCGCCAGATGCAGAAAGGTTTTCAGATCGCGTAAATCCACGGCGCGTACTCCCCTGTTTTGTATTTCATAAAATGCAACGTGACGTTGTGAATATATCAATTTCCGCAATAAAATTCCTGTCATATAGTAAGTTCATTCTCGCAAAAGCGAACCGAACAATAAGCACGACACAACATCACGGAGTTACAGACATGGCTAACTACTTTAATACACTGAACCTGCGCCAGCAGCTGGCACAGCTGGGCAAATGCCGCTTTATGGCGCGCGACGAATTCGCCGATGGCGCAAGCTACCTTCAGGGTAAAAAAGTGGTCATCGTCGGCTGCGGCGCACAGGGCCTGAACCAGGGTCTGAACATGCGTGACTCCGGCCTGGATATCTCCTATGCGCTGCGTAAAGAAGCGATCGCTGAGAAGCGCGCCTCCTGGCGTAAAGCGACTGAAAACGGCTTCAAAGTCGGCACTTATGAAGAGCTGATCCCGCAGGCCGACCTGGTGGTTAACCTGACGCCGGACAAACAGCACTCAGACGTTGTGCGCTCCGTACAGCCGCTGATGAAAGACGGCGCAGCGCTGGGTTACTCCCACGGCTTCAACATCGTGGAAGTGGGCGAGCAGATCCGTAAAGACATCACCGTGGTGATGGTGGCGCCGAAGTGCCCGGGCACCGAAGTGCGTGAAGAGTACAAACGCGGTTTCGGCGTACCGACGCTTATCGCGGTACACCCGGAAAACGACCCGAAAGGCGAAGGCATGGCGATTGCCAAAGCATGGGCTGCGGCGACAGGCGGCCACCGCGCGGGCGTGCTGGAGTCTTCCTTCGTGGCGGAAGTGAAATCTGACCTGATGGGCGAGCAAACCATCCTTTGCGGCATGCTGCAGGCGGGTTCTCTGCTGTGCTTCGACAAGCTGGTGGCGGAAGGTACCGATCCGGCGTATGCAGAAAAACTGATTCAGTTCGGCTGGGAAACCATCACCGAAGCGCTGAAGCAGGGCGGCATCACCCTGATGATGGATCGCCTCTCCAACCCGGCGAAACTGCGCGCTTATGCGCTGTCCGAGCAGCTGAAAGAGATCATGGCGCCGCTGTTCCAGAAACACATGGACGACATCATCTCCGGCGAATTCTCCTCCGGCATGATGGCGGACTGGGCGAATGATGATAAGAAACTGCTGACCTGGCGTGAAGAGACCGGCAAAACCGCCTTCGAAACCGCGCCGCAATATGAAGGCAAAATCGGCGAGCAGGAGTACTTCGATAAAGGCGTTCTGATGATCGCGATGGTGAAAGCGGGCGTTGAGCTGGCCTTCGAAACCATGGTGGCCTCCGGCATCATCGAAGAGTCTGCTTACTACGAATCACTGCATGAGCTGCCGCTTATCGCCAACACCATCGCCCGTAAGCGTCTGTATGAGATGAACGTGGTTATTTCCGATACCGCTGAATATGGTAACTACCTGTTCTCTTACGCTTGCGTACCGCTGCTGAAAGAGTTCATGACCACCCTGCAGACCGGCGACCTGGGCACAGCGATTGCCGAAGGCGCGGTAGATAACGCGCAGCTGCGCGATGTGAACGAAGCGATTCGCAGCCACGCTATCGAGCAGGTTGGTAAGAAACTGCGCGGTTATATGACCGATATGAAGCGTATCGCGGTAGCCGGCTAATTCCTCGTCGTCTTTCGACTTGCCGATGCGTTGGCTACGGTACGTACACCCCAGTCACATAGTAATCTTTGTTCCTGGGGATGTACTTCCTTGCCGCCTTCCGGCAAGCCGAAATCCATAGAGGCATGGATTTGTTTAGTAGGCCTGATAAGCGAAGCGCCATCAGGCAAAAACCCGGAGATTAAGATCCCCGGGTTTTTTTATTATTTCCGGTACAGCACTTTGATGATGTGGTAGCCGAACTGGGTATGCAGCGGGCCGGTTGGCTCCAGTTCAGGGCAGGAGAAGACCACTTTATCGAAGGCCGGTACCATCTGGCCCTGGCGGAACTCACCCAGATCGCCGCCGCGTTTGCCTGACGGACAAATGGAGTGTTTCTTTGCCAGCTTGCCGAAATCGGCGCCGTTTTTGAGCTGCTCGAGCAGATCGAGCGCCAGTTTCTCTTCTTTTACCAGGATATGCAGTGCTGCCGCGGTTTTAGCCATGATTGCGCCTTGAGTGAGTTGGGATAAATCAGGGCGCCATAGTATCACGCGCTAGCGGCGATACAGCACCTTGATGATGTGGTAGCCGAATTTGGTTTTCACCGGGCCATAGGGTTTGAGCAGCGGACAGCTGAAGACGGCTTGATCAAACGGACCGACCATCGCGCCTTGCTGAAACTCGCCTAAGTCGCCGCCGTTGCGGCCAGACGGACATTTAGAATAGCGTTTCGCCAGATGATCGAAGCTGACGCCCCGCTCCAGTTTGGCGAGGATCTCCAGCGCCAGTTTCTCTTCTTTGACCAGGATATGCAGGGCCGCTGCGCTTTTTGCCATGACATCATTCTCAGGATGGTTTGCGTGGCTGACACTTTACCATCAGTCAGTAAATCTCGGCTCCGCTTTCTGCTACAATCCCCACCCCGTTCGAAGATTGAGCAAGACTCCCATGCGTTTAAACCCTGGCCAACAACAAGCCGTCGAATTCGTCACCGGACCGTGCCTGGTGCTGGCGGGCGCCGGTTCCGGTAAGACCCGCGTTATTACGAATAAAATCGCCCACCTGATCCGCGGCTGCGGCTATCAGGCGCGCCATATCGCGGCCGTGACCTTTACCAACAAAGCCGCGCGCGAGATGAAAGAGCGCGTTGGGCAAACGCTGGGGCGCAAAGAGGCGCGTGGGCTGATGATTTCCACCTTCCACACTTTGGGGCTGGATATCATTAAGCGCGAATACGCTGCGCTGGGTATGAAGTCTAACTTTTCCTTATTCGACGATACCGACCAGGTGGCGCTGCTTAAGGAACTGACCGAAGGGTTGATCGAAGATGACAAAGTGGTGCTTCAGCAGCTGATCTCGACGATCTCCAACTGGAAAAACGATCTAAAAACCCCGGCGCAGGCCGCCGCTGGCGCGAAAGGCGAACGGGATCGTATTTTCGCCCACTGCTATGGGCTATACGACGCGCACATGAAGGCCTGCAATGTCCTCGATTTTGACGATCTGATCCTGCTGCCAACGCTGCTGCTGCAGCGCAACGAGGAGGTGCGCGAGCGCTGGCAAAATAAGATCCGCTACCTGCTGGTGGATGAGTATCAGGATACCAATACCAGCCAGTATGAGCTGGTGAAACTGCTGGTGGGTCAGCGGGCGCGCTTTACCGTGGTGGGCGATGACGACCAGTCGATCTACTCCTGGCGCGGCGCGCGGCCGCAGAACCTGGTGCTGCTCAGCCAGGACTTCCCGGCGCTGCAGGTGATCAAGCTTGAGCAGAACTACCGCTCATCCGGGCGTATTCTGAAAGCCGCCAACATTTTGATCGCCAATAACCCTCACGTCTTTGAAAAGCGGCTGTTCTCCGAACTGGGATATGGCGCAGAGCTGAAAGTGCTCTCCGCCAACAATGAAGATCATGAAGCGGAGCGCGTGGCCGGGGAGCTGATCGCCCACCACTTCATTAATAAAACCAATTACAAAGACTACGCGATCCTTTATCGCGGCAATCACCAGTCGCGGGTCTTTGAAAAGATGCTGATGCAGAACCGCATCCCGTACAAAATCTCCGGCGGCACGTCGTTCTTTTCGCGTCCGGAAATTAAAGATCTGCTGGCCTATCTGCGCGTGCTGACCAACCCGGACGACGACAGCGCCTTCCTGCGTATCGTCAACACGCCGAAGCGCGAGATCGGCCCGGCGACGCTGCAAAAGCTCGGTGAGTGGGCGATGGGCCGCAACAAAGGATTGTTCACCGCCAGCTTTGATATGGGTCTCAGCCAGACGCTGACCGGGCGCGGCTATGAATCCCTCACCCGCTTCACCCACTGGCTACGCGAGATCCAGCAGCTGGCCGAACGCGAGCCGGTCAACGCCGTGCGCGATTTGATTCGCGGGATCGACTACGAATCCTGGCTGTATGAAACCTCGCCCAGCCCGAAAGCCGCGGAAATGCGCATGAAAAACGTCAACCAGCTGTTTACCTGGATGACCGAGATGCTGGAAGGCAGCGAAATCGATGAGCCGATGACCCTGACCCAGGTGGTCACCCGCTTTACCCTGCGCGACATGATGGAGCGCGGCGAATCGGATGAAGAGCTGGATCAGGTGCAGCTGATGACTCTCCATGCGTCAAAGGGGCTGGAGTTCCCCTACGTTTATCTGGTGGGAATGGAAGAGGGATTGCTGCCGCACCAAAGCAGCATTGATGAAGATAACGTCGATGAAGAGCGACGGTTAGCCTACGTTGGCATCACCCGTGCGCAGAAAGAGCTGACCTTTACGCTCTGTAAGGAGCGCCGGCAATATGGCGAGCTGGTGCGTCCTGAACCGAGTCGTTTTCTGCTGGAGCTCCCTCAGGACGACCTTATCTGGGAGCAGGCACGCAAAACCATTACGCCTGAAGAGCGGATGCAAAAAGGCCAGGCCAACGTCGCTAATATTCGGGCGATGCTGGCAAAGGCGAAAAAAGCTTAGCGTCTCAGGCGATAAACTGCTGCCAGGCGGCGGAGAAGGGCATCACCAGTATTAGCGAGGGCAGCATATTGGCGGTAGGGAAGGCACGGATCCCGCACAGACGGAAACCGGTCGCCAGCATAATGATGCCGCCGCAGGCGGTGAAGTCGGCGATCATCGACGGATTGATTAACGCCATGATAAAGGTTGCCGCGAAAAACAGGATAACGAAAACAATCAGCTGGGGAATAAAGATCACGGTGATGATATACCCCAGCGTGGAGGCGAAAATCGCGGCAGTAAAAAAGTCGAGGATCGACTTGGTCAGCAGAATGGTCGGGTCGCCGGTCATCCCTTCGGTTAAGGCGCCGAAGATGCCGGTACCGCTGGCGCAGAACAGGATCAGCACGGCGATAAACTGATTCATAAAATCTTCCGCACCGACGCTGGCGCTGGACTGCGCCGGAAAGATACGTTCAATGGGGCTGCGCAGCGTTGTTCCGGCTCGTTCAATCCATTTTTCAATATTCAACAGGCCGCCGATAATCGTGCCGACAATAATAGCCAGGGCAATCGGCGGCAGGTTATGCAATTTATTGACAAAGAATATGCCCATACTGATTGAGATCAGTCCGGCGATCAACGGTAAGGTTTTTTTGAAATGTTCCGGAATAAAACGATTCAGTGAAGCGCCCGCCAGCGCACC
The DNA here is from genome assembly GCF_051858335.1 of Klebsiella sp. K47. Classification (NCBI taxonomy): domain Bacteria; kingdom Pseudomonadati; phylum Pseudomonadota; class Gammaproteobacteria; order Enterobacterales; family Enterobacteriaceae; genus Klebsiella; species Klebsiella sp. K47. The sequence continues at coordinate 16,165 of NZ_JBPYUI010000025.1, forward strand.
AACGAGAAGCGAGCCGCTACAGACAAATATACCTATAGCCATAATTTATTTTCCCTAATAAAAATCAGGGCCTGAATATACAGGCCCTGAAATATTTGAATTAATTATTTAATGTTAAATACGCGGCTGGCATTACCCCAGGCGATTTTCTCTTTCAGGCCTGCTTCAAGTTCTAAAGGATCAAACCAGTCGCAGGCCTGATGAATATCTTCATACGGATAATCGACAGAGAACATCACGCGATCGGCGCCCATGACTTCAATAGCATTATTCAGTGAATGGGTATTGAAATGGCCGCTGGTGGTAACGATGAAGTTATTCTGCAGGTAGTGCATTAACGGTTTTTCCGCTTTACCCAGACCGCAGCCGAAACGCTGACGATAGAGACGATGTTGAGTGTGCGGCAGCATATGTACCAGCCCTTCGCCGAGGTGACCCAGCACCATATTGAGGTTAGGATAACGATCGAACAGACCGCTCATCATCAGACGAATAGCATGCACTGCCGTTTCCTGAGCGAAGCCCCAGGCGGAGCCGATCAGGCTTTCGTAACCGGTATAGATGCCACGCGCCGGGCCTTCCAGCGGTTCACGAGGATGCAGATAGACAGGCACGTTCAGCTCGTTGACCTTATCCCAGAATACCAGCATGGATTCGTCATCAAGATACAGGCCATGCTCGCTATCTTTAACGTTGGTGTAGCCGTTGATCAGCGCACCTTTCATGCCTAACTTTTTCACGGCGCGCTCCAGCTCTTCCGCCGCGGCTTCCGGGTTCTGCAATGCCAGGGTGGCGAAGGCGCTGAATTTGTCCGGATTTGGCTTAACATAATTCTCAACGATAAAATCGTTGGTATCGCGGGCAAAAGAGACGGCTTTGGCTTTATCTAAAATAGACTGGGCGCCAGGTGAAGTCAGAGAAAGAATTACATGATCAATATGACGCTGCGCCATTTCTTCCAGCTGAATGCTGCGATCCAGCAGGCGGCGTTCAACATCTTTCATATATTCTGTGCCGTTACGACCTGCTTCACCAGATGAATCCCACAGACGGTTATTTTCAGGAGTGGATACGTGTTCTTCTAAAGCAATTTTTCCGCGCATGATATTTTCCTTGCGATATGAGTCAGTGTGGCTTGATGCGAGGAGAATAAAAGCTTTCACGTATTACCAGCAATAAACCAAACGTAATAGGGGTTATTAATAAAACCAATACACGGGCGTATTTTGTTACTTAGATTTTAATAGAAGTACTCTGCTGTGCGGGATCGGCAAGCGTAGCGATCAGCGAGCGTAGCCAGATATGTCCGGGATCGCGGTGCAGCCGCTGATGCCAGACCTGACGGATGGCGATTTTGGCGAGGGGAAAAGGCAGCGGCCAGCTGCGGCAGGGATAGCGCCGGGTGATATGCCGCGCCACCTGTTCCGGGACGACGGCAATCATATCGCTTTCGGCCACCAGCTCACCGGTACCTAAAAAACTTGGTAACGTTAGCGCAATGCGCCGGGGCATGTGGTGCTCATCAAGCAGCTTATCCATATCGCCATGGGCAGTCCCCTCCACGCGGATCGCCAGATGCTTTTCCTGGCGCCAGTCTTCGGCGCGGAGCTGTGCGCGAATGCGAGGATGGTTTTCCGCAGCCAGGCAGACATATGATTGATCGAAGAGATGTTGCTGGTAGACGCTTTCCGGAAGCTGCGTCAGATAGCCGATCGCGAGATCGCATTTCCCGGATTCGAGGGCGTTGAGGGTCTGCTCATCCAGATTCTGTACCGTAAAGGTGATCCCGTCCGCCGCCTGCTGCTGGAGCGCAATTTGCAATAAAGGCAGCAGCGTCATTTGGCTGATATCGGTCATACCGATCGTAAAATTACGCTGGCTCTGCTGGGGAAGAAATTCAGGTTTGACCGCTAAATCGTTATCGGCAAGCTGGAGAAGAGTCGAGATGGTGGGGGCGATCGCGTCCGCTCGCGGCGTCGGGATCATCCGCTGCCCGACCCGGACAAACAGCGGGTCAGCAAAATGATCTCGTAGTTTTTTCAGCAAAAGGCTGCCGGTGGGCTGGCTGATATCGAGCGCGTCCGCTGCTGGGGAAACATTGCCCAAGCGGTAGAGCGCAGAGAAAAAGCGTAGCGATTTGAAATCCAGTTCTTCCCGCATCCGCCCTCCTGGCTGGATATTATTTCAGCGTATCGCCGCTGGCGACCCGAAGTATCCAGTGGACGTAGCTTTGCCACTGACACTCCTGATCGACCATCTCCCGACCCAGCGGATGTTCATCCAGCCAGTTTCCCGGCAATATCAGCGTCAGTTGTTCGTCTTGAGCGGTCAGCTGAATGGCGGGCAACAGATCGTCGCGCCGCCGGCTGGCAAACAGGATTGCCAGTCGCAGCAGACGACACAGATGCTCAGCCACCCGCGGCGGGACGGCATTCTGTTGATGAAGCGAAGAGAGGTCGATAGCGTTAGTCTGGTTAAGGAGCAGCGTGGCAATCAGCTTCTTCTGCGCCGGGGTAAACCCCGGCAGGTCGAGGTTATTGACCAGATAGGCGGCGTGCTGCGGCGCGCGCTTAAAATCCACGCTCAGCCCAATCTCATGCAGCGCACAGGCGCTAAGGAGTAAATCACGGCTTAGCGGATCCAGCTCCCAGCTGCCATCCAACTGACTGAGCAGATGACTGGCAAGGCCGCCGACGCGCTGGGCCTGTTCGGTGTCGATCATAAAACGACGCTGAATATTACGCAGCGTGCGGCTGCGGATGTCCTGCTCAACGGAGAGATGCAGCATGCCGTACACCAGGCCTTCGCGTAACGCGCCGCCCGCGAGGGTCATACACTGAATATTCAGTTCGCTGAAGATAGCGATCAGGATCGCCAGCCCGCTAGGAAACACCAGCGCCCGCTCAAGGGTTAAGCCTTCGATCTCCAGCTCTTCCAGACGTCCGCACTGGATAGCGCGCTGTTTAAGCTGCTGGAGTTTGGCGAGGGTGATTCGTTCATCCATCCCCTGCGCCATCATAATTTCCTGCAGAGCCTGAACGGTGCCGGAGGCGCCAACGCACACTTTCCATCCGTGATAGCGCAGCACATCGGCGACGGGCAGTAGTACCTCGCGCGCAGCCGCTTCGGCGAGATCGAAATTCTCTTTCGTCAGACTACGGTCGGCAAAATAGCGTTCAAGCCAGGTGACACAGCCCATCGACAGGCTAAACAGCGAGGTTGTTTGTGCGCCGGTCCCGGTCACCAGCTCGGTGCTGGCACCGCCGATATCGACCACCAGGCGCTGATCGGCGCCGCCGGTGGTGTGGGCGACACCCTGGTAAATCAGGCGCGCTTCTTCTTCGCCGCTGATCACTTGCACTGGAGTGCCGAGGATCTCCTGCGCTTTCGCCAGAAACTCCCCCGCATTGACGGCAAGACGCAGCGTGGCGGTGGCCACGACGCGGATTTGCGTCGGCGGAATATCCTGCAGGCGCTCGGCAAACAGGCGTAAGCACTGCCAGCCCCGTTCCATCGCTTCTGCGGAGAGGGTGTTGTCGCTATTCAGGCCGGCGGCCAGTCGAACCTTACGCTTAATGCGGCTCAGCGTCTGGATGCTGCCCGCCACCTCGCGCACCACCAACATATGGAAACTATTGGAGCCCAAATCAATGGCGGCATATAGCGAGGTGGAGCTCATACTCTTCATCGTTCAGAAGGCTCCCTGGTCGGCGGGGCGCTTAGGCCCGATCCACATCACTGAGCGGGGCGCCAGAGGAAGGTCGCCCTGGCAGATTCTGAATGACTGAGCGTATGGCATAGATCTCTTAACCTGAACGACGACGATTGCGCGGTGGACCGTTACGGCGCGGGCCGTTGCCTGGGCGCGCACGGGTCAGACGCAGCGGCTTAGGCAGGTCGGTCATCAGCGCGTCCGGGTTGTACTTACTGACCGGAATTGAGTGACCAATATAGGTTTCGATCGCCGGCAGATTCAGCGCATACTCTTCGCAGGCGAGGCTAATGGAGTGACCGCTGGCGCCAGCGCGACCGGTACGGCCGATGCGGTGAACGTAATCTTCGCAGTCGTCCGGCAGATCGTAGTTAAAGACGTGAGTCACGGCCGGAATATGTAAGCCACGGGCGGCAACATCGGTCGCGACCAGAATATCGAGGTCGCCACGGGTAAATTCTTCGAGAATGCGCAGACGTTTTTTCTGCGCCACGTCGCCGGTCAGCAGACCTACGCGATGGCCGTCGGCGGCGAGATGGCCCCAGATATCTTCGCAGCGGTGCTTGGTATTGGCGAAAACGATGGCGCGATCGGGCCACTCTTCTTCCAGCAGCGTCTGCAGCAGGCGCATTTTTTCTTCATTGGAAGGGTAGAAGAGCTCTTCTTTAATACGGTGGCCTGTCTTCTGTTCCGGCTCGACTTCAACGTACTCGGCGTTATTCATTTGTTCGAACGCCAGTTCGCGGACGCGATAAGAAAGGGTCGCGGAGAACAGCATGTTCAGGCGCTGAGTGGCCGGCGGCATGCGGCGGAACAGCCAGCGGATATCTTTAATAAAGCCGAGATCGTACATGCGATCGGCTTCGTCCAGCACGACAACCTGAATGGCGCCGAGGTTAATGTGGTTCTGCTTCGCGTAATCGATCAGACGACCAGTGGTGCCGATCAGAATATCGACGCCGCTTTCCAGCACTTTCAACTGCTTATCGTAGCCGTCGCCGCCGTAAGCCAGACCCAGCTTCAGACCGGTGGCCTGCGCCAGTGGCTCAGCGTCGGCGTGGATCTGTACCGCCAGTTCACGCGTCGGCGCCATAATCAGCGCGCGCGGTTGGTTAACCTGGCGATCGGCGATAGCCGGGTGAGAGAGAAGATAATGAAACGTTGACGTCAGGAACGCCATCGTTTTACCGGTACCGGTTTGCGCCTGCCCGGCGACATCGCGGCCTTCCAGCGTCAGCGGAAGGGCGAGGGCCTGAATGGGTGTGCAATTATGAAACCCTTTCTTTTCAAGGGCTTCAATGACTGCCGGGTGCAGGGCGAAGTCGGAAAACTTCTGTTCTGTTAAATGTGTTTTGCTCATAGTGTGGTAGAATATCAGCTAACTATTGCATTAAGAAAGCGTATCCGGTGAAATAACGTCAACCTTTCGTTGGCGGTGTACGAAATTATTCAAGGTACGTCTACGGTAACTGAACGAATCCAGGATAGCTTAGACTACTAAGCGAGTCGGGAGCGATAAATCTGCAGCATGCAGTTCGCGTTCGGGCACCCTGGCGTCAACAGGCGAGTCCATGATGGATTGCGCCAGTTGGCAGGCCAGAGAATTGAGGTATCCTGAAGAATAGCGTGCATAACGTAGCCGCAGCGCGTCGTTGATGGCTACGACACCAACACACCAGGCTTATTCCTGTGGAGTTAAATATGAGCGATAAAATTATTCACCTGACTGACGACAGTTTTGACACGGACGTACTCAAGGCTGACGGGCTGACCCTCGTCGATTTCTGGGCAGAGTGGTGTGGTCCGTGCAAAATGATCGCCCCGATTCTGGATGAGATCGCTGAAGAGTATCAGGGCAAACTGACCGTAGCTAAGCTGAACATTGACCAGAACCCGGGCACTGCGCCGAAATACGGCATTCGCGGTATCCCAACCCTGCTGCTGTTTAAAAACGGCGAAGTGGCGGCCACTAAAGTTGGCGCACTGTCCAAGGGTCAGCTGAAAGAGTTCCTCGACGCTAACCTGGCGTAAGCGAATTGCTGTTCCGGCGTCCAGATTCCTATTTTTTGCGGAACTCTGGACGCCCGGCTGGAGTCGTGCTAAGTTAATCCACAGACTTCGTTTTAAACATACCTTGTTTGAATCTTGTTTTACCCGAAGCATCCCGCATAAATGCGCGTGAAGCTAATAATTCCGGGCTTTTCACTCATTCCGTCTAGTCGTTTCAGTTCTGCGTTCTTTCCTGTGACCAGGCAACGTACAGACACGAGATGAAGGCCGTTAACAGGCATGGAAGTTCCTGCCATACCATTCACAACATTAAGTTCGAGATTTACCCCGAGTTTAAGAACCCACACCACTATGAATCTTACCGAATTAAAGAATACGCCGGTTTCTGAGCTGATTACTCTCGGCGAAAATATGGGGCTGGAAAACCTGGCTCGTATGCGTAAGCAGGATATTATTTTTGCCATCCTCAAGCAGCATTCGAAGAGTGGCGAAGATATCTTTGGCGACGGCGTACTGGAGATACTGCAGGATGGATTTGGATTCCTCCGCTCCGCAGACAGCTCCTACCTCGCCGGCCCTGACGACATCTACGTATCCCCCAGCCAAATCCGCCGTTTCAACCTCCGCACTGGTGACACCATTTCCGGTAAGATTCGTCCTCCGAAAGAGGGTGAACGTTACTTTGCGCTGCTGAAAGTTAACGAAGTTAACTACGACAAGCCGGAAAACGCGCGTAACAAGATCCTGTTCGAGAACTTAACGCCGCTGCACGCGAACTCTCGCCTGCGTATGGAGCGTGGTAACGGTTCTACCGAAGACTTAACCGCTCGCGTACTGGATCTGGCCTCCCCGATTGGCCGCGGCCAGCGTGGCCTCATCGTCGCGCCGCCGAAAGCCGGTAAAACCATGCTGCTGCAGAACATCGCGCAGAGCATCGCATACAACCACCCGGACTGTGTCCTGATGGTACTGCTGATCGACGAACGTCCGGAAGAAGTGACCGAGATGCAGCGTCTGGTGAAAGGTGAAGTGGTTGCTTCCACCTTTGACGAGCCGGCATCCCGTCACGTGCAGGTTGCCGAGATGGTTATTGAGAAAGCGAAACGTCTGGTTGAACACAAGAAAGACGTTATCATCCTGCTCGACTCTATTACCCGTCTGGCGCGTGCCTACAACACCGTGGTTCCGGCTTCCGGTAAAGTGTTGACCGGTGGTGTGGACGCCAACGCCCTGCACCGTCCGAAGCGTTTCTTTGGTGCGGCACGTAACGTCGAGGAGGGCGGTAGCCTGACCATCATCGCCACGGCGCTGATCGACACCGGTTCCAAAATGGACGAAGTTATCTACGAAGAGTTTAAAGGCACCGGTAACATGGAACTGCACCTCTCTCGTAAGATTGCTGAAAAACGCGTCTTCCCGGCTATCGACTACAACCGTTCCGGTACCCGTAAAGAAGAGCTGCTTACCACTCAGGAAGAGCTGCAGAAAATGTGGATCCTGCGCAAAATTATCCATCCGATGGGTGAGATTGATGCGATGGAATTCCTCATCAATAAGCTGGCAATGACCAAGACGAATGATGACTTCTTCGATATGATGAAGCGCTCGTAAGGTAAAAAAAGCCAAAAACGCCACGCCTTTGCGTGGCGTTTTCATTTTGGGGTTTGTATGATCCAGAGACAGAGAAAGCGGGACGAAAGTTGTCGTATAATGGCGCCGGATAGCAGGCGGAGACAGCTTTAACAGACTAAAATCTATACAATAAATTTGTAATGTTCTGCTTTTCCCCTTCTGGAGTTGGGGCATCATCGCTATACTTCCCGGATTAACTATGCTGAGAGCACATGCGTTGTGAATTTACTCACTGCTATTACTGAATTAATCAGTATTTTCTTATTCACGACCCTCTTTATTTTTGTCGCGCGGAAAGTGGCAAAAAAGATCGGGTTAGTGGATAAACCCAACTATCGCAAACGGCATCAGGGGTTGATTCCGTTGGTCGGTGGTATCTCAGTTTATGCAGGTATCTGTTTCACTTTCGCCATCGCCGATTATTATATTCCTCACGCCTCGCTGTATCTGGCCTGCGCGGGGGTATTGGTGCTGGTTGGCGCGCTTGACGATCGCTTCGACATCAGCGTGAAAATTCGCGCGGTCATTCAGGCCGCGATCGCCGTGATTATGATGATGGCAGGGAATCTGCATCTGAGTAGTTTGGGCTTTATTTTTGGATCGTGGGAACTGGTGCTGGGGCCCTTCGGCTTCTTCCTGACGCTGTTTGCCGTCTGGGCCGCTATCAATGCGTTCAACATGGTCGATGGTATCGACGGCCTGCTCGGCGGACTGTCATCGGTCTCTTTTGCGGCGACCGGGATTATCCTTTGGTTTGATGGTCAGTACAGCCTGGCGATGTGGTGTTTCGCGATGATCGCCGCCATTCTACCCTATATTCTTCTCAATCTTGGCGCCCTCGGCCGCCGCTATAAAGTCTTTATGGGTGACGCCGGCAGCACGATGATTGGCTTCACCATCATCTGGATCCTGCTGGAAACCACGCAAGGTAAAACGCATCCCATTAGCCCGGTGACCGCGCTGTGGATTATCGCTATCCCGCTGATGGACATGGTGGCGATTATGTATCGCCGCCTGCGCAAAGGCATGAGTCCTTTCTCACCGGACCGTCAGCATATTCATCATTTGATCATGCGCGCCGGGTTTACTTCCCGCCAGGCGTTTGTCCTGATTACCCTGGCCGCCGCCCTGCTGGCGCTGGTTGGCGTCGTGGCGGAATACACCCGCATTGTGCCGGAATGGGTGATGTTAATTCTCTTTTTGGTAGCCTTCTTTCTTTATGGCTACTGTATTAAGCGCGCCTGGAAAGTGGCGCGCCTGGTTAAGCGCATCAGACGCAGAATTCGGCGACACAGCGGCAATAATCCGAAACTAACCAAGTAGAGCTGGGGATGTGATGACTCAACCATTACCGGGAGCACAAGCAGTGAACGTTGAGAACGAGCTGGATATTCGCGGGCTGTTTCGCGCTTTATGGGCAGGAAAAGGCTGGATAGTCGGCGGCGCCGTACTCTTCGCCGCCATCGTGCTGGTGTACACCTTCTTTGCTCGCCAGGAGTGGAGCGCCACGGCGATCACCGATCGGCCTACTGTCAATATGTTGGGGGGATACTATTCCCAACAGCAGTTCTTACGCAATCTGGACATTAAAGCCGACCTCGCCTCGGTCGACCAGCCTTCCGCCATGGATGAAGCGTATAAAGAGTTCATCATGCAGCTGGCCTCCTGGGATACCCGGCGCGATTTCTGGCTGCAAACGGACTACTACAAGCAGCGTCAGTCGGGTAATGCCCGCGCTGATGCGGCGATGCTGGATGACCTGATTAACAATATCCAGTTTATGCCAGGCGATGCGGCCAAGAGCATTAACGACAGCGTCAAACTGACCGCCGAGACCGGGCAGGATGCCAATAATCTGTTGCGTCAGTATGTGGCCTTCGCCAGCCAGCGGGCGGCAGGCCATCTTAACGACGAACTTAAAGGCGCCTGGGCGGCGCGGACGGTGCAGATGAAGGCGCAGGTGAAGCGCCAGGAAGAGGTGGCCGAGGCCATCTTCAACCGCCGGACGCACAGCGTGGAGCAGGCGCTGAAGGTGGCTCAGCAGCACAATATTTCACGTAGCGAAACGGATGTTCCTGCCGATCAGTTGCCGGATTCAGAGCTATTTTTATTGGGCAGGCCGATGCTGCAGGCCAGGCTGGAAAACCTGCAGGCCGTCGGGCCGGAATATGACCTCGATTACGACCAGAACCGCGCCATGCTGAGCACGTTGAACGTCGGTCCAACGTTAGATCCGCGTTTTCAGACTTACCGGTATTTGCGGACGCCGGAAGAACCTGTAAAACGCGATAGCCCGCGCCGTGTATTTCTGATGGTGATGTGGGGGATTGTGGGTGCGCTCATCGGCGCAGGCGTGGCGTTATCGCGTCGTCGTGTCCTGTGATTGCGGCCTGTGGTGAAGGGCAGATGACCTTCATCGCCTAATCGAAGAGAATCGATGTGAAAGTACTAACTGTATTTGGCACGAGGCCGGAAGCCATCAAGATGGCGCCTCTGGTCCATGCGCTGGCAAAGGATCCTCATTTTGAGGCGAAAGTATGCGTGACCGCGCAGCATCGGGAGATGCTCGATCAGGTGTTGAAACTTTTCTCTATTGTCCCGGACTACGATCTCAACATAATGAAGCCGGGGCAGGGGCTGACCGAGATCACCTGTCGCATCCTTGAAGGGCTTAAGCCGGTGCTGGAGTCGTTTAAACCCGACGTGGTGCTGGTGCATGGCGATACCACCACCACCATGGCGGCGAGCCTGGCGGCGTTTTACCAGCGGATACCGGTGGGTCACGTAGAGGCCGGCCTGCGCACCGGCGATTTAAGTTCGCCGTGGCCGGAAGAAGGCAACCGTACGTTGACCGGCCATCTGGCGACATACCATTTCGCCCCCACGGAAACCTCGCGGCAGAACCTGCTGCGGGAAAATATTGCCGACAGTCGGATCACGGTCACCGGGAATACGGTCATTGACGCCCTGTTCTGGGTGCGGGATCGGGTGCTGGGTGATGAAGCGCTACGGGAGACCCTGCTGCAGCGCTATCCTTTCATCAGCCACGGTAAAAAGATGATTCTGGTTACCGGCCACCGGCGGGAAAGCTTTGGGCTCGGTTTTGAACAGATCTGCCAGGCGCTGGCCGAGATAGCCCATACCCACCCTGAGGTGCAGATTGTCTATCCGGTTCACCTGAATCCTAATGTCAGCGAGCCGGTGAATCGTATTCTTGGTCATATTGACAATGTGATGTTGATTGAACCGCAGGATTACCTGCCGTTCGTCTGGCTGATGGATCGCGCCTGGCTGATCCTGACCGATTCCGGCGGCATTCAGGAAGAGGCCCCCTCGCTGGGTAAGCCGGTGCTGGTCATGCGCGATATGACCGAACGTCCGGAAGCGGTGGCCGCCGGCACCGTGTGTCTGGTGGGCACCGACAGCCAGCGCATCGTCGCGGAAGTGACGCGACTGCTGGAGGATGATGCTGCATACCAGGCGATGAGCCGCGCGCATAATCCCTATGGCGATGGCGAAGCATGTCGTCGCATTTTGTCTGCACTTAAAAATAATCAGGTAACGCTATGAGTTTTTCTACCATTTCAGTGATTGGCCTTGGCTATATCGGGCTGCCAACCGCTGCCGCGTTCGCCTCCCGGCAGAAGCGGGTGGTCGGCGTTGATGTTAATCAACATGCCGTGGAGACCATTAACCGTGGAGAGATTCATATCGTGGAGCCAGATCTGGCGAGCGTGGTGAAGACCGCGGTCGAGCAGGGGTATTTAAGCGCCACCACCACTCCGGTGGAGGCGGATGCTTACCTGATTGCCGTGCCGACGCCGTTTAAAGATCGCCACGAGCCGGATATGGTGTTTGTCGAGTCGGCCGCCAAATCCATTGCGCCGACGTTAAAGAAAGGGTCGCTGGTGATCCTCGAGTCCACCTCACCGGTCGGGTCGACCGAACAGATGGCCGAGTGGCTGGCGGAGATGCGCCCGGATCTTAGCTTCCCCCAGCAGGTGGGTGAAGCGGCGGACGTGAATATCGCCTACTGCCCGGAGCGGGTATTGCCCGGTCAGGTGATGGTCGAGCTGATTAAAAACGACCGCGTTATCGGCGGCATGTCGCCGGTCTGCTCCGCTCGCGCCAGCGAGCTGTATAAAATCTTCCTTGAAGGCGAATGCGTGGTGACCAACTCGCGCACCGCCGAGATGTGCAAGCTGACGGAAAACAGCTTCCGCGACGTCAACATCGCTTTTGCCAACGAACTGTCGCTGATTTGCGCCGACCAGGGGATTAACGTCTGGGAGCTGATCCGCCTGGCGAACCGCCATCCGCGCGTCAATATCCTGCAGCCGGGCCCGGGTGTTGGCGGCCACTGTATCGCCGTCGACCCATGGTTTATCGTGGCGCAAAACCCGCAGCAGGCGCGTCTGATCCGCACCGCTCGCGAGGTCAACGACCACAAGCCGGAATGGGTTATCGAACAGGTGAAAGCGCAGGTGGCGGACTGCCTGAATGCCACCAACAAGCGGGCCAGCGAACTGACGATCGCCTGTTTTGGCCTCGCTTTTAAACCGAATATTGACGACCTGCGCGAAAGTCCGGCGATGGAAATTGCCGCGCAGATTGCCCGCTGGCACAGCGGCACGACCCAGGTGGTTGAGCCCAACATTCACGCGCTGCCGAAGAAACTCGATGGACTGTGTACGCTGGCGACCCTTGAGGCGGCGCTGGCCAGCGCCGATGTGCTGGTGATGCTGGTCGATCACAATGAATTTAAAGCCGTTAGCGGCGATAGCGTCACCCAGGCGTTTATCGTCGACACCAAAGGAGTGTGGCGGTGAGAACCATTCTGGTCACCGGCGGCGCGGGCTTCATTGGTTCGGCGGTAGTGCGGGAGATTATCCAGCACACCGCCGATCGCGTGGTGGTGGTGGATAAACTGACCTACGCCGGCAATTTAATGTCGCTGGCGCCGGTGGCGCAGGATGCGCGTTTCGCCTTTGAACAGGTGGATATCTGCGACCGCGCCGAGCTGGATCGCATTTTTCGTCAGCATCAACCGGATACGGTGATGCACCTGGCGGCGGAAAGCCATGTCGATCGTTCGATTGACGGCCCGGCGGCGTTTATCGAGACCAATATCGTGGGCACCTATACGCTGCTGGAGGCGGCCCGTAGCTGGTGGAATACCCTGGCTACGGCGCAAAAATCGGCGTTTCGCTTCCATCACATCTCCACCGATGAAGTGTATGGCGATCTGCACGGCAGCGATGATTTCTTTACCGAGACCACGCCCTATGCGCCAAGCAGCCCCTATTCGGCTTCGAAAGCCAGCAGCGACCACCTGGTGCGCGCCTGGCTGCGAACCTATGGCCTGCCGACGCTTATCACCAACTGCTCAAATAACTACGGCCCGTATCACTTTCCCGAGAAGCTGATCCCGCTGACGATCCTTAACGCGCTGGCGGGCAAGCCGCTGCCGGTGTATGGCAATGGACAACAGATCCGCGACTGGCTGTACGTGGAAGATCACGCCAGAGCGCTGTATCTGGTGGCGACCCGCGGCGAACCGGGCGAAACTTACAATATCGGCGGTCATAACGAACGTAAAAATATCGAGGTGGTGGAAACCATTTGTCAGCTGCTGGAAGAGCTGGCGCCGGATAAGCCGCAGGGCGTGGCGCACTATCGCGATCTGATCGCCTTCGTTGCCGATCGTCCGGGCCACGATCTGCGCTATGCCATTGATGCCTCGAAGATTGCCCGCGAGCTGGGCTGGACGCCGGCAGAGACTTTCACCTCCGGTATGCGTAAGACCGTGGCGTGGTATCTGGCGAACGAGGCCTGGTGGCGTCAGGTTCAGGACGGAAGCTATCAGGGCGAGCGTCTTGGGCTGCAAAGCTAATCATCTCTGGGGGGAATGATGAAAGGTATTATTCTGGCAGGCGGTTCCGGAACGCGGCTACATCCCATCACCCGCGGCGTATCGAAGCAGCTGTTGCCGATCTACGATAAGCCGATGATCTACTACCCGCTGTCGGTATTAATGCTGGCCGGGATCCGTGAGATCCTGATTATCACCACGCCGGACGACCTACGTGATTTCCAGCGCCTGCTCGGCGATGGCTCAGAGTTTGGCATTGCGCTGCACTATGCCGTACAGCCGACGCCGGATGGTTTAGCCCAGGCGTTTATCATCGGAGAAGCCTTTCTTAACGGCGAACCGGCGTGTCTGGTGTTAGGCGACAATATCTTCTTCGGCCAAAGCTTTAGCCCGAAGCTGCGCAGCGTCGCTGCCCGCACGGAAGGGGCGACGATTTTTGGCTATCAGGTGATGGATCCTGAGCGCTTTGGCGTGGTGGAGTTTGATGATAACTTCCGTGCGCTATCGCTGGAAGAGAAGCCGAAGCAGCCGAAGTCGAACTGGGCGGTCACCGGTCTCTATTTCTACGATGGCAAGGTGACGGAGTATGCCAAACGGGTCAAACCATCCGAGCGCGGCGAGCTGGAAATCACCTCCATCAACCAGATGTATCTGGAGGATGGCGCATTGACCGTCGAACTGCTTGGACGCGGCTTTGCCTGGCTGGACACCGGCACCCACGATAGCCTGATCGAGGCCAGCATGTTCGTGCAGACCGTCGAGAAGCGCCAGGGCTTTAAAATCGCCTGTCTGGAAGAGATCGGCTGGCGTAACGGCTGGCTGGACGACGACGGCGTCAAACGTGCGGCGAAGCGGCTGGAAAAAACCGGCTACGGCCAATATCTGCTGGATCTGCTCCGTGCCCGTCCGCGCCAGTATTGACCCCCTGGAGTGGGAGAACCGCTTCTTTGCCGTGAACAGCGCGATCGTGCGCTTTGACGAGCACGCGCCGCGGCTGACGCCTGAGACGCTGGCGGGGTGGTCGCGAGTGCAGGCGAAGATCGCCGCCAGCGACACCGTCCGGCTGGACGCGCTGCAGCGGCTGGGTTTTCAGCTGGTGGAAGGTGAGGTCGATCTGGCGCTGCCGGTGGGCAGCCCTGCAGATGCCGGCGCAGACGTCGCCGTGGAAGCGGATATTGCGCCGCTGCGCGAGCAGGCGGCGCAGGCATTTGCCATGAGCCGCTTTCGCGCGCCCTGGTACGCTGCCGACGCCAGCGGCCGCTTCTATGCCCAGTGGATTGAAAATGCGGTGCGCGGCACCTTCGATCATCAGTGCCTGATTTACCGCCATCCTGAGGGCGATATTCGCGCCTTTGTCTCCCTGCGGCAGATCACTGCGACCGAAGCGCGTATCGGCCTGCTGGCCGGACGCGGCGCCGGGGCGCAGTTGATGCAGGCGGCGCGGTACTGGGCCGCCTCGCGCGGACTTTCTACACTGCGGGTGGCGACCCAGATGGGCAACACCGCCGCGCTTAAACGTTATATTCTCAGCGGTGCTAACGTGGAAAGCACCGCCTACTGGCTATACAGGTGACCCCCATGATCCCATTTAACGCGCCGCCGGTGGTTGGAACCGAGCTTGATTACATGCAGTCTGCGATGAACAGCGGCAAGCTGTGCGGCGACGGCGGCTTTACGCGCCGCTGCCAGCAGTGGATGGAGCAGCGATTTGGCACGGCAAAAGCGCTACTGACCCCTTCCTGCACGGCTTCGCTGGAGATGGCCGCGCTGCTGCTGGATATCCAGCCGGGCGACGAAGTGATTATGCCCAGCTATACCTTTGTCTCCACCGCCAACGCCTTTGTGCTGCGCGGGGCGAAAATCGTCTTCGTTGATATCCGTCGCGATACGATGAATATCGACGAAACGCTCATCGAAGCCGCCATCACCGATAAAACCCGGGCGATTGTCCCGGTGCATTATGCCGGCGTAGCTTGCGAGATGGACACCATCATGGCCATCGCCGACAAATACAACCTGTTTGTGGTGGAAGACGCCGCACAGGGGGTGATGTCCACCTACAAGGGGCGCGCGCTGGGCACCATCGGCCATATCGGCTGCTTCAGCTTCCATGAAACCAAAAACTACACCGCCGGCGGTGAGGGCGGGGCGACGCTGATCAACGATCGCACGCTGGTGGAACGCGCGGAGATTATTCGCGAAAAAGGCACCAACCGCAGCCAGTTCTTTCGCGGCCTGGTGGATAAATATACCTGGCGGGACATTGGCTCCAGCTATCTGATGTCCGACCTGCAGGCCGCCTATCTGTGGGCGCAGCTGGAAGCGGCGGAGCGCATCAACCAGCAGCGCCTGGCCCTGTGGCAGAACTACTATGATGCGCTGCTGCCGCTGGCGCGCGCCGGGCGTATCGAACTGCCGACGGTTCCGGCCGACTGCGGGCAAAACGCGCACATGTTCTACATTAAGCTGCGTGATATCGAGGATCGCAGCAGACTGATCGCCTGGCTGAAAGAGGCGGAGATCCTCGCGGTATTCCATTACATTCCCCTGCACAGCTGCCCGGCAGGCGAACAGTTCGGCGAATTCCGCGGTGAAGACCGCTACACCACTCAGGAGAGCGAGCGTCTGGTACGCCTGCCGCTGTTTTACAATCTGTCTGTGGTGAACCAGCGGACGGTGATTAACTCGCTGCTGAGCTACTTCTCCTGATATGTCGTTAGCAAAAGCCTCACTGTGGACGGCGGCATCGACGCTGGTCAAAATCGGCGCCGGTCTGCTGGTCGTCAAGCTGCTGGCCGTCTCGTTTGGGCCGGCGGGCGTTGGCCAGGCCGGTAACTTCCGGCAACTGGTCACCGTACTCGGCGTGCTGGCCGGGGCCGGGATATTTAATGGCGTCACGAAGCTGGTGGCGCAGCATCACGACGATCCCCCGCGCCTGAAGCAGGTGGTGGGCACCTCGTCGGCGATGGTGCTTGGCTTTTCCACCCTGCTGGCGCTGGTATTTTTACTGGCGGCGGCGCCGATAAGCCAGGGGCTGTTCGGCCATACGCACTATCAGGGGCTGGTACGCCTGGTGGCGCTGGTGCAGATGGGGATCGCCTGGGCGAATTTCCTGCTGGCGCTGATGAAAGGCTTTCGCGATGCGGCGGGTAACGCCTTCTCGCTGATTGCCGGGAGCCTGATCGGCGTGGCGGCTTACTATGCTTGCTACGTGTTGGGAGGCTATCAGGGCGCGCTGCTGGGGCTGGCGTTAGTTCCAGCGCTGGTGGTGGTCCCGGCGGGTATTATGCTCTGGCGGCGGGGTAATATCCCGCTGAGCGCCCTGCGTCCGCGCTGGGATAACGGTCTGGCGGGACAGCTATCGAAATTTACCCTGATGGCGCTGATAACCTCGGTGACCCTGCCGGTAGCCTATGTGATGATGCGTAATCTGCTGGCGGCGCATTACGGCTGGGAGGCGGTCGGGATCTGGCAGGGGGTGAGCAGCATCTCCGATGCCTACCTGCAGTTTATTACCGCCTCGTTTAGCGTCTATCTGCTGCCGACGCTGTCGCGGCTGAGCGCCAAAACGGATATCACCCGCGAGATAGTCAAGTCGCTGAAATTCGTCCTGCCGGCAGTAGCGGCGGCGAGCCTGACGGTCTGGCTGCTGCGCGATTTTGCCATCTGGCTGCTGTTTTCCGATCGCTTTACCGCGATGCGTGACCTGTTTGCCTGGCAGCTGGTGGGCGACGTTTTAAAAGTAGGCGCCTACGTCTATGGCTATCTGGTGATCGCCAAAGCGTCGCTGCGTTTTTATATTCTGACGGAAATCAGCCAGTTCGCACTGCTGACCGCATTCTCACACTGGCTTATACCGGCGCACGGCGCGGTTGGCGCGGCGCAGGCATATATGGCCACTTATATTGTTTATTTCGCCCTTTGTAGTGGCGTGTTTTTACTCTGGCGTAAACGGGCATGACAGCACTGATACATGTACTGGGATCGGATATCCCGCATCATAACCAGACCGTACTGCGGTTCTTTAACGACGAACTGGCCGCCGACCCGCAGGCCAGGAGATTTATGATCGTCGGTGATGAGGCCAGCGTGCGTGATGGGTATCCGGCGCTGGACATCACCTGCTATCCGGGGAAGAAATCGCTGGCGCAGGCAGTGATTGCTACCGCGAAAGCCAACCGCCAGCAGCGCTTTTTCTTCCACGGCCAGTTTAATACCGGGCTGTGGCTGGCGTTGTTGAGCGGCGGCATCCGCCCGTCGCAGTTTAACTGGCATATCTGGGGGGCGGATCTGTATGAAAAT
Organism: Klebsiella sp. K47; assembly: GCF_051858335.1. Taxonomy (NCBI): domain Bacteria; kingdom Pseudomonadati; phylum Pseudomonadota; class Gammaproteobacteria; order Enterobacterales; family Enterobacteriaceae; genus Klebsiella; species Klebsiella sp. K47. Next base: position 33,693 of record NZ_JBPYUI010000025.1, read on the forward strand.
TCTGCCAGCCTGAAGTTTCGCCTGTTCTATCCGCTGCGCCGTATGGCGCAGGGGCGGGTAGGGCGCGTTTTCGCCACCCGCGGCGATCTCAGCTGGTTCGCTAACCGCCATCCGCGCGTCCCGGGCGAGCTGCTCTACTTCCCGACCCGTATGGATCCGGCGCTGAATACCCTGGCCGATAACGCTCCGCGCGGTGATACCCTGACTATTCTGGTGGGCAACTCCGGGGATCGCAGCAATGAACATATTGCCGCGCTGAAGGCAATCCATCAGCAGTTTGGCGATACGGTAAACGTCATCGTGCCGATGGGCTATCCAGCGAATAACGACGCCTATATCAATGAGGTTCGCGAGGCGGGGGCGGCGCTGTTTAGCGGTGAGCATCTGCAGATCCTCAGCGAGAAGCTGGAGTTTCATGATTATCTGGCGCTGCTGCGCCGCTGCGATCTGGGCTATTTTCTGTTTGCCCGCCAGCAGGGGATCGGCACCCTGTGTCTGCTGATTCAGGCGGGCATCCCCTGCGTGCTCAATCGGGAAAACCCGTTCTGGCAGGATATGGCCGAGCAGCATGTGCCGGTGCTGTTCACCAGCGACGCGCTGGACGTCAGCGTGGTGCGCGAAGCGCAGCGTCAGCTGGCGAGCGTGGATAAATCCGCTATCGCCTTCTTCCGGCCGAACTATCTGACGGGCTGGCGGCGGGCGCTACGGTTAGCGGCGGAGGGGCAGGCATGACGTTAATGCAATTTAGCGGGCTGCTGGTGGTCTGGCTGCTGTCGACGCTGTTCATCGCCACCGCCACCTGGTTTGAGTTCCGTCGGGTACGCTTTAACTTCAACGTTTTTTTCTCGTTGCTGTTTCTGCTGACCTTTTTCTTCGGCTTCCCGCTGACCAGTATTCTGGTGTTCCGCTTTGACGTCAGCGTGGCGCCGCCGGAGATTTTGCTGCAGACGCTGCTGATCGCGGTGTGCTTCTACGCAGTCTACTACGTGACCTATAAAACGCGGCTGCGTTCGGCATCGCGTGAGGTTGCGCATCGCCCGCTGTTTACCATGAACCGGGTGGAAACCCATCTGGCGTGGGGCATTTTGATGGGGCTGGCGCTGCTGTGCGTCGGCATCTTCTTCGCCCACAACGGTTTCCTGCTGTTTAAGCTCAACTCCTACAGCCAGATTTTCTCTGCTGAAGTGTCCGGCGTGGCGTTGAAGCGCTTCTTTTACTTCTTTATTCCGGCGATGCTGGTGGTCTATTTTCTGCGCCAGGATTATAAGGCGTGGATCTTCTTCCTCGTCAGCACGGTGGCCTTTGGTTTGCTGACCTACGCCATCGTCGGCGGGACGCGCGCCAATATTATCATCGCCTTCGCCATCTTTCTGTTCATCGGTATTATTCGCGGCTGGATCAGCCTGTGGATGCTGGCGGCGGCGGGTGTGCTGGGTATTGTCGGCATGTTCTGGCTGGCGCTGAAGCGCTACGGGATGAACGTCAGCGGAGACGAAGCGTTTTATACCTTTCTGTATCTCACGCGCGACACCTTCTCACCGTGGGAGAACCTGGCGCTGCTGCTGCAGAACTACGACAAGATCGATTTCCAGGGGCTGGCGCCGATGATCCGCGATTTCTACGTCTTTATCCCCAGCTGGATGTGGCACGGTCGCCCGACGATGGTGCTCAATACCGCCAACTACTTTACCTGGGAAGTATTAAACAACCATTCGGGGCTGGCGATTTCGCCGACGCTGATTGGCTCGCTGGTGGTGATGGGCGGCGTCTGGTTCGTACCGCTGGGCGCCGTGGCGGTAGGGTTGATTATTAAATGGTTCGACTGGCTGTATGAGCTGGGCAACCGGGAGAGCAATCGCTATAAAGCGGCTATCCTGCACAGTTTCTGTTTCGGCGCTATCTTCAACATGATAGTGCTGGCGCGCGAGGGGCTGGATTCGTTCGGCTCCCGCGTGGTGTTTTTCCTCGTGATCTTTGGTATCTGCTTGCTGGCGGCGAAACTGCTGTACTGGTTCCTGGATAGCGTGGGACTGATTCATAAGCGCGTAAAACCGCTTTCGCAACCGCAAGTCTGAGAAGGATGGACATGACTGGGACCATTTCCGCGCCGTTGTACCTGTTAAGAGGGCTGCAGCTTATAGGCTGGCGCGATATGCCGCACGCTCTGGATTATTTGTTTGCCGATGGCGTTCTCCGCGAGGGGACGCTGGTGGCCATTAATGCTGAGAAAATGCTGGCCGTAGAGGATAACCCGGAGGTACGGGCGCTGATTGAGGCGGCGGAGTTTAAATATGCCGATGGCATCAGCGTGGTGCGTTCGCTGCGCAAAAAATACCCGCAGGCCCAGGTATCCCGCGTCGCCGGGGCCGATCTCTGGGAAGCGTTAATGCAGCGCGCCGGCGCTGAAGGGACACCGGTGTTTTTGGTTGGTGGTAAACCTGAGGTCCTGGCGCAGACAGAATCCAGGCTGCGTCAGCGCTGGCAGGTGAACATCGTCGGCAGCCAGGACGGTTATTTCACCCCTGAGCAACGCCAGGCATTGTTCGAACGCATTCGCGACAGCGGGGCGAAAATCGTCACCGTCGCGATGGGGTCGCCGCGCCAGGAGATCTTTATGCGCGACTGCCGGCGCCTGTATCCGCACGCGCTGTATATGGGCGTCGGCGGCACTTACGATGTTTTTACCGGGCACGTCCATCGGGCGCCGAAGTTCTGGCAGGATCTGGGGCTGGAGTGGTTCTATCGCCTGCTTTTGCAGCCGAGCCGTATCAAAAGACAGTTCCGTCTGCTGCGCTATTTACGTTGGCATTATTCCGGTAAGCTCTGATATTCCACTGCAACCAGGCGAGTTTGCATACATATTCTGTGTAATCTCTTCACTCGCCTGATACTTTATTTGCCATTTCCGCAAAATTAATTAACCATTCGCAGGCTTCATACGCGCCGGGGAGACCTGCGCGTCGGCAAGGCTATGGTTTCAGTTAATAACAATAACCGGGAGTACCCGGAATACGGCAAACACAAGAGGATATATGACTGAGAAAAAAGCGGAGCTCCAGCGTGGACTGGAGGCCCGGCATATTGAACTGATCGCCCTTGGCGGGACGATTGGCGTGGGGTTGTTTATGGGGGCGGCCAGTACCTTGAAATGGGCTGGGCCTTCCGTGCTGCTGGCGTACATTATCGCTGGCCTGTTCGTCTTTTTCATTATGCGCTCAATGGGCGAAATGCTGTTCCTTGAGCCTGTCACAGGCTCCTTCGCGGTGTATGCGCATCGCTATATGAGCCCCTTCTTCGGCTATCTGACCGCGTGGTCCTACTGGTTTATGTGGATGGCGGTGGGGATCTCGGAGATTACCGCCATCGGGGTCTATGTGCAGTTCTGGTTCCCGGAGATGGCGCAGTGGATCCCGGCGTTGATTGCCGTGGGGCTGGTGGCGTTGGCTAACCTCGCGGCGGTCCGGCTATACGGTGAAATCGAGTTCTGGTTCGCCATGATAAAAGTGACCACCATTATCGTGATGATCGTCGTCGGGCTGGGCGTCATTTTCTTCGGCTTTGGCAACGGCGGCCACTCCATCGGTTTTGGTAATCTCACCGAACATGGTGGTTTCTTTGCCGGCGGCTGGAAGGGCTTCCTGACGGCGCTGTGTATCGTGGTCGCGTCCTATCAGGGGGTGGAGCTCATCGGCATTACCGCAGGTGAAGCGAAAAACCCGCAGGTGACGCTGCGCAGCGCGGTGGGCAAAGTGCTGTGGCGGATCCTGATTTTCTACGTCGGCGCGATTTTCGTTATCGTCACTATCTTCCCGTGGGATCAAATCGGCTCCAATGGCAGCCCGTTCGTACTGACGTTTGCCAAAATCGGTATTACCGCGGCGGCGGGAATTATCAACTTCGTGGTGCTGACGGCAGCGCTTTCCGGCTGCAACAGCGGAATGTACAGCTGCGGACGTATGCTGTACGCCCTGGCGAAGAACCGTCAGCTGCCGGCGGCGATCGGTAAGGTATCGCGCAACGGCGTTCCGTCCGTCGGTGTGGCGCTGTCGATTCTGATCCTGCTGGTGGGCTCCTGCCTGAATTACATTATTCCTAATCCGCAGCGGGTGTTCGTCTATGTCTATAGCGCCAGCGTCCTGCCGGGGATGGTGCCCTGGTTTGTGATCCTGATTAGTCAGCTGCGTTTCCGTCGCGTGCATCAGGCGGCGATTGCCAGCCATCCGTTCCGTTCGCTGCTGTTTCCGTGGGCCAACTATTTCACGATGGCCTTCCTGATCTGCGTGCTGGTCGGGATGGGACTGAATGATGAAACCCGCATGTCGCTCTTCGTCGGCATTATTTTTCTGGCCGCCGTCACCCTGATTTATAAGGTGTTTGGCCTCGGAAGACAGGGGCAAGTCAATAATACGGCTGAATAACCGTCAAAACGAACAAAGCATGAGCAAACGATAATTTTCTTTAAAAAGGCACTAGACAGCGGGGTAGGAAGTCCGTATTATCCGACCCCGCAACGGCGCTAAGCGCCCGTAGCTCAGCTGGATAGAGCGCTGCCCTCCGGAGGCAGAGGTCTCAGGTTCGAATCCTGTCGGGCGCACCATTAACCCGGTGCTGGAGCTGCGGTGGTTTTAATACCGCGTAAAAGGTTTGCAGTGGTGGCTATAGCTCAGTTGGTAGAGCCCTGGATTGTGATTCCAGTTGTCGTGGGTTCGAATCCCATTAGCCACCCCATTATTTGATAGAGTTGTGAATTTGCGAAGGTGGCGGAATTGGTAGACGCGCTAGCTTCAGGTGTTAGTGTTCTTACGGACGTGGGGGTTCAAGTCCCCCCCCTCGCACCACGACTTTAACGAATTGAACTAAAAATTCAAAAAGCAGTATTTCGGCGAGTAGCGCAGCTTGGTAGCGCAACTGGTTTGGGACCAGTGGGTCGGAGGTTCGAATCCTCTCTCGCCGACCAATTTTGAACCCCGCTTCGGCGGGGTTTTTTGTTTTCTGCTGCCGTCCGCCATCTCTTATTTCTCTGATCTTGCTGATAAAAAATCTTCTCTTTGCTTAAGAATACGCGTCAGGAAAACTCTCAATTCATCACTGTGGTAGATGCAATTTCCCCGGATCCTGTGCGATAATAACCGGGTAGATGCTCATTCCATCTCTTATGTTCGCCTTCGTGCCTCATAAACTCCGGAATGATGCAGAGCCGTTCTTACGGTGCTTATCGTCCACTGACAGATGTCGCATTTATGCCTCATCAAACACCATGGACATTACGTTGAGTGAAGCACCCAATTTGTTGTCAAACAGACCTGTTTTAACGCCTGCCCTGATTTCAGCGCAGGCGTTTTTTTCTTTCGGGGATCCGTCAATGTGAAGGCGGGGGAGAAGGGCTATCGCCCCGCAGGAGGCGATAGCCATGCCAGGTTATGGCTGAGGATTATTCTGCAGCGTCAGCAGCAGTCCATCGCGGCGCATAGCGGCGGCTTCTTCCGGCTGATGCAGGCGGTCCAGGGCATCCGCCAGCCAGGCGTAATCAAAGGCATCCGGACGCTGCTTAAGCGCGGCGCGGAAGGCGATGCTGGCCTCCTGCCATTCGCCGTGCCGCATCAGCGACTGGCCCAGGGTGCTCCACAGCAGCGGACGGTCGCCAACGGCTTTGATCTGCTGGCGCAGCACTTTCTCCAGCTGTTCCGGGTTATTGGTCTTCAGACGCGGGATCGGCATCACCAGACGGTCATCATACTGTTTCTTCAGACCATCAATGATAATTTGCTGCGCGGTATCGTGATCGTCGCTCTCGATGAGGCGCTCGGCCATCGCCACCTGCAGCGGCACCAGCGCCCGCGTTTTACGGCTCTGGTTGCGCCACCATTCGCGTAGTCCTTCGCTGCCGCCATCGGCCAGCGCTTTATCCATCAGGCCAACCCAGGCCAGCTGTTCCAGCGCCGCGCGGTGCGCTTCATCGCCGACGTTAGCTTTCGCCATCGACGGAATGATGTCCAGCAGCGACTGCCAGGCGCCGGTGCGGGTGTATGCCTGTTCGGCGAGGCGCAGCACTTCCGGATGACGCGGGGTAATTTCCAGCAGCTTATCGATGCCATGGCGCGCAGCGTGATTTTCATTACGCGCCAGCTGCAGGCGAACGCGAGTGATTTCCACCGGGATCAGGTCATCGCCCGCCAGCTCGGTGGCGCGCTCCAGATGCTGGTTGGCCCGCGCTTCATCGCCGCGCTGCTGGGCCGCTTCCGCCGCCAGCAGATAGTTCACCACCGGCTGTTCGGCGTGATCGGCATTTTTCGCCATCAGCTTCTCAACCTGCTGGTAATCACCTTCCGCCAGCTTAAGCAGCGCCTGCTCGGTTTGCTTACGCGCGCGACGGCGTTTACGGCCGACAAACCAGCCGCGCGTATGCGCCCCGGTGCGGAAAATGCGGCGCAGCAGCCATTCAATGGCGAACAGCACCACCATGGCGAGGATCAGGATGATCACCAGCCCGGTCACGCTGGTCTCGATATTGTAATTATCGGTCTGGATCAGGACGTAGCCCTGATGCCCGGCGATCATCGGGCCAAGCACGATCCCGGCGATCAACAGTGCGAAGAGTAAAAGAATTTTCAGCATGCGTTACTCTCCTTGCGGCGCAGCGGGGGCGGCCGGCGCAGCAGGTGCGGGCGAAGGCGCGCCGCCCGCGGTAACGGCAGGCTGCGCCATCAGGTTGCGCACTCGGGTCTGCATCAGTTTTTCCAGCAACGCCTGGCTCTGCAGCGTTTCCGGCACCGTCATGGTAATGCTTTGCTGACTGAGCTTATCCACCTCGTCGAGGAAGGCTTTGGTGGTGGCGTCATCGGTATCATAATAGGCGCGTACCCAGGTCGAGACGTTATCCAGCGACTGTTTCCAGGTCTCTTCCTGATGGCGCGGAACTGCCTGCGCGGCGACCAGCAGGCGAGAGCGAATATTTTCCCGCAGATAGATATCCTGATTCGGCGCCAGCAGCGGGACCGCCGTTTCATCGCGGCGGCGCACGGTGATAAAGCTGTCCATAAAGTTCTGCCAGCTTTTCTGCAGGTTGACGCGCCATTCGCTGATAGAGCTGGAAAGCTCATCGCTATCAGCGTCCATCGGCGAATCGTCATCGTTATTATCGGCCAGCCGCAGGTTATCGATTTGATTCGCCAGCTGATTAACCTTGAGGATCATGCCGTCATAGTCCACCTGGCTTACCGCGGAGAGGGTGGCGATGTCGTCGGTGATCGCCCGGCGGGCGCCGATGAGGCTTGGGTCGTTCATGTCGGCGAGGCTGGCGTCAGCGCTTTTCAGCAGCGCGGCGGCGGTGGTGACATCCTGATCGCTCCACAGCTTACGTCCCGCCAGCTTGACGAGGAAGTCGGCCTGGGCCAGCAGCCAGGTTTTGGCATCGCTACCGGAAATCACCGCCACTTTTTGCTGCAGCTCATCCAACTGTTTGGCCAGCGTCTCCTGCTGGTGTTTGGCTTCGTTTAGCTGGTCGGCCTGCTGTTTGATAACACCTTCCAGTTCACTTTTTTGATTTTCCTGCGCTTTTTGCAGCGCCGCGACCTGGCTTGCTAATTCAGAGGTAGTTGCGTTTTGCCGCGTGGCCTGTTGTTTGTTCAGGCCATACAGGCCGATGCCGGCGGCTATCGCAATGGCGATAGCGATCGCGCTGAGCGCCAGGCTGGTTTTATTGCCTGCCTTCTTCTTCTCAGTATTCTCTGGCTGTGGTGTGGTCTCCACGGCCTCCCTGGTCTCTTCAACCACGGCGGATTGATTTTGTTGTTCCGTCATTATGGCTTCCAATGTTGAGAGTTATTGTAATGCGCGTAGCAGCGCATCGTTGTCGGCGCTATCGGCAACCTGAATCTCCTGCCAGCCCAGTTCCCGGGCCTGAAGGGCCAGACGTTCGCTGACAACGACAACGCGGCAGTGCAGGAGCCACTGTTCGCGATACCATTGCGGTATTAACGACCATAGCTGCTGCAGCATCTCGCCGCTGGTGACCACCAGCGTGGTGACTCCGCGAGATTGCCAGCGCATCGCTTCTTCTGCGCCATCGTAATGTTTTGCACTACGTTGATAACATTCACAAAATGTGACCCTGGCGCCGCGCTCGGTCAGCGTCGCGCCTAAGAGTTCCCGCCCGCCATTGCCGCGTAGGATCAGCGCATTTTTCCCGGCAATGTTTTGTAATTCAGGTAATTGTAGCAAGACTTCGCTAATTTCCCGATCTAACGGGTAATGGATATGCTGCCCACTGACCGTATGGAGGGCCAGCGCCGTCGTGCGGCCAATGGCAAAATAGCGCGGAGAAGTGGGCCAGGGCAGGCCCTGCTGCTGCAGACGGGCATGGGCGAATTCCACCGCATGCTGGGATAGCGCAAATAGCAGATCGTCGGGACCCAGTCGGGCAAGCGCATCGCCCAGCGCGGGAAGCTCCCTGCCGGGCGTAAATTCTATCAGCGGAAAGCTCCAGGCCACGCGTCCCATGGCCCGCAGACGGCTGACCAGCGCTTCTCCTTGCGGTAGTGGACGAGTGACCAGGATGCTCATCGCGGGGCTTCTCCATCATAAACCGCCGCGAGAATCTCGCGGGCGCCATTATCCAGAAGCTCTTCCGCCAGCGAGATGCCGAGGGCTTCCGCTTGTTCAGCTGGCCCGCGTCGTTCGCCGCGCACCAGCTGTGAACCATCCGGAGCGCCAACCAGCGCCCGCAGCCACAGTTCCCCGTCCTTCAGTTCCGCATAGCTGCCGATCGGCACCTGGCAGCCGCCTTCGAGGCGGGTGTTCATCGCCCGCTCGGCGCGCACGCGCACCGCCGTTTCCGTATGGTTGAGAGGCGCTAACAGCCCCCGGGTCCATGCATCATCAAGACGGCATTCGATGCCGACCGCGCCCTGGCCGACCGCCGGCAGAGATTGCTCAGGCGACAGCGGCTGGCGAATACGCGCTTCCAGCTGCAGGCGCTTCAGGCCGGCGGCGGCGAGGATGATGGCGTCGTACTCGCCGTTATCCAGCTTACTCAGCCGGGTACCGACGTTACCGCGCAGAGAGCGGATCGCCAGGTCCGGACGGGTGGCGGCCAGCTGGCACTGACGGCGTAAACTTGACGTGCCAACGACGCTGCCGGCCGGCAGTTCGTCAATCGAGGCATAGCGATTGGAGACAAACGCGTCGCGCGGATCGTCGCGCTCGCAGATAGTCACCAGCCCCAGGCCCTCCGGGAATTCCACCGGCACATCTTTCATCGAATGGACGGCGATATCGGCGCGCCCTTCGAGCATGGCGAGCTCTAACTCTTTCACAAATAAGCCTTTGCCCCCCACCTTTGCCAGCGGAGTATCAAGGATGACATCCCCGCGCGTGACCATCGGCACCAGCTCGACCTTCAGTCCGGGATGCGCTTGTTCCAGGCGCGCTTTAACATACTGCGCCTGCCATAGCGCAAGCGGGCTTTGCCGTGTGGCAATTTTCAAAACTTTGTCTAACATGCTTGTTACCGTCATTATCGACCACTATCCATCCTAACATTGTTGTCTTACGGATGTTAGTTTTCACGGTTTATGTGGGAGGTGGCTCCGGCCCACTCTTTTTTAACCTTTCATGCGCGTGGCGGTTGCCGGAGGCGTAGTGAGGAATTTACAGGTAATAAACGGTGCTACACTTGTATGTAGCGCATCTTTCTTTACGGTCAATGAGCAAGGTGTTAAATTGATCACGTTTTAAACCATTTGTCAGTCCGCTGCTCATCACAACCACACCGACGACGAATGGTGACGGTTTTTGTTGAAATACTGAAATCCTCCGTACTATTGTACCTCGGGTTTTTGAACATCAGGCGATATGTCTTGTACCTCTATATTGAGACACTGAAACAGAGACTGGATGCCATCAACCAATTGCGCGTGGATCGCGCGCTTGCTGCCATGGGACCCGCTTTCCAGCAGGTTTACAGTCTACTGCCAACGTTATTACATTATCATCACCCGCTGATGCCGGGTTACCTTGACGGTAACGTTCCCCGTGGCATTTGCCTCTACACGCCTGATGAAACCCAACGCCACTATCTTGAGGAACTGGAACTGCATCGCGGTATGCAGACTCAGGAGCCGCCGAAAGGCGAGCTGCCGATCACCGGCGTCTACTCGATGGGCAGTACTTCCTCCGTCGGCCAGAGCTGCTCTTCCGATCTTGATATCTGGGTATGTCACCAGGCCTGGCTGGATAGCGAAGAGCGTCAGCTGCTGCAGCGAAAATGCAGCCTGCTTGAGAGCTGGGCTGCCTCGCTCGGCGTGGAAGTCAGCTTCTTCCTGATCGACGAAAACCGTTTCCGTCATAACGAAAGCGGTAGCCTCGGCGGCGAAGACTGCGGTTCGACCCAGCATATCCTGTTGCTTGATGAGTTCTACCGCACCGCGGTGCGCCTCGCCGGCAAGCGTATTCTGTGGAATATGGTGCCGTGCGATGAAGAAGAGCATTACGATGATTACGTGATGGGGCTGTATGCCCAGGGCGTGCTGACGCCTAACGAATGGCTCGATCTCGGCGGCCTCAGTTCGCTGTCGGCGGAAGAGTACTTCGGCGCCAGCCTGTGGCAGCTGTATAAAAGTATCGACTCCCCCTATAAAGCGGTGCTGAAAACGCTGCTGCTGGAAGCCTACTCCTGGGAATACCCCAATAACCGCCTGTTAGCGAAAGATATCAAACAGCGTCTGCACGACGGGGAGATTGTCTCCTTCGGCCTCGACCCGTACTGCATGATGCTGGAGCGCGTGACCACCTATCTGCAGGCCATCGAAGATGAAACCCGCCTCGATCTGGTGCGCCGCTGCTTCTACCTGAAAGTTTGTGAAAAACTCAGCCGCGAACGCGCCTGCGTCGGCTGGCGTCGCGAAGTTGTCAGCCAGTTGGTGAATGCCTGGGGCTGGGACGAAAAGCGTCTGATGATGCTCGACAACCGCGCCAACTGGAAAATCGATGAAGTGCGCAAGGCGCACAACGAACTGCTCGACGCCATGATGCAGAGCTATCGTAATCTGATCCGCTTCGCGCGGCGCAATAACCTTAGCGTCTCCGCCAGCCCGCAGGATATTGGCGTGCTGACCCGTAAGCTGTATGCGGCCTTTGAAGCGCTGCCGGGGAAAGTGACGCTGGTAAACCCGCAAATTTCGCCGGATCTGTCGGAACCGAACCTGACCTTTATCCACGTGCCGCCGGGCCGCGCCAACCGTACCGGTTGGTATCTGTACAACCGCGCGCCGGACATGGAATCGATCATCAGCCATCAGCCGCTGGAATATAACCGTTATCTTAATAAGCTGGTGGCCTGGGCCTGGTTTAACGGCCTGCTGACCTCACGCACCCGCCTGTTTATTAAGGGCAACGGCATCGTCGATCTGGCGAAGCTGCAGGAGATGGTGGCCGACGTGTCGCACCACTTCCCGCTGCGCCTGCCGGCGCCGACGCCAAAGGCGCTGTACAGCCCGTGCGAAATCCGCCACCTGGCGATTATCGTCAACCTCGAATATGACCCAACCGCGGCCTTCCGCAACCAGGTGGTGCACTTCGATTTCCGTAAGCTGGATGTTTTCAGCTTCGGCGAAGAGCAAAAATGCCTGATCGGCAGCGTCGACCTGCTGTATCGCAACTCGTGGAACGAAGTGCGTACGCTGCACTTTAACGGCGAACAGGCGATGATCGAGGCGCTGAAAACGATCCTCGGCAAAATGCACCAGGACGCCGCGCCGCCGGACAGCGTGGAGGTGTTCTGCTATAGTCAGCACCTGCGCGGCCTGATCCGCACCCGCGTGCAGCAGATGATCTCCGAATGTATCGAACTGCGTCTCTCCAGTACCCGCCAGGATACCGGGCGCTTCAAAGCGCTGCGCGTCTCCGGCCAGACGTGGGGGCTGTTCTTCGAGCGGCTTAACGTTTCGGTGCAGAAGCTGGAAAACGCCATTGAGTTCTACGGCGCTATCTCGCACAACAAGCTGCACGGGCTGTCGGTGCAGGTGGAAACCAATCACGTTAAGCTGCCGGCGGTGGTGGATGGCTTCGCCAGCGAAGGGATTATTCAGTTCTTCTTTGAAGACGCGGATAACAACGACAGCGGCTTTAACATCTATATTCTTGATGAGAGCAACCGCGCCGAGGTCTATCATCACTGCGAGGGCAGTAAAGAGGAGCTGGTGCGCGACGTCAGCCGCTTCTATTCGTCATCGCACGATCGTTTCACCTACGGCTCCAGCTTTATCAACTTCAACCTGCCGCAGTTCTATCAGATTGTCGAGGTAGACGGGCGCACCCAGGTGATCCCTTTCCGCACTCAGGCGATTGCCGCCGCGATACCCACCAGCCAGGACGTTACCGCCTCGCCGGTGCTGCAGCAGCGCTACTCGTAGATTTGGCCCGGATAAGGCGCGATGCGCCGCTATCCGGGAAACACGTCATTAACGGAATTTCACCGTCTCACCGGCCTGCTGGCTCGCCGCCTGCTCCAGCAGATCCCAGAAGGTTTCGCCGCTGCGATCGCAGATCCACTCGTCGCCTTTGAGATCGAAGTGATAGCCGCCCTGTTTGGTGGCCAGCCACACCTGGTGCAGCGGCTCCTGACGGTTAATAATGATTTTGCTGCCGTTTTCAAAGCTGATGGTCAGCACGCCGCCGTTGATTTCGCAGTCGATGTCGCTATCGCCGTCCCAGTCGTCCAGACGTTCTTCGATGGTCATCCACAGGCTATCGGCCAGGCGATGGAATTCACTGTCGTTCATAATTTGATTCTGCTTTTTTGATTTTTGAAGATGGGTCGCAGTATAGCGCGAAACAAAAGCGCGCGCAGTCGGATGCTAAAGGCTTGCTTTTACGTCTTCTCCTGCGATGATAGAAAGCAGAAAGAATGAATCACGGGCAACTATCAATGAAAAACGTTTTTCCTACGCTTGCCGTTTTGTTTGCGATCTTCAGCCTGACCGGCTGCGGTCTGAAAGGGCCTCTCTATTTCCCACCGGCGGACAAAACCGCGCCGCCGCCGACCAAACCGGTTAACCCTGGCATTCAGAGCGCAACGCCGGATCGTAACGATCGTGGCGATACCGGTGGTCCGAGCCAGGTCAATTACTAACGATAACGTTCTGTTCCGCGCAACTGGAGTAGATGATGCAGTTCTCTAAAATGCATGGCCTTGGCAACGATTTTATGGTCGTTGACGCGGTAACGCAGAATGTTTTTTTCTCGCCGGAGCTGATTCGCCGCCTGGCGGATCGCCACCTTGGCGTCGGGTTCGATCAGCTATTGGTCGTCGAACCGCCCTACGATCCGGATCTGGATTTCCACTACCGGATCTTTAACGCCGACGGCAGCGAAGTGTCGCAGTGCGGCAACGGCGCGCGCTGTTTTGCCCGCTTCGTCCGGCTGAAAGGCCTGACCAATAAACGTGATATCCGCGTGAGTACGGCCAACGGGCGTATGGTATTAAGCGTAACGGAAGACGATCTGGTGCGGGTGAACATGGGCGAGCCCAACTTCGAGCCGTCCCAGGTGCCGTTCCGCGCCAACAAAGCGGAAAAGACCTATATCATGCGTGCCGCCGAGCAGACAGTATTGTGCGGCGTGGTGTCCATGGGAAATCCGCACTGCGTCATCCAGGTTGATGATGTGGATACGGCAGCGGTGGAAACTCTCGGCCCGGTGATGGAAAGCCATGAGCGTTTTCCGGAGCGCGCCAATATCGGCTTTATGCAGGTGGTCGGTCGGTCTCATATCCGTCTGCGCGTCTACGAACGCGGCGCGGGGGAAACCCAGGCCTGCGGCAGCGGCGCCTGCGCCGCGGTGGCGGTGGGGATCCAGCAGGGGCTGCTGGCGGAAACGGTACGCGTGGAATTACCCGGCGGTCGTCTTGATATCGCCTGGAAAGGCCCGGGCCAGCCGCTGTTTATGACCGGCCCGGCGGCCCATGTCTATGATGGATTTATTCATTTATGAAACCAATCGGGGAAGAACAGCAGGAGGTTGCCAGCGCGTTGAACGATCGCGCAGTGGTGGACTATCTGTTGCAACATCCTGAATTTTTTATTCGTAATGCCGCCCAGGTCGAACATCTCCGCGTCCCGCATCCGGTACGCGGTACGATTTCGCTGGTGGAGTGGCACATGATGCGGGCGCGTAACCATATTCATGTGCTGGAAGAAAATATGTCGCTGCTGATGGAGCAGGCGGTCGCTAATGAAAGCCTGTTCCAGCGCCTGCTGCAGCTGCAAACGCGGCTGGCGGCGGCGGAGAGCCTTGACGATATGCTCAACCGCCTTCACCGCTGGGCACGCGAGCTGGGGCTGGCGGGCGCCACGGTGCGCCTGTTTCCTGACTGCTGGCGCCTCGGCGCGCCCTCGAAGTTTACCCATCTGGCATTAAACCGGCAGGCGTTTGAGCCGATCCGTATTCAACGTCTGGGCCAGGCGCGCCACTATCTTGGACCGCTGAACGGCCCGGAGCTGCTGGTGGTGCTGCCGGAGGCGAAGGCCATTGGGTCTGTGGCGATATCGCTGCTGGGGGGCGATAATGCCCCGGGCGTGATGCTCTTCAGCAGCCGCGATGCGCAGCATTATCAGCCAGGGCAGGGGACGCAGCTGTTGCAGGAGATTGCCCAGATGCTGCCCGGCCTGCTGGAGCGCTGGATTGAACGCGCATGACCGATTCTCCTCTCTTCTCCGCCGTCGCCCGCTTTCTTCGCCATCTTGGCGTTGAACGCCAGCTCAGCCCGATCACGTTACTGAATTACCAGCGACAGCTGGACGCGCTGATCGCCCTGGCGGATGAGGCGGGCCTGAAAAGCTGGTCGCAGTGCGATGCCGCTCAGGTGCGAAGCTTTGCGGTGCGTAGTCGCCGCGCGGGGTTAGGCCCGGCAAGCCTGGCGCTTCGCCTGTCGGCGCTGCGCAGTTTCTTCGACTGGCTGGTCGGTCAGGGCGAGCTCAGCGCCAATCCGGCGAAGGGGATTGCCGCGCCGAAAATTCCCCGCCACCTGCCAAAAAATATTGACGTCGATGACGTCAATCGACTGCTGGATATCGATCTCAACGATCCGCTGGCGGTGCGCGATCGGGCGATGCTGGAGGTGATGTACGGCGCGGGATTGCGTTTGTCCGAACTGGTCAACCTGGATATCAAACACCTCGATCTCGAAAGCGGTGAGGTCTGGGTGATGGGCAAAGGCAGCAAGGAGCGTCGTTTGCCGATCGGTCGCAACGCGGTGGCATGGATTGAGCACTGGCTGGATTTGCGCGGCCTGTTCGGTACCGATGACGACGCGCTGTTTTTGTCGAAGCTGGGCAAACGTATTTCGGCGCGCAACGTACAGAAGCGATTCGCCGAGTGGGGCATTAAGCAGGGGCTGAACAGCCATGTGCACCCGCACAAGCTGCGCCACTCCTTTGCCACCCATATGCTGGAGTCGAGCGGCGATCTGCGCGGCGTGCAGGAGCTGCTGGGGCATGCTAACCTCTCCACCACCCAAATCTATACCCATCTTGATTTTCAACACCTTGCCTCGGTGTACGATGCCGCGCATCCGCGCGCTAAACGGGGGAAATAATGCGTTTTTACCGACCTCTGGGCCAGATTTCCGCGCTGACGTTTGACCTGGACGATACCCTTTACGATAACCGCCCGGTGATTGACCGGACGATGCACGAGTCGCTGGCCTTTGTGCGCAGCTACCATCCTTCGCTCAGCCAGTTCGACGCCCATGAGCTTAATCAGCTGCGTCAGACGCTGCTGGCTGCTGAACCTGAGATTTATCATGACGTGACCGTCTGGCGCCACCGTGCGCTGGAGTTAGGTATGCGTAATGCCGGGCTCTCCGCCGAAGCGGCGAAAGCGGGGGCCGATGCGGCGATGGAACACTTCGCTCACTGGCGCAGCCGCGTCGATGTTCCGCAGGAGACCCACGATACGCTGGCGAAGCTGGCGGAGAAGTGGCCGCTGGTGGCCATTACCAATGGCAACGCCCGCCCGGAACTGTTCGGTCTGAGCGACTATTTCCGCTTCGTGCTGCGCGCCGGACCGGATGGCCGCTCCAAGCCGTTTGCCGACATGTACCACCTTGCGGCGGAGCGTCTGAATGTGCCGCTCGGGCAGATTCTGCACGTCGGCGATGATCTGACTACCGACGTGGCCGGCGCTATTCGCTGTGGGATGCAGGCCTGCTGGATCAAACCGCAAGGCGCGGACCTGATGCACACCGCGGACAGCCGCCTGCTGCCGCATATTGAAATTTCACGGTTGGCATCTCTGACCTCGCTGATATAATCACCAGTCACTCTGTATATATTAACAGGGGTTCGTGGAACCCCTTCTCTTCCGGCGGTGCCAATGGACGTTTCTTACCTGCTCGACAGCCTTAATGACAAACAGCGTGAAGCCGTAGCGGCCTCGCGCACCAATATGCTGGTTCTGGCAGGGGCGGGCAGTGGTAAGACGCGCGTTCTGGTGCACCGTATCGCCTGGCTGCTGAGCGTGGAGAACTGTTCCCCGTATTCCATTATGGCGGTGACCTTTACCAACAAAGCGGCGGCGGAGATGCGTCACCGTATCGGCCAGCTGATGGGCACCACCCAGGGCGGCATGTGGGTGGGCACCTTCCACGGCCTGGCGCACCGTTTGCTGCGCGCGCACCATCTGGATGCCAACCTGCCGCAGGACTTTCAAATCCTCGACAGCGAAGACCAGCTGCGTCTGCTGAAGCGTCTGATTAAGGCGATGAACCTCGATGAGAAACAGTGGCCGCCGCGCCAGGCGATGTGGTACATCAACAGCCAGAAAGATGAAGGGCTGCGCCCGCATCATATTCAGAGCTACGGCAATCCGGTCGAGCAGACCTGGCAGAAGGTCTATCAGGCCTATCAGGAAGCCTGCGACCGCGCCGGGCTGGTGGACTTCGCCGAGCTGCTGCTGCGCGCCCACGAGCTGTGGCTGAACAAACCGCATATCCTGCAGCACTACCGCGAGCGCTTCACCAATATCCTCGTCGATGAATTCCAGGATACCAACAACATTCAGTACGCCTGGATCCGCCTGCTGGCGGGCGATACCGGCAAGGTGATGATCGTCGGCGATGACGATCAGTCTATCTATGGCTGGCGCGGCGCGCAGGTCGAGAACATTCAGCGCTTCCTTAACGACTTCCCCGGCGCGGAAACCATCCGCCTGGAGCAGAACTATCGCTCGACCAGCAATATTCTCAGCGCTGCCAACGCCCTGATTGAAAACAACAACGGTCGGCTGGGCAAAAAGCTGTGGACCGACGGCGCCGACGGCGAGCCGATTTCGCTGTACTGCGCCTTCAACGATCTCGACGAAGCGCGCTTTGTGGTGAACCGAATTAAAACCTGGCAGGAGAACGGCGGCGCGCTGGAGCAATGCGCCATTCTCTATCGCAGTAACGCCCAGTCGCGCGTGCTGGAAGAGGCCCTCCTGCAGGCCAGCATGCCGTACCGTATCTACGGCGGCATGCGCTTCTTCGAGCGTCAGGAAATCAAAGACGCGCTCTCTTACCTGCGCCTTATCGCCAACCGCAACGACGACGCGGCCTTTGAGCGCGTAGTCAATACGCCGACCCGCGGCATTGGCGACCGCACGCTGGACGTGGTGCGCCAGACGTCGCGCGATCGCCAGCTGACGCTATGGCAGGCCAGTCGCGAGCTATTGAAAGAAAAAGCGCTGGCCGGTCGCGCCGCCAGCGCCCTGCAGCGCTTTATGGAGCTGATTGACGCGCTGGCGCAGGAGACCACCGATATGCCGCTGCACGTTCAGACCGATCGGGTGATTAAAGACTCCGGCCTGCGCGCGATGTACGAGCAGGAGAAAGGCGAGAAGGGCCAGACCCGTATTGAAAACTTAGAGGAGCTGGTGACGGCGACGCGCCAGTTCAGCTACAACGAAGAAGATGAAGATCTGATGCCGCTGCAGGCGTTCCTCTCCCACGCCGCGCTGGAAGCGGGCGAGGGGCAGGCGGACACCTGGCAGGACGCGGTTCAGCTGATGACCCTGCACTCGGCGAAAGGGCTGGAGTTCCCGCAGGTGTTCATCGTCGGCGTCGAAGAAGGGATGTTCCCGAGCCAGATGGCCCTTGATGAAGGCGGCCGCCTGGAGGAGGAGCGTCGCCTGGCCTACGTCGGCGTAACGCGCGCCATGCAGAAGCTGACGCTGACCTATGCGGAAACCCGCCGTCTGTACGGGAAAGAGGTTTATCACCGCCCGTCGCGCTTTATCGGCGAGCTGCCGCAGGAGTGCGTAGAAGAAGTGCGTCTGCGAGCCACGGTGAGCCGCCCGGTAAACCATCAGCGACTGGGCGCGCCGATTGCCGAGAGCGATACCGGCTACAAGTTAGGCCAGCGCGTACGGCATCCGAAGTTTGGCGAAGGCACTATTGTCAACCTCGAAGGCAGCGGCGAGCACTGCCGACTGCAGGTGGCTTTTCAGGGCCAGGGAATCAAATGGCTGGTGGCGGCTTACGCCCGGCTGGAGGCAGTGTAACTTTAAGAAAAATATCATTATTTTGTAATATTCTGCTACCTTTATACGTTAAGGCGCCTGATTTGCGCTTTCGCGTTCCGTTGCGTGTTGACGCCGATTTTGCGCTGGCGTAACATGCGCGCACGATTACGCTAAGAGGACATTCGCCTTGGACACACCCAGTAGATGCTGGCTCAACTTCCTGTCATTCAGGAACAACTCCTAAGGCTATCCTCTTATGCTGATAGCCTTAGCGGTTGTCAGCGACCTGCCCCATTCCCGTCGCGCTGAGTCAGGCTTAATGGTCTGAAACCCAATTTGTTTCTGTGTGCCCACCGAACTGTCCGATAATTTTTTTGCATTGGGAGTCCCGGTCATGCTGAGCGCATTTCAACTGGAAAACAATCGTTTAACGCGCCTGGAAGCCGATGAGATCAAACACCTCGCCAGCTCGGTGTGGGTCGATCTGGTCGAGCCTGACGACGATGAGCGAAGCCGCGTGCAGACGGAACTGGGTCAAAACCTGGCGACGCGCCCGGAACTGGAAGATATCGAAGCCTCCGCGCGTTTCTTTGAAGATGAAGACGGGTTACACATCCACTCGTTCTTCTTTTTTGAAGATGCCGACGATCACGCCGGCAACTCTACCGTGGCGTTTACCATCCGCGAAGGCCGCCTGTTCACACTGCGCGAGCGCGAACTACCCGCTTTCCGCCTCTACCGTATGCGCGTGCGTAACCAGACGCTGGTCGACGGCAACGCCTACGAACTGCTGCTCGACCTGTTCGAGACCAAAATCGAGCAGCTGGCGGATGAAATTGAAAACATCTACAGCGACCTGGAAAAGCTGAGCCGTGTCATTATGGAAGGCCATCAGGGCGACGAGTACGATGAAGCGCTGTCGACGCTGGCGGAACTGGAAGATATCGGCTGGAAGGTGCGACTCTGTCTGATGGATACCCAGCGCGCGCTGAACTTCCTCGTGCGCAAGGCGCGCCTGCCGGCGGGCCAGCTGGAGCAGGCGCGGGAGATCCTGCGCGATATCGAATCTCTGCTGCCGCACAACGAATCGCTGTTCCAGAAGGTGAACTTCCTGATGCAGGCGGCGATGGGTTTTATCAATATCGAGCAGAACCGCATCATCAAGATCTTCTCGGTGGTCTCGGTGGTATTCCTGCCGCCAACTCTGGTGGCCTCCAGTTACGGGATGAACTTTGAATTTATGCCGGAACTACACTGGAGCTTTGGTTATCCGGGAGCCATCGTGTTTATGATGCTGGCCGGCCTGGCGCCATATCTCTACTTCAAGCGTAAAAACTGGCTGTAAAAAAAGGGAGCGTCGGCTCCCTTCTTTACTGGCTGATGCAGGCTTAGCCTCTGCGCAACCGGCGCTGGGTATACAGCGCATCGACGATAAACACCGCCAGCGCGACCCAGATAAAGCCAAAGGTCACCATTTTATCCTTGCCCGGCACTTCGCCGTAGAACGTCACCGCCAGCAGGAACATCAGCGTTGGGCCGATGTACTGGAAAAAGCCCAGCGTGGAGAGCCGCAGACGCGTTGCCGCCCCGGTAAAGCACAGCAAAGGGATGGTGGTCACCACGCCCGCGGCCATCAGCAGCAGATTGAGCGACCAGGGGTTCTCGCCCATATGGCTGGTCGGGCTGTCGGTGATGCCGAACAACCAGATTGCCGCCACCGGCAGCAGCCACAGCGTTTCCACCAGCATGCCGGTTTGCGCATCGACAGCAATTTTCTTTCGCACCAGGCCGTAAAAGGCAAAACTGAAAGCCAGCCCAAGACCGATTATCGGCAGCGAACCAAAGGTCCACAGCTGGACCAGCACGCCGCAAAAGGCGAGGAGCACCGCCAGCCACTGCAGACGACGGAAGCGTTCGCCGAGGAAAATCATCCCCAACAAAATATTCACCAGCGGGTTGATAAAGTAGCCGAGGCTGGCTTCCAGCATATGGTGGTTATTCACCGCCCAGATGAACAACAGCCAGTTACCGCCGACCAGCACTGCCGAGAGCGCCAGCAGGAAGATCTTGCGCGGCGTTTTCAGCAGCTTTTTCACCTGTGGCCACTGGCGGCTGACGCTGATGAGCGCCACCATGAAGAAGAAAGACCAGATCACGCGATGGGTCAAAATTTCATCGGCGGGAACATAGTAGATAAGTTTGAAGTACGCTGGCGCGATACCCCAGATAAAGTAGGCGGCGAGGGCCAGAATGATCCCCAACCGCGTCTGTTTCGCATCCATCGGTAAAATCCATTGCCAAAGAGAGTGATGTTACTCGATTTTGGCCAATCAACCCACCATATAGGTGGCCGTTGCGCTGGCAATATAGACCTGAGCTTCGTTATGCAGTTCCACGCGGGCAACCGCCACTTTATTGCCGGCGCGCAGCAGGGTGCTGGTGGCGGTAAAACGTTCGCCGCGGCCCGGACGCAGGTAGTCCACGCGCAGGTCGATGGTTCCCATACGGGAAAGCCGTTGGCGCAACTCTTCTTCGTTGATGGTGTCATGGCGGGTAAGGGTACTGCCGACGCAGACCAGGCCAGCGGCAACGTCCAGCGCGGAGGCGATCACCCCGCCATGCAGAATGCTTTGCGCCCAGTTGCCGACCATCATCGGCTGATTATTAAAGCTAAGCTGGGCAAACGCTTTTTCGTAGCGTTCCAGTTCGAGACCGAGGGCGCGGTTAAACGGCATGTGATAGACGAAAATCTCCCCTACCAGTTTCAGGGCTGCTTCGGCAGTAAGTTCAGACATAACACCGGTTCCATTCGTTAATAAAATGTTGATTTTATGCTTCTAAAATATTGATTTCCACTTTCGGAGCGGATTAGGGGGCAGGTGATTAATAAACAGGTAGAATGGCTTCAGGTTAAACAAAAATAAAAACTATTTTTCAGGAGACCAGCATGCGTATCTCTTTGGCCTGCCTGGTGGCGCTGTGCGCGCTACCGGCCGGTGTTATGGCGCAGGACGCGTCGGTACACGACAAACCGGCAGTGCGCGGCAGCATTATCGCCAACCTGCTCCAGGACCATGATAATCCTTTCCTGCTCTACCCTTATGAGAGCAACTATCTGCTCTATACGTGGACCAGCGACCTCAATAAAGAGGCGATCCGCAGCTATGACTGGGCCGAAAATGCCCGTAAAGATGAAGTGAAGTTTCAGCTAAGCCTGGCGTTCCCGCTGTGGCGCGGTATCCTGGGCGATAATTCGCTGCTGGGCGCGTCCTATACCCAGAAATCCTGGTGGCAGCTCTCTAACAGCAAAGAGTCGGCGCCGTTTCGCGAAACCAATTATGAACCCCAGCTGTTTTTGGGCTTTGCGACCGACTACCAGTTTGCCGGCTGGACGCTGCGCGATATCGAGATGGGGTATAACCACGACTCGAATGGGCGTTCCGACCCCACCTCGCGCAGCTGGAATCGGCTTTATGCCCGCCTGATGGCGCAAAACGGTAACTGGCTGGTGGAAGTGAAGCCCTGGTATGTGGTGGGCAACACCGATGATAACCCGGATATCACCAAATATATGGGCTATTACCGGCTGAAGGTGGGCTACCAGCTGGGAGAGGCGATCCTCAGCGCGCAGGGGCAATACAACTGGAACACCGGCTACGGCGGGGCGGAACTTGGCGTGAGCTATCCCATTACCAAACATGTTCGCGCCTATACGCAGATCTACAGCGGCTATGGCGAGTCGCTTATCGACTATAACTTTAACCAAACGCGCGTCGGCGTCGGGCTAATGCTCAACGATCTGTTTTAATCGTTGCACTCTGGCTCGCAGGCGCTGAAAATAGCGCCTGTTTTCTTTTCAGGCAAATGGGGTCAACGTGGCACAGGCGGAAGTATTAAATCAGGAATCGCTGGCTAAGCAGGTTTTACAAGAGACCTTCGGCTACCAGCAGTTCCGTCCTGGCCAGGAAACGATTATCGAGACGGCGCTCGAAGGCCGGGACTGCCTGGTGGTCATGCCGACCGGTGGCGGCAAGTCGCTGTGCTATCAGGTGCCGGCGCTGGTCATGGGCGGTCTGACGGTCGTGGTCTCACCGCTGATCTCGCTGATGAAGGACCAGGTCGATCAGCTGCTGGCCAACGGCGTGGCGGCGGCTTGTCTGAACTCGACGCAAAGCCGTGAGCAGCAGCAGGAGGTGATGGCCGGCTGCCGCAGCGGGCAGGTTCGTCTGCTGTATATCGCGCCGGAACGGCTGATGCTGGATAACTTTCTTGAGCATCTGGCGAACTGGAACCTGGCGATGCTGGCGGTAGACGAGGCGCACTGTATCTCGCAGTGGGGCCATGACTTCCGTCCGGAATATGCCGCGCTGGGCCAGCTGCGTCAGCGGATGCCGCAGATCCCGTTTATGGCGTTGACCGCCACCGCCGATGATACCACCCGCCGCGATATCGTCCGCCTGCTGGGGCTTAACGATCCGCTGATTCAGGTCAGCAGCTTCGACCGGCCAAACATCCGCTATATGCTGATGGAGAAATTCAAGCCGCTCGATCAGCTGATGCGCTACGTTCAGGATCAGCGCGGCAAATCGGGCATTATCTACTGCAACAGCCGTTCGAAAGTGGAAGACACCGCCGCCAGGCTGCAAAGCCGCGGTATTAGCGCGGCGGCTTACCATGCCGGTCTGGAAAACGACGTGCGCGCCGAGGTGCAGGAGAAATTCCAGCGCGACGATCTGCAGATCGTGGTGGCGACGGTGGCCTTCGGGATGGGCATTAACAAGCCGAACGTCCGCTTTGTGGTGCATTTTGATATTCCGCGCAATATTGAATCCTACTATCAGGAGACCGGCCGCGCCGGGCGTGATGGCCTGCCGGCGGAAGCGATGCTGTTTTACGATCCGGCGGATATGGCGTGGCTGCGCCGCTGTCTGGAAGAAAAACCCGCCGGGCCGCTACAGGATATCGAACGGCATAAGCTGAATGCGATGGGGGCGTTTGCCGAAGCGCAGACCTGTCGCCGTCTGGTGCTGCTGAACTATTTTGGCGAAGGGCGTCAGGAGCCGTGCGGCAACTGCGATATCTGTCTTGACCCGCCAAAGCAGTACGATGGCTTAATGGACGCCCGCAAGGCGCTTTCAACGATTTACCGGGTCAATCAACGCTTCGGAATGGGTTACGTGGTGGAGGTCCTGCGCGGGGCCAACAACCAGCGCATCCGAGAGATGGGCCATGATAAGCTGCCGGTTTACGGTATCGGCCGGGAGCAAAGTCACGAGCACTGGGTGAGCGTGATCCGCCAGCTGATCCACCTTGGGCTGGTGACGCAGAATATCGCCCAGCACTCCGCGCTGCAGCTGACCGAAGCCGCGCGACCGGTGCTGCGTGGCGAAGTGCCGCTGCAGCTCGCCGTGCCGCGTATCGTGGCGCTGAAGCCAAAGGCGATGCAGAAATCCTTTGGCGGCAATTACGACCGTAAACTGTTCGCCAAGCTGCGCAAATTACGTAAAGCGATCGCCGACGAAGAGAACATCCCGCCATATGTGGTCTTCAACGACGCGACGCTTATCGAGATGGCCGAACAATCGCCGCTGACCGCCGGCGAAATGCTCAGCGTCAACGGCGTGGGGACACGCAAGCTCGAGCGTTTCGGGAAGCCGTTTATGGCGCTGATTCGGGCGCATGTTGATGGCGACGATGAGTAGTCAGCTGGCTGAAAAAGTGCCAGAATAGTTTCTCTCTTCATTATTTTCCTGCGAGTTAACTATGCTGATGCTTTTCCTCACCGTGGCGCTGGTGCATATCATTGCGCTGATGAGCCCGGGGCCGGACTTTTTCTTTGTCTCACAAACGGCCATCAGCCGCTCGCGCAGAGAGGCGATGATGGGTGTGCTGGGGATCACCTGCGGCGTCATGGTCTGGGCGGGAGTGGCGCTGCTCGGCCTGAACCTGATCCTCGCCCGGATGGCGTGGCTGCATAACATTATAATGGTCGGCGGGGGCCTGTATCTATGCTGGATGGGCTACCAGATGCTGCGTGGCGCGCTGAAAAAAGAGAAGGTGGCCTCGGCGGAGCCGCAGGTGGAGCTGGCCCGCAGCGGACGCAGCTTCGTGAAGGGATTGCTGACCAATCTGGCGAATCCGAAAGCGATTATCTACTTCGGCTCGGTGTTTTCGCTGTTCGTGGGTGACAGCGTCGGCGCCGGCGCGCGCTGGGGCATTTTCCTGCTGATTATCGTTGAGACGCTGGCCTGGTTTATGGTGGTTGCCAGCCTGTTCGCCCTGCCGGGGATGCGCCGCGGCTATCAGCGGATGGCGAAGTGGATCGACGGTATCGCCGGTACGCTGTTTGCGGGCTTCGGCATCCACCTGATTATCTCGCGTTAACCGGCATGCTGTTTCCCACCCGGTTGTTTCCGGGTGGGAAAGTATCAGTGGCGAAGCCGCTGCAGCTCGTCTTCAGACAGACCGGTCATTTCCATAATCGCCTGGTCATCAATACCGCGATTGCGCATCGCTTCGGCAACCTGCACCAGAGCCTGGTGTTTCCCTTCTTTTATGCCTTGCTGTACGCCTTCCCTGATGCCTTTCTCCATACCTTCTGCAAGCCATGTTTCCGCCAGCGTCATCAGTAATCCTCCATGCTGCGGCACGCGCTGTGCCAGCCCGTACAAGAGTGTCCGAGTATCTTCGGCATCCCCTGCCTGAGCCATATAGTTTACCAATACGGTGATTTGTTGTCCGCTCATCTGCTCCAGCATTAAGAGGTGGGTCAACTTATCCAGCAATTGCGCCATATCGCGCTGGCGGATGTGCTTTTGCACCAGCGTCAGGGCTGCCATGCTGCGGTGCTGCATGATGTCGTCGTCGGGGATCACCGTGATATCGACCAGCGGAAACGCCCCGCTATAGAGCTGGCTGGCGGTCTCAGGATCGGCAAAATTATCCAGCCAGCGCATCGACCAGGGATAGGGGCTGCGTCGTCCCTGATAGAAGAGAATAGGGATAACCAGAGGCAGCGTTTTATGGCCGCTCTCCAGGTGCCGCTGCATGGCGGCGATGGCATAGCGCATTAAGCGAAAGGCCATCAGCTTATCGGGTGCGCTCTGGTGCTCGATCAGAACATGGACATAGCCCGCACCGCGGGTGGTTTCCAGCGAATAAAGGATATCGCTGTAGTAAGGCCTGAGATCGTCTTCGAGAAAGCTGCCGGATTCCAGACGCAGGGTGTCCAGTTTGCAGATCTGTGTTAACGACGGAGGCAGGTGGAGCTCGATAAAATCGCGCGCCGTCTCTACCCGTGAGAGAAAAGTTTTAAATACCGCATCATGAGGGGTCGCCGTTTCCGCCATTGCCGTTCATCCGTGAATCACGTATCTGGCGGCATCCTGGCACGGCGGGTTCAGCGCCGACAGCGGGCAAAAAAATTAATTACCCACTTTGCGCGCCGGCTCGCGCAGAGAGAAAGCGTTGTTCACCTGGCGAGCCTCTCTTTGCGAGCGAGATTCCATGATTCAGGCATGGCGGGCGGAGGCGAGCAGCGCCCCGACCAGCATAAACAGTGAACCAAAGACTTTGTTCAACGCCTTCATCTGCTTTGGCCCTTTGATCCATGCGGAAATGCGCTGCGCCAGGGTCGCATAGCCAATCATCACAATGATATCGACGACGATGGTGGTGACGCCCAGAACGATATATTGCATCACCTGCGGCTGGTGCGGCAGGATAAACTGCGGAAACAGGGCGGCCAGAAAAACAATGCTTTTGGGATTGGTGAGATTTACGAACACCGCGCGCTGAAACAGTTTGCCGCGCGTCTGCGCCTTCGCCAGCGTATTCAGGTCGATCGCCCCTGCCGCCCGCCATTGCTGGATACCCAGCCAGATCAGGTAGGCGGCGCCGGCCCATTTCAGCACCTCAAAGGCCAGCACTGAGCGGGAGAAGAGAGTGCCGAGACCAACGCCAACCAGCACGATATGAATGGCCAGCCCAGTCTGCAAACCGGCAATCGACGCCGCCGCGCCGCGGTATCCGTGGTTAATGGAAGTGGTCATGGTATTAATCGCTCCGGAACCCGGCGACAGGCTGAGAATAATTGATGTCAGCAGGTAGGCGAACCACCACTCAATGGTCATGAGAAACTCCCTGATTGTCTGTTTTTATGCCACAATACGCTATTGTGTCAGTATTGTGTGATACACGGTAAAAAAACGATTTTCAGCGGTTAACAGGGGTGTAAACCCGATGTTTGGGCAGAAAAAGGACTGGGAAACACGAGAAAACGCGTTTGCGGCCTTTAGCATGGGGCCGCTGACGGATTTCTGGCGACAGCGCGAAGAAGCTGAATTTAAAGGCGTCGACGATGTACCGGTACGCTTTGTCCGCTTTTGCGCGCAACATAACGATCGTCTGGTGTTGATTTGCCCCGGGCGCATTGAAAGCTACGTGAAGTATGCTGAAGTGGCCTACGATCTCTTTCACTGCGGCTTTGACGTGATGATCATTGACCATCGCGGGCAGGGACGCTCGGGCCGCCTGCTCTCAGATACCCACCGCGGACACGTGGTTAACTTCAGCGACTATGTTGATGACCTGGCCGCGCTCTGGCAGCAGCAGGTGGTTCCTGGACACTGGCGAAAACGGTTTATTCTTGCCCATTCTATGGGCGGAGCGATTGCCACGCTTTTTCTGCAACGTTACCGGGCGCATTGCGATGCAATAGCGCTCTGCGCGCCGATGTTCGGGATTATCATTCGGCTGCCGGACTGGATGGTGCGCCATATTCTCGACTGGGCTGAGGGCCATCAGCGCATTCGCGAAGAGTATGCCATCGGCACCGGGCGCTGGCGGGCGCTGCCTTTTGCCGTTAACGTGCTGACGCACAGTCGGCAACGCTATCGTCGCAACCTGCGCTTCTATGCCGATGAGCCGCGGCTGCAGGTCGGCGGTCCGACCTGGCACTGGGTGCGTGAGGGCATGCTGGCCGGCGACGAAGTGCTGGCGAATGTGGAAAAAGATACCGCCCCGACGCTGCTTTTACAGGCGGAGGAGGAGCGGGTGGTCGATAATCTGATGCACGACCGCTATTGCGAATTACGGGCCGCTGCCGGCCATCCTTGTGAGGGCGGTAAACTGCTCGTCATTGAAGGGGCATATCATGAGATCCTTTTTGAAAAGGACGCTATGCGCTCAGTCGCGCTCAATGCCATCGTCGAGTTTTTCAATCGACATACTTAATCCGACGATAACGCTCGTCGCCCTGCTTAGAGGTTAACTTTTTTATGTACCAGGTTGTTGCGTCTGATTTAGACGGCACGCTGCTTTCCCCCGATCATTTCCTGACCCCGTATGCCAAAGAGACGCTGAAGCTGCTTACCGCCCGTGGGATCAATTTCGTCTTCGCCACCGGCCGTCACTACATCGACGTCGGGCAAATCCGCGATAATCTCGGCATCCGGTCGTACATGATCACCTCTAACGGCGCCCGCGTTCACGATAGCGATGGTCAGCAAATCTTTGCCCATAACCTCGATCGCGATATTGCCGCCGACCTGTTTGAGATCGTGCGTAACGACCCGAAAATCGTCACTAACGTTTATCGGGAAGACGAGTGGTATATGAACCGCCATCGTCCGGAAGAGATGCGCTTCTTCAAGGAGGCGGTGTTTAACTACAAGCTGTATGAGCCGGGCGAACTGGATCCGCAGGGGATCAGCAAAGTATTCTTTACCTGCGAGGATCATGAGCATCTGCTGCCGCTGGAGCAGGCGATGAACGCCCGCTGGGGCGATCGGGTGAACGTCAGCTTCTCCACCTTAACCTGCCTGGAAGTTATGGCGGGTGGGGTATCGAAGGGGCATGCGCTGGAGGCGGTGGCGAAGATGCTCGGCTACACTCTTTCCGATTGCATCGCCTTCGGCGACGGTATGAACGACGCTGAGATGCTGTCGATGGCTGGCAAAGGCTGCATCATGGCCAACGCCCACCAGCGGCTGAAGGATCTGCATCCGGAACTGGAAGTGATCGGCAGTAACGCCGATGATGCTGTCCCGCACTACCTGCGTAAGCTATACCTCGACTGAAAAAGATTGACGACTGGCGAATAAGTGTCCAGTCGTCAACCTGACTCTTCGCTACAATGCCTGTTCTTTATCCAACGAGACGACCATTGTGGCGCTGTTAATTATCACCACTATCCTGTGGGCCTTTTCTTTTAGCCTGATTGGCGAATACCTGGCCGGTAGCGTCGACAGCTATTTTTCGGTGCTGATGCGCGTGGGCCTGGCGGCGCTGGTGTTCCTGCCTTTCCTGCGCACGCGCGGCCAGTCTCCGCGCACGATCGTGCTCTATATGCTGGTGGGCGCGATGCAGCTAGGCATCATGTACCTGCTGGCTTTCCGCGCCTATCTCTATCTGACGGTCTCGGAATTTCTGCTGTTTACCGTGTTTACTCCCCTGTATATCACACTGATCTACGACCTGCTCAGCGGACGTAAGCTGCGCTGGGGCTATCTGCTGAGTGCCGCGCTGGCGGTGCTGGGGGCGGCGATTATCCGCTATGACAAAGTCAGCGATCATTTCTGGACCGGGCTGTTACTGGTACAGCTGTCAAACCTCTGCTTCGCCATCGGTATGGTGGGGTATAAGCGTCTGATGGAGGTGCGTCCGATGCCGCAGCACAATGCCTTTGCCTGGTTCTATGTCGGGGCCTTTATCGTGGCGGTGGCGGCGTGGTTTATGCTCGGCAACGCCCAGAAGCTGCCGACCACCACGCTGCAGTGGAGCGTGCTGGTGTGGCTCGGCGTGGTGGCTTCCGGGCTGGGTTACTTTATGTGGAACTATGGCGCCACCCAGGTGGATGCCGGCACGCTGGGGATCATGAATAACGTCCATGTCCCCGCCGGGCTGCTGGTTAACCTTGCCATCTGGCAGGAGCAGCCGCACTGGCCGAGCTTTATTAGCGGAGCGTTGGTGATCCTGGCCTCGCTGTGGGTCCATCGCCGCTGGGTCGCTCCGCACTCCGGACAAACGGCAGATGATCGCAGGCGTGGTTCCGCGCAGAGCGAATAAACGCTTCGGTGACCGGTTGACGCTGTTCGCCATCGCGAACGGCCGCGTACAACCGGCTCCATAATCCCTCACCCAGGGTTTTGGTGACCACCAGGCCCTGGCGTTCAAAACTTTCCACCACCCAGTGCGGCAGCGCGGCGATGCCCATCCGGGCAGCCACCATCTGGATCAACAACAGCGTGTTATCGACGCTTTTCAGCTGCGGGCTGATGCCGGCCGGCTGCAGGAAGTGGCGCCAGATATCGAGGCGCCCGCGCTGCACGGGATAAATCAACAGCGTTTCCGCGGCCAGATCCTCCGGGGTAACCTGCGTCTTCATAGCTAACGGATGCTCGGGCGCCAGCACCAGACGCACCTCAAAATCAAACATCGGCGAGTAGTGCAGGCCGCTGCGCGGCAGAATATCGGAGGTCATCACCAGATCCAGTTCACCCTGCTGCAGCGCAGGCTGTGGGTCGAAGGTGACGCCGGAATGGAAGTCGACCTCCACATGTGGCCAGCGGGCGCGGAAATTCTCCAGCGCCGGCGTCAGCCACTGAATACAGCTGTGACATTCGATAGCCAGCCTCAGCCGGGTCTGCTGTGGTTCGTTACAGTCCTGCAGGGCGCGAGCGATCTGCGGCAGCACCTGGTTGGCCAGCTGTAAGAGGATTTCCCCCTGAGGAGTAAAACGCAGCGGCTGGCTCTTACGCACAAAGAGACGAAAGCCAAGGCGCTGTTCCAGATCGCTGAACTGGTGAGACAAGGCGGACTGGGTCTGGTGCAGGGCCGCTGCCGCACCCGCCAGTGAACCGCTGTTCCGCAACGCTTGCAGCGTTTTCAGATGTTTAATTTCGATCATGAAAGTCCTTCACTTCGCCATGAGCAATTTGCGCTTGAGGAATATACAGTAACTGTCAATTATGGATGTGTAAACATCTGGACGTCTAAAACTCGTCATATTTCGACTTGCAGATGCGTTGGCTGCCTTGCTTACCCCAGTCACTTCCTTCAGTAAGCTCCTGGGGATGCGCATCGTTGCCGCCTTCCTGCAAGCCGAACTATTGAGAGTTTTTCTTCAGATTCAATGAAATAAGAGAGGAACAAAAATGACAATTATTAACCACACCCTCGGTTTTCCTCGCGTTGGCCTGCGCCGCGAGCTGAAAAAAGCGCAAGAGAGCTACTGGGCGGGCAACGCCACTCGCGAGGAACTGCTGGCGGTAGGCCGTGAGCTGCGCGCCCGTCACTGGGAGCAGCAGAAACAGGCGGGCGTTGATCTGCTGCCGGTGGGGGATTTCGCCTGGTACGACCATGTTCTGACTACCAGCCTGCTGCTTGGCAACGTGCCGGCTCGTCATCAGAACAAAGACGGATCCATCGACATCGATACCCTGTTCCGCATTGGCCGCGGCCGCGCGCCGACTGGCGAACCGGCCGCCGCTGCGGAAATGACCAAATGGTTTAACACCAACTATCACTATATGGTGCCGGAGTTCGTGAAGGGCCAGCAGTTCAAACTGAGCTGGACCCAACTGCTGGATGAAGTAGACGAAGCGCTGGCGCTGGGCCACAAGATCAAGCCCGTGCTGCTGGGGCCGGTAACCTATCTGTGGCTGGGTAAAGTGAAAGGTGAACCGTTTGACCGCCTGACCCTGCTGAATGCCATCCTGCCGGTTTACCAGCAGGTGCTGGCCGAACTGGCGAAACGCGGCATCGATTGGGTGCAGATTGATGAACCGGCGCTGGTGCTGGAGCTGCCGCCAGCGTGGCTGGAGGCCTTTCAACCGGCTTATGACGCCCTGCAGGGCCAGGTGAAGCTGCTGCTGACTACCTATTTTGAAGGCGTTAGCGACAATCTCGCGACCATTGCTGCGCTACCGGTCCAGGGGCTGCACGTCGATCTGGTGCACGGCAAAGATGATGTTGCCGAACTGCACAACCGCCTGCCGGCCGACTGGCTGCTGTCCGCGGGCTTGATCAATGGGCGTAACGTCTGGCGCGCCGATCTCACCGAAAAGTATGCGCAAATTAAAGACCTCGTCGGTAAGCGCGAGCTATGGGTCGCGTCATCCTGCTCTCTGCTGCATAGCCCGATCGATCTGAGCGTGGAGACGCGCCTTGATGCGGAAGTGAAGAGCTGGTTTGCCTTCGCGCTGCAGAAATGCGGTGAGCTGGCGCTGCTGCGCGATGCGCTGAACAGCGGCGATACGGCGGCGATTACCGAGTGGAGCGCGCCAATCCAGGCCCGTCGCCATTCGACCCGCGTGCACAACGCGGAGGTGGAAAAACGGCTGGCGGCGATCACTGCTCAGGACAGCCAGCGCGCCAGCCCCTATGAGGTTCGCGCGCAGGCACAGCGCCAGCGCTTTAACCTGCCGAAATGGCCGACTACCACCATCGGGTCATTCCCGCAAACGACCGAGATCCGCGGCCTGCGCCTGGACTTCAAAAAGGGTAACCTTGACGCCAGTCATTATCGGACGGGGATTGCGGAACATATTAAGCAGGCGATCGTCGAGCAGGAGCGGTTAGGTTTAGACGTACTGGTGCACGGGGAGGCCGAGCGGAACGACATGGTGGAATACTTCGGCGAACATCTGGACGGTTTTATCTTCACGCAAAACGGCTGGGTGCAGAGCTATGGTTCCCGCTGCGTGAAGCCGCCGGTGGTGATCGGCGACGTCAGCCGTCCGCAGGCGATCACCGTCGACTGGGCGAAGTACGCGCAGTCGCTGACCGACAAGCCGGTGAAAGGGATGCTCACTGGACCGGTGACCATTCTGTGCTGGTCCTTCCCGCGGGAGGATGTCAGCCGTGAAACCATCGCGAAACAGATTGCGCTGGCCCTGCGTGATGAAGTGGCGGATCTGGAGGCGGCGGGGATCGGCATCATCCAGATTGATGAGCCGGCGCTGCGCGAAGGGTTACCGCTGAAGCGCAGCGACTGGGATGCCTATCTGCAGTGGGGTGTGGAAGCCTTCCGCCTTAATGCTGCGGTCGCCAAAGACGACACGCAGATCCATACCCATATGTGCTATTGCGAGTTCAATGACATCATGGACTCCATTGCCGCGCTGGACGCTGACGTGATCACCATTGAAACCTCGCGGTCCGATATGGAGCTGCTGGAGTCGTTCGAAGCGTTCGAGTACCCCAATGAGATCGGGCCGGGAGTATATGATATTCACTCGCCAAACGTGCCGAGCGTGGAGTGGATCGAAGCGCTGCTGAAGAAAGCCGCGCAGCGTATCCCGGTGGAGCGACTGTGGGTTAACCCGGACTGCGGCCTGAAAACTCGCGGCTGGCCGGAAACCCGCGCCGCGCTGGCGAATATGGTGCAAGCGGCGCGAAATCTGCGCCAGTCCGCCTAATCGTTACGCGAAAAATCAAAAAGGAGGCATTTGCCTCCTTTTTTCATGCTTAGGGCGATTACCCTTTTTTACCGCCATACTGAGCAAACCAGGCGAGCATCCGCTGCCAGCCGTCTTTGGCTGACTCTTCATGATAGCTGGCGCGATAGTCGGCGTTAAAGGCATGATCGGCTTCGGGATACACCACGATTTCCGCCGTGGCGTTGGCTGCCCGCAGCGCCTGACGCATAGTCTCGACGGTGTCCTGCGGAATGCTGGCGTCTTTAGCGCCGTACAGACCAAGCACCGGGGCGTTGAGATCGACGGCGATATCTACCGGGTGCTTCGGCGAATTCAGTGATTTTTCTCCCACCAGCTTACCGTACCAGGCCACTGCCGCTTTAAGCTGCGGGTTATGCGCGGCATACAGCCAGGTAATGCGTCCGCCCCAGCAGAAGCCGGTGATCAGCAGACGATGGGCATCGCCACCGTGGCGCGCCGCCCAGCTGGCGACGTGGTCGAGATCCGCCAGCACCTGCGCGTCCGGCACCTTGCTGACCAGCTCTTTGAACAGGGTCGGGATATCGTGGTACTCATTCGGATCGCCCTGACGGAAGTACAATTCAGGCGCGATAGCCAGATAGCCTTCCTGTGCCAGGCGGCGACAAAGATCGCGAATATGTTCATGCACGCCGAAAATTTCCTGTACCACGATAACGATCGGCAGCGGACCGTCGGCATTTTTCGGGCGGGCGTGGTAGGCCGGCATGTTTTCACCCTGAGAGGGAATCGACGTCTCTCCGGCGATAATATGCTCTTCCGGCGTATGAACGGCGGTTGCGGCGTGTGGTGAAGCTGCAGGTGCGAATCCAGGTTGCTTGGTGGTGGTCATGGTATTCTCCGTACCCTTATTTATTAGCGCATCAGTAACTATAGACCCTTTACCTTTAGTTCGGGCGGTAATAAAGCACAGTGCCTGAAAGCGGCTATCTTTTGTTCTGTGATGATGAATATAACTTGTTAATGTGATGTGTATCACTATTTACTGAAAAACAACTGCAATCATTATTGGTCTTGGTGACTATCATCACAAAATGTTGCCAGGGGCTTCTGTACAGTACCGTTTTGCTTCTGCTGATAATTCGACCCACAGAGGAGTTTTTTATGTCCAAGTCTGATGTTTTTCATCTCGGCCTCACCAAGAACGATTTACAAGGGGCTACGCTGGCTATCGTCCCTGGCGATCCGGAGCGTGTGGAAAAGATCGCCGCGCTGATGGATAAGCCGGTTAAACTGGCATCTCACCGCGAATTTACCTCCTGGCGCGCGGAGCTGGACGGCAAACCAGTGATCGTCTGCTCTACCGGCATCGGCGGCCCGTCGACTTCCATCGCCGTGGAAGAGCTGGCGCAGCTGGGGGTGCGTACCTTCCTGCGTATCGGCACCACCGGCGCGATTCAACCGCACATTAACGTTGGCGATGTGCTGGTGACTACCGCCTCCGTTCGTCTGGACGGCGCCAGCCTGCACTTCGCGCCGATGGAGTTCCCGGCCGTCGCAGACTTCGCCTGTACCACCGCGCTGGTGGAAGCGGCGAAATCAATCGGCGCCACCACGCATATCGGCGTGACTGCCTCCTCGGATACCTTCTACCCGGGCCAGGAGCGTTACGACACCTTCTCCGGCCGCGTGGTGAGCCGCTTCAAGGGCTCAATGGAAGAGTGGCAGGCAATGGGCGTGATGAACTATGAAATGGAATCCGCCACGCTGCTGACCATGTGCGCCAGCCAGGGCCTGCGCGCCGGGATGGTGGCTGGGGTTATCGTGAACCGTACCCAGCAAGAGATCCCTAACGCCGAAACCATGAAGCAAACCGAAAGCCACGCGGTGAAAATCGTCGTGGAAGCGGCGCGTCGTCTGCTGTAACTCAACACTTTCCCTGTCAGGCCGGATCCTCCGGCCTTTCTTTTTTGCGTCGCCTCTCGCAGGAAATTCCTTTTAAACTGGACGTTTGTACAGCACAATTCTATTTTGTGTCATCAGGTTATCGCAGGGGGCGTCGTGGATCTCTCCATTATTATCAGCGCGGTTATCGCACTGGCAGCCGGGTTAATGGTCGGCTGGCTGGCGACCAAAGCGCGCGCCGATCAAATTCGGGCCGATCTCATCGAGGAACGGCGAGAGTTGGATATTGAGCTGAGCGCCGCCCGCCAGCAACTGGCGCAGGAGGCCCACTGGCGTGAGGAGTGTGAGCTGCTGAACAACGAGCTGCGCAGCCTACGGGATATCAATACCTCGCTCGAGGCCGATCTCCGTGAGGTCACCACCCGGCTCGAATCCACCCAGCTGCATGCGGAAGATAAGATCCGCCAGATGATGAACAGCGAGCAGCGCCTTAGCGAGCAGTTTGAAAACCTCGCCAACCGTATTTTCGAACACAGCAACCGGCGGGTCGATGAGCAAAACCGCCAGAGCCTGCATGGCCTGCTGACGCCGCTACGCGAACAGCTGGACGGGTTCCGCCGCCAGGTGCAGGAGAGCTTTGGCCAGGAGGCGCGTGAAAGACATACCCTGGCGCATGAGATCCGCAATCTGCAGCAGTTGAACGCGCAGATGGCACAGGAGGCGCTGAACCTGACCAAAGCGCTGAAGGGGGATAACAAAACTCAGGGCAACTGGGGGGAAGTGGTCTTAACCCGCGTGCTGGAGGCCTCCGGCCTGCGCGAAGGCTATGAGTACCAGACTCAGGTCAGTATTGAGACCGACAACCGCTCGCGGATGCAGCCGGACGTTATCGTGCGCCTGCCGCAGGGTAAGGACGTGGTGATCGACGCCAAAATGACCCTGGTCGCCTATGAGCGCTATTTCAACGCCGAAGACGACTACACCCGCGAAGTCGCGCTGCAGGAACACCTTGCCTCGGTGCGTAACCATATTCGCCTGCTGGGACGCAAGGATTATCAACAGCTGCCTGGCCTGCGCTCGCTCGACTATGTGCTGATGTTTATTCCCGTTGAGCCGGCGTTCCTGCTGGCCATCGATCGCCAGCCTGAGCTCATCAGCGAGGCGCTGCAAAATAATATTATGCTGGTTAGCCCGACGACGCTGCTGGTAGCCCTGCGCACTATCGCCAATCTGTGGCGCTATGAGCACCAGAGTCGTAACGCGCAAAAGATTGCCGAGCGGGCGGGGCGCCTTTACGACAAAATGCGCCTGTTTGTGGATGATATGTCCGCCATCGGCCAGAGCCTGGATAAGGCGCAAGAGAGCTATCGCCAGGCGATGAAAAAGCTCGCTTCCGGGCGTGGTAATCTGCTGGCCCAGGCGGAGGCCTTTCGCGGCCTGGGCGTGGAGGTCAAGCGCGGGATTAATCCTGATTTAGTCGAACAAGCTACGGCTCAGGACGAGCAATATCGTCTCGAAGATGAGGATAACCTGCCGGAAAATGACGCATTTTCACCCGACTCTGCCGAGACGGTGCGTAGCCGGGAGGCGGCTCCGCCATGCTGAAACGTATGGGAAATGCGCTGAGTCTGATACACTCAGTGAACATTTTCTTGAAAAGCAAGCAGGCATAGAGATGGTTGAGGATTCACAAGAAACGACGCACTTTGGCTTTCAGACGGTCGCTAAAGAGCAGAAAGCAGATATGGTGGCGCATGTATTCCATTCTGTCGCCGCAAAATATGATGTGATGAACGACCTGATGTCGTTTGGGATCCATCGTTTGTGGAAGCGTTTCACCATCGACTGCAGCGGCGTACGTCGCGGGCAGACCGTGCTGGATCTGGCTGGTGGTACCGGTGATTTGACGGCCAAGTTCTCCCGCCTGGTAGGGGAAACCGGCCGCGTCATGCTTGCTGATATCAATGATTCTATGCTCAAAATGGGCCGCGAAAAGCTGCGCAATATCGGCATCGTAGGCAACGTTGAGTATGTTCAGGCCAACGCGGAAGCCCTGCCTTTTGCTGATAATACCTTTGACTGCATCACCATCTCTTTCGGTCTGCGTAACGTGACCGACAAAGAGAAAGCGCTGCGTTCGATGTACCGCGTGCTGAAGCCGGGCGGACGTCTGCTGGTGCTGGAGTTTTCTAAACCCATTATCGAACCGCTGAGCAAAGCCTACGACGCTTACTCCTTCCATATCCTGCCGAAGGTGGGCGAGCTGGTGGCAAAAGATGGCGACAGCTATCGCTACCTGGCGGAATCTATTCGTATGCATCCGGACCAGGAAACCCTGAAAGGGATGATGCAGGATGCGGGCTTCGAAAACGTGGATTACTACAACCTGACGGCGGGTATCGTTGCTTTGCATCGCGGTTACAAGTTCTGACAGGAGGGACGCTATGCCTTTCACACCCCTGGTTACCGCTGGCATTGAAACGGCGCTGAATACTTTCCTCTGGCGCGACAAAGCGCTTAAACCCGCTCGCCAGCGCCTGCTGGGCAAGGTATTGCGGGTCCAGCTGCAGGATTTCGCCACGCCCGTGGTGCTGGTATTCAGCGAACGCCAGGTTGACGTCCTGAGCGCCTGGGACGGAGAGGCCGATTGCACCGTGATTACCCGGCTCAGCGTGCTGCCAAAACTGCGCAATCGTCAGCAGCTCACGGCGCTTATTCGCAGCGGTGATCTGGAAGTGCAGGGCGATCTGCAGGTGGTGCAGAATATGGTCTCCCTGTGCGACCTGGCAGAGTTTGATCCCGCTGAACTGCTGGCGCCCTATACCGGCGATATTGTGGCCGAAGGCGTCGGTAAAGTCCTGCGCGGCGGCGCTCAGTTTCTGCTGAAGGGGGCAGAGCGCCAGCAGCGCTATGTCGCGGAAGCGATCACTGAAGAGTGGCGCCTGGCGCCGGGGCCGCTGGAGCTGGCCTGGTTTGCTGAAGAGACAACGGCTATTGAGCGCGCGCTGGCCGCACTGGAAAAACGGCTGGAAACGCTGGAGGGCAAATGACGCCAGGAGAATTACGGCGCCTGTATTTCATCATTCACACCTTTTTGAGCTACGGGCTCGATGAGCTCATCCCCAAAATGCGGATCACGCTGCCGCTGCGTATCTGGCGGCGGATGCTGTTCTGGATGCCAAACCGCCATCAGGATCAGCCTCTTGGCGCCCGCCTTCGGCTGGCGCTCCAGGAGCTGGGGCCGGTGTGGATAAAATTCGGCCAGATGCTTTCCACCCGCCGGGATCTCTTTCCGCCGCATATTGCCGATCAGCTGGCGCTGTTGCAGGATCGCGTGGCGCCCTTTGAAGGGAAGCTCGCGCAGCAGCAGATAGAGAAAGCGATGGGGGGGCTGCCGGTCGAGACCTGGTTTGATGATTTCTCCGTTGAGCCGTTAGCCTCGGCGTCCATCGCCCAGGTGCATACCGCGCGTCTGAAAGAGAATGGCAAAGAGGTGGTGATCAAGGTTATCCGCCCGGATATTTTGCCGATCATTAAAGCGGACATGAAGCTCATCTACCGCCTGGCGCGCTGGGTACCGCGTCTGCTGCCTGACGGTCGCCGTCTGCGCCCGCAGGAGGTAGTTCGTGAATATGAAAAAACGCTGCTGGATGAGCTGAACCTGCTGCGGGAATCCGCCAACGCTATTCAGCTGCGGCGTAATTTCGAAGACAGCCCGATGCTGTACGTGCCGGAGGTGTACCCCGACTACTGCAGCGAAAGCATGATGGTAATGGAGCGCATTTACGGTATCCCGGTGTCCGATGTGGAGGCGCTGGAGGCCCAGGGCACCAATATGCAGCTGCTGGCGGAGCGGGGCGTGCAGGTCTTCTTCACCCAGGTGTTCCGCGACAGCTTCTTCCATGCCGATATGCATCCTGGCAACATATTCGTCAGCTACGAGCATCCGGAAGATCCGCAGTATATCGGCATCGACTGCGGTATTGTCGGCTCACTGAACAAAGAAGATAAGCGCTATCTGGCGGAAAACTTTATCGCCTTTTTCAACCGCGATTATCGTAAAGTTGCCGAGCTGCACGTCGATTCCGGTTGGGTTCCGCCCGATACCAACGTTGAAGAGTTTGAGTTCGCGAT
Organism: Klebsiella sp. K47; assembly: GCF_051858335.1. Taxonomy (NCBI): domain Bacteria; kingdom Pseudomonadati; phylum Pseudomonadota; class Gammaproteobacteria; order Enterobacterales; family Enterobacteriaceae; genus Klebsiella; species Klebsiella sp. K47. The sequence goes on from NZ_JBPYUI010000025.1 coordinate 72,626, forward strand.
CCGCACGGTCTGCGAGCCGATCTTTGAGAAGCCGCTGGCGGAGATCTCCTTCGGCCACGTGCTGCTTAATCTGTTCAATACCGCGCGGCGTTTCAATATGGAAGTCCAGCCGCAGCTCGTTTTACTACAGAAGACATTACTTTACGTAGAAGGGGTAGGCCGGCAGCTCTATCCTCAGTTAGACTTGTGGAAAACGGCGAAGCCTTTCCTCGAGTCGTGGATCAAAGATCAGGTCGGCATTCCGGCGCTGGTGCGCGCGTTTAAAGACAAAGCGCCGTTCTGGATCGAAAGAATGCCGGAAATACCTGAGCTGGTGTATCAGAGCCTGCAGCAGAGCAAACAGCTGCAGACCAGCGTCGATACTATTGTGCGGGATATGCATGTGCGTCATGTGCGCCAGGGCCAATCCCGTTACCTGTTTGGTATAGGCGCGGTTTTATTGCTCAGTGGTACGCTGCTCTTTATCCATCGCCCTGAGTGGGGAATGATGCCCGGTTGGCTGATGGCCGGCGGTGTGGTGACCTGGCTTATTGGCTGGCGGAAAACCCACTGATCGGTTCGCCTCTTCATGACGCAGGCTTATTTGCGCAAAATCATGTCGGCGGCCTGACGAAGAGGCGGCTCGCAGGATGGCGTGTATAATGCGTCCACACAATTCATCATCTGTCATAGGGGAACGTGTATGGGTGGTATCAGTATTTGGCAGTTATTAATTGTTGTCGTCATCGTAGTTCTGCTTTTTGGGACGAAGAAGCTGAGCTCGCTGGGGTCTGACTTAGGGGCATCTATCAAAGGCTTTAAAAAAGCCATGAGTGATGATGATAAACCCGAAAAGTCGGCGCCAGACGCAGATTTCACGGCGAAAACCATCGCCGATAAACAGGATGATGCAAAAAAAGACGAGACAAAACGCCACGACAAAGAGCAGGTGTAACTCGTGTTCGATATTGGTTTTAGTGAACTACTGCTGGTGTTTGTGATTGGCCTCATTGTTCTGGGGCCACAGCGGCTTCCCGTAGCGGTTAAAACGGTAGTTGGCTGGATCCGTACGTTACGCTCGCTGGCGACCACGGTACAAAATGAGCTGGCCCAGGAGCTAAAACTGCAGGAGTTCCAGGAGAGCCTGAAGAAGGTGGAAAAGGCTAGCCTGAATAACCTGACGCCGGAGCTGAAAGCCTCGATGGATGAACTGCGCGAGGCCGCGGAGTCGATGAAGCGCTCCTATAGCGCCCACGATCCCGAAAAAGCCAGCGACGAAGCCAATACCATCCTTAATCCGGTGGTCAAAGGCAGCGAAGCGCAGCGCCAGGACGTCACGCCGGCGACGGCAGAACATCAGGCCAGCGCTCCGGCTCATGCGCCAGATCCCGTTGCCAACGAGCAATCTGCTTCACCGGCTGACCTTCAGGCAGAGAAAACGTCCGCTACGGCGGCAGTTCCCCATTCTTCCCCCGCATCGAGTGATAAACCGTAAACATGGGCGTAGACGATACACAACCGCTAATTTCGCATCTGATTGAGCTGCGCAAGCGTCTGCTCAACAGCATCATTGCTATTCTGGTGATCTTCCTGGCGCTGGTCTATTTCGCCAATGATATCTACCAGCTGGTCTCGGCCCCGCTTATCAGTAAGATGCCTGTGGGCGCGACGATGATCGCCACCGATGTCGCTTCACCTTTCTTTACGCCGATAAAGTTGACCTTCATGGTGTCGGTGATCCTGTCGGTGCCGATTATTCTTTACCAGGTATGGGCCTTCGTCGCGCCGGCGTTGTATAAGCACGAACGCCGGCTGGTGGTGCCTTTACTGGTATCCAGTACCCTGCTGTTCTATATCGGCATGGCTTTCGCCTATTTTGTCGTGTTTCCGCTGGCGTTCGGCTTCCTGACCCATGCGGCGCCGGAAGGGGTGCTGGTCTCGACCGATATTCGCAGCTATCTCGACTTCGTGATGGCGCTGTTTATGGCATTCGGGGTCTCCTTTGAGGTGCCGGTCGCCATTGTGTTGCTCTGCTGGATGGGCGTTACCACGCCGGAAGACTTGCGTAAAAAAAGGCCGTATGTGCTGGTGGGTGCCTTCGTGGTGGGCATGCTGCTGACGCCGCCGGACGTATTCTCGCAGACGCTGCTGGCCATTCCGATGTACTGTCTGTTTGAAGTCGGGGTGTTCTTTGCCCGCTTCTACACCGGGAAGCGCCTGACGCGCGATGACGACGCCGCGGCCGAAGCTGAAGCCGCAGAGCACAGAGAAGAGTAATACCGCCAACCGCCCGTCAGGGCGGTTGGCGTATGGGAGCGATCATGTTTGATATCGGCGTTAATCTGACCAGTTCGCAGTTTTCCCGCGATCATGATGAGGTAGTGGCGCGCGCCCTGGCGGCGGGGGTTAACGGCATGCTGCTGACCGGCACAAATTTGGCGGAGAGCCAGCAGGCGCAGAAACTGGCGAGCCGCTATTCCGGCTGCTGGTCCACGGCGGGGGTTCATCCCCATGACGGTAGCAGCTGGACGCCAGCGGTCGCCGAGGCGATTTATACCCTCGCCGGCGAGCCGCAGGTGGTGGCGATAGGCGAGTGCGGTCTGGATTTTAACCGGAATTTTTCCACGCCGCACGAGCAGGAGGTAGCGTTCAGCGCCCAGTTGGCGCTGGCCGCTGAGCTGTCGATGCCGGTGTTTTTGCACTGCCGCGACGCCCACGATCGGTTTCTGACGCTGCTTAAACCCTGGCTTGAGAAGCTCCCGGGCGCGGTGCTGCACTGCTTTACCGGCAGCCGCAGCGAGGTGCAGGAATGCCTGGATCTGGGCCTGTTTATCGGTATTACCGGTTGGGTATGCGATGAGCGGCGGGGACTGGAGCTGCGCGAGCTGCTGCCGGCGATCCCGGCGGAACGTCTGCTGCTGGAGACCGATGCGCCTTATCTGCTGCCGCGCGACCTCAAGCCGAAACCGGCCTCGCGGCGTAACGAGCCCGCGTATTTGCCGCATATCCTGGCCAGCGTCGCGGCCTGGCGTGGCGAGGAGGCGCAATGGCTGGAGGCGCAAACGGACGCAAACGTCAGGGCGCTGTTTGGCGTCGACATTAACGGCGTTTAGATTTTCTGGAAGTCGGTATTTTTAACGCTCTGCAGGACTTGCTTATTCAGCAGGTTTAACAGCAACATAGAGCGCGCTTCGCCGTCGGGCTCGGTGAAGATCGCCTCCAGGCCTTCAAACGCGCCGTCGGTGATTAGCACGCTATCGCCCTCATGCGGCGTTTCCGGGTCGGTAATCCCTTCCGGTTTGTAGATAGAAAGCTGATGGATGACCGCCGAGGGGACGATAGCGGGTAGGGCGCCAAAGCGCACGAAGTTGTTAACCCCGCGAGTGGCGCTGATGGTGGTGGTATGAATCACCTCTGGATCGAACTCAATAAACAGGTAGTTCGGGAACAACGGTTCGCTGACCATGGTGCGTTTACCGCGAATGATTTTTTCCAGCGCAATCGTCGGCATCAGGCAGTTAACTGACTGACGTTCCAGATGTTCCTGGGCTCGTTGTAGCTGCCCACGTTTGCAATACAGTAAGTACCAGGCTTGCATAATGACTCATTCCACTTCTAATAACGGCAAGCATAACAAATGGCTGGTGTAATCGCGAAAGCCATTATAATTGAAATCCAAATTTCAGCGTTCTTTCACGCTAATTTAACAAAATTACAGCATCGCGCCGTCGAACACCGTATAATTAGCCGCCTGTAGAGAGGTCAATAACACTTCCATGAAATATCACGATCTTCGCGACTTTCTGACACTCCTGGAACAACAGGGCGAACTAAAACGTATCACTCTGCCGGTCGATCCTCACCTGGAAATCACCGAAATTGCCGACCGGACTCTGCGCGCCGGCGGCCCGGCGCTGCTGTTTGAGAATCCGAAAGGCTATACCATGCCGGTGCTGTGCAATCTGTTCGGCACGCCGCGTCGCGTGGCGTTGGGGATGGGGCAGGAGGATGTCAGTTCGCTGCGCGAGGTGGGTAAACTGTTGGCCTTTCTGAAAGAACCTGAGCCGCCAAAAGGCTTCCGCGACCTGTTTGATAAGCTGCCGCAGTTCAAGCAAGTGCTGAATATGCCGACCAAACGCCTGCGCGGCGCCCCCTGTCAGCAAAAAATCATCCAGGGCGATGATGTCGATCTGAATAAAATCCCGATTATGACCTGCTGGCCGGAAGATGCCGCGCCGCTGATCACCTGGGGGTTGACGGTAACCCGCGGGCCGCACAAAGAGCGGCAGAACCTGGGGATTTATCGCCAGCAGCTGATCGGCAAAAACAAACTGATTATGCGCTGGCTGTCTCATCGCGGCGGCGCGCTGGATTTCCAGGAGTGGTGCGCGGCGCGTCCGGGCGAACGCTTCCCGGTTTCCGTGGCGCTTGGCGCCGATCCGGCAACCATTCTTGGCGCGGTGACGCCGGTGCCCGATACCCTGTCGGAATATGCTTTCGCAGGCCTGCTGCGCGGCACCAAGACCGAAGTGGTTAAGTGCGTTTCCAATGACCTTGAAGTGCCGGCCAGCGCGGAAATTGTGCTTGAAGGCTACATTGAGGCCGGTGAAATGGCGCCGGAAGGCCCGTATGGCGATCACACCGGTTACTACAATGAAGTGGACAGCTTCCCGGTATTTACGGTAACCCATATTACCCAGCGTGAAGACGCGATTTATCATTCTACCTATACCGGCCGACCGCCCGATGAGCCAGCGGTGCTGGGCGTGGCGCTGAATGAAGTCTTTGTGCCGATCCTGCAAAAGCAGTTCCCGGAAATCGTTGATTTCTATCTGCCGCCGGAAGGGTGCTCCTATCGCCTGGCGGTGGTGACCATGAAAAAACAGTACGCGGGACATGCCAAGCGCGTAATGATGGGCGTCTGGTCGTTCCTGCGCCAGTTTATGTACACCAAGTTCGTGATTGTCTGCGATGACGACGTCAACGCACGCGACTGGAACGATGTGATTTGGGCGATCACTACCCGTATGGACCCGGCTCGTGATACGGTACTGGTAGAGAATACGCCAATTGATTATCTGGATTTTGCCTCGCCGGTTTCCGGCCTGGGTTCAAAAATGGGGCTGGATGCCACCAATAAATGGCCTGGCGAAACCCAGCGTGAATGGGGTCGCCCAATCAAAAAAGATCCTGCCGTTACGGCGCGTATTGACGCCATCTGGGATGAACTGGCCATCTTTAAACAACAGTAAGCGGGGCTAACGCCGCTGTTTTGCTCTATTGACCCGACAGAGGGGACGCATGACAACCTTAAGCTGTAAAGTGACCTCGGTGGAGGCGATTACCGATACCGTATATCGTGTTCGATTAGTGCCGGAAGCGGCATTTTCCTTCCGTGCCGGCCAGTATCTGATGGTGGTAATGGATGAGCGCGACAAGCGCCCGTTCTCCATGGCTTCCACGCCGGCGGAACAGGAATTTATCGAGCTGCATATCGGCGCCTCGGAGCTCAATCTGTACGCGATGGCGGTCATGGATCGCATTCTGAAAGAGCGTGAAATTGAAGTTGATATTCCGCATGGCGAAGCGTGGCTGCGCGATGACGAAGATCGCCCGCTGATTCTGATCGCCGGCGGTACCGGATTCTCTTATGTGCGTTCTATTCTGTTAAGCGCGCTGGCGCGTAACCCGGATCGCGATATCGCCATTTATTGGGGCGGCCGCGAGGCTAAGCATCTGTACGATCTGGCCGAGCTGGAAGCGTTAAGCATCAAGCATCCGAATCTGCGCATCGAGCCGGTGGTCGAACAGCCGGAAGAAGGGTGGCGTGGTCGCTCCGGTACGGTACTCACCGCCGTGCTGCAGGATTACGGTACGCTGGCCGAGCATGACATCTACATTGCCGGTCGTTTTGAGATGGCGAAGATCGCTCGCGACCTGTTCTGTAATGAGCGCGGCGCGCGTGAAGATCGCCTGTTTGGCGATGCGTTTGCGTTTATCTGAAAATAAAAAACCCGCCCCTGACAGGCGGGAAGAACGGCAACTAAACCTGCTCTCTTCGCCATAGCCGCCAGGTTCTGGTGGCAATGGCGTTGAGATACCCTTTCGCTTAAACCCGCTCAAACACGGTAGCGATCCCTTGTCCCAGGCCGATACACATGGTGGCGAGGCCGAACTGAGCGTCTTTGCGCTCCATCTGGTTGATCAGCGTGGTGCTAATACGCGCCCCGGAACAGCCCAGCGGATGACCGAGCGCGATCGCCCCGCCGTTGAGGTTGATCTTCTCATCGATCTGCTCCATTAAGCCCAGATCTTTAATACACGGTAGGATCTGCGCGGCAAATGCTTCATTCATTTCAAAAACGTCGATATCGCTGGTGGATAAGCCCGCTTTTTTCAGCGCCAGCTTTGAGGCCGGAACCGGGCCATAACCCATAATGGACGGGTCGCAGCCGACCACCGCCATTGAACGGACGCGAGCGCGCGGCTTCAGCCCCAGCTCGCGAGCGCGGCTTTCGCTCATCAGCAGCATCGCCGCTGCGCCATCGGAAAGGGCGGAAGAGGTACCCGCCGTTACCGTACCGGTCACCGGGTCAAACGCCGGTTTAAGCGTGGACAGCGTCTCGACGGTGGTTTCCGGGCGGATCACCTCGTCATAGTTAAAGGACTTGAGTACGCCATCGGCATCGTGGCCGCCGGTGGGGATAATCTCCGCTTTGAATGCGCCGGACTGGGTTGCGGCCCAGGCACGAGCGTGAGAGCGCGCGGCGAACTGATCCTGCATCTCGCGGCTAATACCGTGCAGACGCGCCAGCATCTCCGCAGTCAGCCCCATCATCCCTGCCGCCTTTGCCACGTTGCGGCTGAGGCCCGGATGGAAATCGACGCCGTGGCTCATTGGCACATGGCCCATGTGCTCGACGCCGCCAATCAGGCAGACGCTGGCATCGCCGGTCATGATCATACGGGCCGCATCGTGCAGCGCCTGCATGGAAGAACCGCACAGACGGTTGACCGTATTTGCTGGTACCGAATGCGGGATCTCCGCCAGCAGCGCCGCGTTACGGGCGATGTTAAAACCCTGCTCGAGGGTTTGCTGCACGCAACCCCAGTAGATATCGTCTATCGCGCTTGCCTCAAGCGACGGATTGCGCGACAGCAGGCTACGCATCAGGTGCGCGGAGAGGTCTTCCGCGCGCACGTGGCGAAATGCGCCGCCCTTCGAACGGCCCATCGGGGTGCGAATTGCATCGACAATGACAACCTGTTCCATTGTGACTCCTTAAGCCGTTTTCAGAGCGCCAACCGGACGGGCTGGCTCTACCTGGGGATAATACGCTTCGTTATGGCGCGCTTTGTCACGCAGACCGGCTGGCACTTCATACAGCGGGCCAAGGTGCTGGTATTGCTGCGCCATATCGAGATACTTCGCGCTGCCGATGGTGTCCAGCCAGCGGAATGCGCCGCCGTGGAACGGAGGGAAGCCCAGGCCGTATACCAGCGCCATATCCGCTTCCGCCGGGCTGGCGATAATGCCTTCTTCCAGGCAGCGGACGACTTCGTTAACCATGGGGATCATCATGCGGGCGATAATCTCTTCATCGCTGAAATCGCGCTTCGACTGGCTGACGTCGGCCAGCAGGCTGTCGACGGCAGCATCTTCTTCTTTCTTCGGCTTACCTTTGCTGTCGTCTTTATAGCGCCAGAAGCCGAGGCCGTTCTTCTGGCCGAAACGGTTGGCGTCAAACAGGGCGTCGATGGCGTCGCGATAATCTTTCTGCATCCGCTGCGGGAAGCCCGCCGCCATGACCGCCTGAGCATGGTGCGCGGTATCGATGCCGACCACGTCCAGCAGATAAGCCGGGCCCATCGGCCAGCCAAACTGTTTCTCCATCACTTTGTCGACTTTGCGGAAGTCCGCTCCGTCGCGCAGCAGCTGGCTGAAGCCGGCGAAGTAGGGGAACAGTACCCGGTTGACGAAGAAGCCGGGACAATCATTCACCACAATCGGCGTTTTGCCCATTTTGCTGGCCCAGGCCACCACTTTGGCAATGGTATTATCCGAGGTTTTTTCGCCGCGGATCACTTCAACCAGCGGCATGCGATGCACCGGGTTAAAGAAGTGCATACCGCAGAAGTTTTCCGGGCGCTGCAGAACGCTGGCCAGCTCGCTGATGGGGATCGTTGAGGTGTTGGACGCCAGCACGGTATCCGGGCGCACTTTTGTCTCGGTTTCCGCTAGTACGGCTTTCTTCACTTTCGGGTTTTCCACCACCGCTTCAACGACGACGTCCACGCGGTCAAAACCGCTGTATTCCAGGGTTGGCTGAATGGTGCTAATCACTCCGGCCAGCTTCAGACCGTCGATTTTGCCGCGTTCCAGCTGTTTATTCAGCAGCTTCGCCGCTTCGGTCATACCCAGGGTCAGCGATTTGTCGCTGATGTCTTTCATCACCACCGGCACGCCCTTCCAGGCCGACTGGTAAGCGATACCGCCGCCCATAATGCCAGCGCCCAGGACGGCAGCATGCTTCGGCGTCTCGACATCTTTGGTCAGCTTTTTCGCTTTCGCTTTGACGTACTGGTCGTTCAGGAAGATACCAACCAGCGCGCGGGCCTCATTGGTATGGGCCAGCGGGACAAAGCTTTTATTTTCCAGCACCAGGGCTTCTTCACGACCAAGACGCGCGGCGGCTTCAATGGTTTTGACCGCGGTGATCGGCGCCGGGTAATGCTTCCCGGCGGTTTGCGCGACCATGCCTTTGGCAATCGTGAAGCTCATGGCGGCTTCAATTTTGCTGAGCTTCAGCGGCTCCAGCTTCGGCTGACGTTTCGCTTTCCAGTCCAGGTCGCCATTCATGGCCTGACGTAGGATCGCCAGCGCGCCGTCGCGTAGTTTTTCCGCAGCGACCACGCCATCCACCAGGCCGATTTTCAGTGCTTGATCGGCGCCGACGTCTTTCCCGGCGGCAATAATTTCCAGCGCGCTATCGGCGCCGAGCAGGCGCGGCAGACGCACGGAACCGCCGAAGCCCGGCATAATGCCGAGCTTGGTTTCCGGCAGCCCAATGCGCAGGTCCGGCGTCGCCAGGCGGTAATCGGTCGCCAGCACACATTCGCAACCGCCGCCCAGCGCATAGCCATTGACGGCAGAGATAGTGGGGACGGGGAGATCTTCCAGACGATTGAAGACGCTGTTAGCAAAATGCAGCCACTGGCTTAACTGCTCCTCAGGGACCAGGAACAGCGAGAGGAATTCGGTGATATCCGCGCCTACGATAAATGCCGCTTTTTCAGAGCGCAGCAGCAGACCTTTGAGATCGCTTTGTTTTTCCAGTACGTCCAGCGCATGACCAAGGCTGGCTACGGTTGCGGTATCAAGCTTGTTGACCGAACCTGGGGCATCGAACACCAGTTCGGCGATGCCATCTTCCAGCCAGTCGAGGTACAGGGTGTCGCCTTTGTAGAGCATGTCAGTCTCCTGAATCCAGCAATATGATCTGGTCATACCAGATGAAACGGAGTGTGGAATTTATGTTAAAGAATTGCAAATTAGTCTTTAAATAATTGCTGGTCGGATCACATCCGGCGGAAATCACCCGCACGCAGGTCGATGTGCTAAGATGCGGTGTATCACGATCCCATAAAAGCAAAGGATAAAAGATGGAATCCCTGGCCGCGCTCTATAAAAATCATATTGTTACCCTACAAGAACGTACCCGCGACGTCCTGGCCCGTTTTCAAATGGATGCTCTGCTGATTCACTCCGGCGAGCTGGTTAACGTCTTCCTTGATGACCATCCGTACCCGTTCAAGGTCAATCCGCAGTTCAAAGCCTGGGTGCCTGTGACTCAGGTGCCTAACTGCTGGCTGCTGGTGGACGGTGTGAATAAACCGAAGCTGTGGTTCTATCTGCCGGTAGATTACTGGCATAACGTTGAGCCGTTGCCGACCTCTTTCTGGACCGAAGAGATAGACGTGATCGCGCTACCGAAGGCCGATGGCATCGGCAGCCAGCTGCCTGCCGCTCGCGGTAATATTGGCTATATCGGCCCGGTGCCTGAGCGCGCGCTGGGCCTGGGTATCGCCGCGGATAAGATCAACCCGAAAGGGGTTATCGACTACCTGCATTACTACCGGGCTTACAAAACCGATTACGAGCTGGCCTGCATGCGTGAAGCGCAGAAGTCGGCGGTGAATGGTCATCGTGCGGCCTACGAAGCTTTCCAGTCGGGGATGAGCGAATTCGATATCAACCAGGCCTATCTCACCGCCACCGGCCATCGTGATACTGACGTGCCTTACAGCAATATTGTCGCGCTGAATGAGCATGCCTCCGTCCTGCACTACACCAAACTGGACCATCGTGCCCCGGCGGAGATGCGCAGTTTCCTGCTCGACGCCGGTGCGGAATATAACGGCTATGCCGCAGATCTGACGCGCACCTGGGCGGCGCACGGCGATAACGACTTTGCCCATCTGATCAAAGACGTTAACGATGAGCAGCAGGCGCTGATTAGTACCATGAAGGCCGGTACCAGTTACATTGATTACCATATCCAGTTCCATCAGCGTATCGCGAAGCTGTTGCGTAAACACCAGTTGGTTACCGACATGAGCGAAGAGGCGATGGTGGAGAATGACCTGACCGGGCCGTTTATGCCGCACGGGATTGGCCATCCGCTGGGTCTGCAGGTGCATGATGTTGCGGGCTTTATGCAGGACGATACCGGTACGCATCTGGCGGCGCCGTCGAAATATCCGTACCTGCGTTGCACCCGTATTATCGAGCCGCGTATGGTGCTGACCATTGAACCCGGCATCTACTTCATCGAGTCGTTACTGGCGCCGTGGCGTGAAGGCCCGTTCAGCAAGCACTTTAACTGGCAAAAAATTGACGCCATGAAGCCGTTCGGTGGGATCCGTATCGAAGATAACGTGGTGATTCACGAAAACAGTATCGAAAATATGACGCGCGATCTGAAGCTGGCCTGATGGAGAGCTGGTTAATCCCGGCGGCGCCGGTTACCGTCGTTGAGGAGATTAAAAAAAGCCGTTTTATCACGCTGTTGGCGCATACCGACGGCGTGGCAGCGGCAAAAGCTTTTGTCGAGTCCGTCAGAGCGGATCACCCTGATGCCCGCCACCACTGCGTGGCGTGGGTCGCGGGGCCGCCTGATGATTCGCAACAGCTGGGGTTTTCAGACGATGGCGAACCGGCGGGAACGGCGGGTAAACCGATGCTGGCGCAGCTGATGGGAAGCGGCGTCGGCGAGATAACCGCTGTCGTCGTGCGTTACTACGGTGGTATCCTGCTGGGCACCGGTGGTCTGGTTAAGGCCTATGGCGGCGGGGTGCATCAGGCGCTGGCGCAGCTGACGACGCTGCGCAAGACGCCGTTAACGGCATATACTTTGCAGTGTGAGTATGGGCAACTGGCCGGCGTCGAAGCGCTGCTCGCCCAATTCTCCGGAAACGTCGTTGAAAGCGAATATCTGGCGTCAGTTCGGCTGCGCGTGGCGCTTCCCCAGGCCGAAGTGGCGGCTTTTTCAGCAAGACTGGCTGATTTTAGTCGTGGTTCATTGCAATTACTGAAGATTAACGAATAATCCCCTCTGTTTTTTGCCTATCAAAGGAAGCGCCAGAGATGCATTTTCGCGCCATAACCCGAATCGTTGGACTGCTGGTCATCTTGTTTTCGGGGACGATGATCGTCCCGGGATTAGTGGCCCTGATATATCGCGATGGCGCGGGACGGGCCTTCACTCAAACCTTCTTTGTCGCTCTGGCGATCGGCTCCATGCTGTGGTGGCCGAACCGTAAGCAAAAAGGCGAACTGAAATCTCGCGAAGGGTTTCTGATCGTGGTGCTGTTCTGGACCGTGCTGGGGAGCGTGGGGGCCTTGCCCTTTATCTTCTCCGAACAGCCGAACCTGACGGTGACGGATGCCTTCTTCGAGTCATTTTCCGGCCTGACGACGACCGGGGCGACCACTCTGGTGGGGCTGGACTCGCTTCCGCACGCTATCCTCTTTTATCGCCAGATGCTGCAGTGGTTCGGCGGCATGGGGATCATTGTGCTGGCGGTAGCGATTCTGCCTATCCTCGGCGTCGGGGGGATGCAGCTCTACCGCGCGGAAATGCCCGGCCCGCTGAAGGATAACAAGATGCGTCCGCGTATTGCCGAGACGGCGAAGACATTGTGGCTCATCTATGTGTTACTCACGATCGCCTGCGCATTGGCGCTCTGGTTTGCCGGTATGCCGGCGTTCGATGCGATCGGGCACAGTTTCGCCACCATCGCCATCGGCGGTTTCTCGACTCACGATGCCAGCGTCGGCTATTTCAACAGCCCGATGATCAACTCCATCATTGCCATCTTCCTGCTGATCTCCGGCTGTAATTACGGTCTGCATTTTTCGTTGTTGAGCGGACGCAGCCTGAAGGTGTACTGGCGCGACCCCGAATTTAGGATGTTCATTGGCGTCCAGTTGACGCTGGTCATCGTCTGTACGCTGGTGCTATGGCTTCATAACGTGTACGGCTCGGTGTTGACGACGCTGAACCAGGCGTTTTTCCAGGTGGTGTCGATGGCGACCACCGCGGGGTTCACCACCGATAGCATTGCACGCTGGCCGCTGTTCCTTCCGGTGCTGTTGCTGTGCTCCGCATTTATCGGCGGCTGCGCTGGCTCCACGGGCGGTGGATTAAAAGTGATCCGTATCCTGTTGCTGTTCAAGCAGGGCAACCGTGAGCTGAAGCGGCTGGTGCACCCGAATGCGGTGTATAGCATTAAATTAGGTAACCGCGCGCTGCCGGAACGTATTCTGGAAGCGGTATGGGGATTCTTCTCCGCCTATGCGCTGGTCTTTATCATTAGTATGCTGGCGATTATCGCCACCGGGGTGGATGACTTCTCTGCTTTCGCCTCCGTGGTGGCGACATTGAACAACCTCGGGCCTGGGCTCGGCGTCGTCGCGGATAACTTTGCCACCATGAACCCGGTCGCGAAATGGATCCTGATTGCTAATATGCTGTTTGGTCGTCTGGAAGTGTTCACCTTACTGGTGCTCTTTACCCCCACTTTCTGGCGCGAATAACAGGAGTGCTCGTGAAAACTTTAATTCTCTTCTCCACCCGCGACGGGCAGACCCGTGAAATCGCTTCGTTTCTCGCCTCTGAGCTTAAAGAGCTGGGCATCGATGCGGACACCCTGAATCTGAACCGTACCGATGTCGTCGAATGGCATCACTACGATCGGGTGGTCATTGGCGCGTCGATTCGCTACGGGCACTTTCATCCGGCGGTGGACCGCTTTGTGAAAAAGCATCTGGCAGCATTGCAGGCGCTGCCGGGGGCATTCTTTTCGGTTAACCTGGTGGCGCGTAAACCCGAGAAGCGCACGCCGCAGACCAACAGCTATACGCGTAAGTTTCTGCTGAACTCGCCGTGGCAGCCGCAGAGCTGCGCGGTATTTGCCGGCGCGCTGCGCTACCCGCGCTACAGCTGGTACGATCGGTTTATGATCCGCCTGATTATGAAAATGACCGGGGGTGAAACGGATACCCGCAAAGAAGTGGTCTATACCGACTGGCAACAGGTATCCCGGTTTGCTCGGGAAATCGCACAAATGGCGCGCAAATAGCGCGTAAAACTCGCGTTGTGATGGAAAATCGAGCGAACGAAAAGTTTTTTTGCATTTCCCCTTGTCACCTCAGAATTACTCCCTATAATGCGCCTCCAC
>NZ_JBPYUI010000026.1:0-26192 GCF_051858335.1 Klebsiella sp. K47
GCCGAAGCGGGCGCCACCTTACCCTGACTGGAGCCAGGCGCGGTCACTGGCGCTGTCGGCGTGGCGCCGGCGGCAGGAGCCGTCGCGGCGGCTGCCGCTGGTTCGCTACTCTCCAGCACGCCGTTGTTCAGGGGCGTCGGCGCGCCGAGGAAACCGCCGCTGTTCACCGGCGCGCCCACGCTGTCTGCCGGCGTCAGCGTGCTGTTGCTGATCGGGCGAACGTCAGTGGGCGCGGGCTGGCTCATGCCAGCGGCGTCCCCACCGTCCAGATTCGGACGGGCGGGCAGGGCGTAAGTCTGTTTGGCGACGGTGGTACAGGCCATCCCCGGGCCGGAAAGCGAACCGTCAGGCGCGACGATGATGGGGTCGATGCGCACTTTGGTGTTGTTGGAGGTGTTCAGGCGGTCAGCGGATGCGCGGGAAAGCGAGATGACCCGATCGTTGCCATAGGGACCGCGATCGTTAATCCGCACGACGATCATCCGTCCGTTGGCAAGGTTAGTGATCCGCGCGTAGCTCGGGATCGGCAGCGTCGGGTGCGCTGCGGTCAACTGAGTCGGATCGAAGGCTTCGCCGCTGGCGGTCAGGTTGCTGTTGGGTTCTGCGTCATAGATCGCCGCGAAACCGGCCTGAGTAAAGTTGGCCGGATCCTGAACGATTTTGTAGCTTTTACCGTCGCGCTCATAATCCTGATTCGCCGTGGCGTTCGGCGTTTCATATTGCGGATCGGCGCCGCTGATCTCAACCGTCGGGCCATTACAGACGGCCGGCTGTGGAGTACTGACCGTTTTTTGTTGCACGTCATCACTCGAACATGCCGCCAGCAGCCCCGCTGCTATGCAGATCCCCAGCCATTGCTTACGCATTGCTAACCCCTTTAAACGCTTTTCGACAACATTTTTCTGTGGGTATGGATCGACATTACGATACCAAACCCGGCCATCAGTACGATCAGGGCGGAGCCCCCGTAGCTCACCAGCGGCAACGGTACGCCCACCACCGGTAAAATACCACTCACCATACCAATATTTACGAAGACATAAACGAATAAAATCAACATTAAACCACCGGCCATGACCCGGCCAAAGGTGGTTTGCGCCTGGGCGGCGATCCACAGTCCGCGCATAATCAGCAGAATATAAAGCGCTAGCAGGATCAGTACGCCAATCAGGCCCAGCTCTTCGGCGAGGACGGCGAAGATAAAGTCGGTGTGGCGTTCCGGCAGAAACTCCAGCTGCGACTGGGTGCCGTGCAGCCAGCCTTTGCCGCGCAGACCGCCGGAGCCAATGGCAATTTTAGACTGAATAATGTGATAGCCGGCGCCCAGCGGGTCGGTTTCCGGATCGAGGAGCATCATCACGCGCTGACGCTGATAGTCGTGCATCAGGAAGAACCACAGGATCGGAATAAAGGCGGCGACCAGCACCACGGCGATACCAATCAGGCGCCAGCTGAGGCCGGAGAGGAACAGCACAAACAGCCCGGATAGGGCGATCAGGATCGAGGTCCCGAGGTCAGGCTGCGCCGCCACCAGCAGCGTTGGCAGGAAGATTAGCACCAGGGCAATGCCGGTGTTCTTCAGCGACGGTGGACAGACATCGCGGTTAATAAACCGCGCCACCATCAGCGGCACGGCTATTTTGGCGATCTCCGACGGCTGAAAGCGCACAATACCGAGATCCAGCCAGCGCTGCGCCCCTTTGGAGATGGCGCCGAAGGCGTCAACGGCTACCAGCAGGATGATACAGAAAATATAGAGGTAGGGCGCCCAGCCTTCATAGACCCGCGGCGGGATCTGCGCCATGACGATCATGATCACCACGCCCATGGCGATCTGGCCGATTTTACGCTCCATCATGCCGACGTCCTGACCGCTGGCGCTCCAGATAACCAGCGCGCTGTAGGTCAGCAGCGCCAGCAGGATAAGCAGCATGGTGGGGTCAAGATGGATTTTATCCCATAGCGATTTTTTGTTCGGATTATCCGTCATTATTGATCCTCCCCTGCGGTTACCGCCGGGTTTTCGCTTGGCAGCGTAGTGTTGTTATCGCCCAGCATGATGTGATCGAGGATCTGGCGCATAATGGTACCGACCGCCGGGCCGGCGCCGCCGTTTTCCAGAATCATCGCCACGGCAACCTGCGGGTTGTTATAAGGCGCAAACGCTGTCATCAGTTTATGGTCGCGCAAGCGCTCGGAGATCCGGTGCGCGTTATAGGTTTCGTTGGCCTTCAGGCCGAACACCTGAGCGGTACCTGACTTGGCCGCGATTTTATACGGCGCGCTGGCGAAGTATTTGTGCGCGGTGCCGTTGCCGCGGTTGGCCACGCCGTACATG
Source organism: Klebsiella sp. K47 (assembly GCF_051858335.1). Classification (NCBI taxonomy): domain Bacteria; kingdom Pseudomonadati; phylum Pseudomonadota; class Gammaproteobacteria; order Enterobacterales; family Enterobacteriaceae; genus Klebsiella; species Klebsiella sp. K47. Next base: position 2,339 of record NZ_JBPYUI010000026.1, read on the forward strand.
CCGTCTTTGGCGATTTCCCAATAGCCGGAATGGATATCGCCTACCGGCGGCTCATGGGGCTGGACCCAGGGTACGGGCTTGCCGTCTTCCACGGTGCTCTGCAGCAGATGAGGCACCTTCACCACGCCGTCGTTAATCAGGATCATCAGCGCTTTGTTCATCTGGATCGGCGTGGCGGTCCAGTAACCCTGGCCGATGCCCACCGGAATGGTGTCCCCCTGGTACCAGGGTTTCTTAAAGCGCTTGAGCTTCCATTCGCGGGTCGGCATGTTGCCAGAGCGCTCCTCGGAGAGGTCGATACCGGTGTAGTGGCCGTAGCCAAACTTGCTCATCCACTCTGAGAGACGGTCGATGCCCATGTCATAGGCGACCTGGTAGAAATAGGTATCTGCAGACTCCTCGAGCGCTTTGGTGACGTTCAGATGGCCGTGGCCCCACTTTTTCCAGTCACGATAGCGTTTCTCTGAGCCAGGCAACTGCCACCAGCCGGGGTCGAAGAGGCTGGTGTTGCGGGTGATCACCCCGGCGCTCAGCGCCGAGACGGCGACGTACGGTTTGACCGTCGACGCCGGCGGATAGACCCCCTGCGTTGCTCGGTTGACCAGCGGTGTGTTCGGGTCGTTGAGCAGCGCGGAGTAATCTTTGCTGGAGATGCCGTCGACGAACAGGTTCGGGTCATAGCTCGGGGTTGAAACCAGCGCCAGAATAGCGCCGGTACGCGGGTCGGTCACCACCACGGCGGCGCGGCTGCCGGCCAGCAGCGTTTCAATATACTGCTGCAGCTTGAGGTCGAGGGTGAGGTAGATGTCGCGTCCGGCCTGCGGAGGCACCTCTTTCAGCTGACGAATGACGCGGCCGCGGTTGTTCACTTCAACCTCTTCGTAGCCGGTCTGACCGTGCAGAACGTCCTCGTAATAACGCTCTATACCCAGCTTCCCAATGTCGTGCGTCGAGGCGTAGTTGGCCAGCTTGCCCTCTTTATCCAGGCGGTCGACGTCTTTATCGTTAATTTTTGAGACATAGCCAATGACGTGAGTCAGCGCCGAATTATAGGGGTAATAACGACGCTTGTAGCCTTTGACTTCCACGCCGGGAAAGCGGTACTGGTTGACGGCAAAGCGGGCCACCTGCACTTCGCTGAGGTTGACCTTTACCGGAATCGAGGTAAAACGATGGGAGCGGGCGCGCTCCTTTTTGAAACCGGCGATGTCATCGTCGGTTAAATCGACGACGTCGCGTAGCGCATCCAGCGTCTGCTGTACGTTATCGACTTTCTCCGGCATCATCTCCAGCTGGTAAATGGTGCGGTTAAGCGCCAGCGGGGTGCCGTTGCGATCGTAAATAATGCCGCGGCTCGGCGGGATCGGCACCAGCTTGATGCGGTTTTCGTTCGAGCGCGTCTGATAGTCGTCGAAGCGAACGATTTGCACATTGTACAGGTTGGCGATCAGAACGCCGGTAAGCAGCAAAATCCCCAAAAAAGCGACCAGCGCCCGGCGCACGAACAGCGAGGATTCAGCCGTATAGTCGCGGAAAGAATTCTGTAATTTCATTCGCTGCTTAGTCTACCCTGATCATCATTACTCACGGTGGTACGGGTGGTTGGTGGTGATGCTCCACGCCCGGTACAGACTCTCGGCCACCAGTACGCGCACCAGCGGGTGAGGTAAGGTGAGGGTGGAGAGCGACCAACTCTGTTCCGCCGCTGCTTTACAGGCGGGAGAGAGACCTTCCGGGCCGCCTACCAGTAAACTGACGTCGCGCCCGTCCTGTTTCCAGCGTTCCAGTTCGCGCGCCAGCTGCGGTGTATCCCATGGTTTACCCGGAATATCCAGGGTCACGATGCGGTTCTTACCGGCAGCGGCTAACATCATCTCGCCCTCTTTTTCGAGGATGCGTTTGATATCAGCGTTCTTACCGCGCTTACCGGCAGGGATCTCCACCAGCTCGAACGGCATATCTTTGGGAAAACGGCGCAGATACTCGCTAAAGCCGGTCTGTACCCAGTCCGGCATTTTGGTGCCAACGGCCACCAGCTGCAACTTCACGCATTAACTCCAGAGTTTTTCCAGCTCGTACAGACGACGGCTCTCTTCCTGCATGACGTGGACCATCACGTCGCCGAGGTCGACGACGATCCAGTCGGCGGCGGCTTCCCCTTCAACGCCCAGCGGCAGCATGCCGGCGGCGCGGGACTCCTGAACCACGTGGTCGGCGATAGACATCACATGACGCGTGGAGGTGCCGGTGCAGATAATCATGCAATCGGTGATGCTGGATTTGCCATGTACATCAATGGCAACGATGTCCTGACCTTTCAGGTCATCAATTTTGTCGATAACAAAATCCTGGAGTGCTTTACCCTGCAAGTGTTCCCCCTGGGTGCGTGAAGATTGATAATCATAAAGAGCCTGACAGTATACCTGAACTGATGAAAAAGTCGGGTGAAATGTCTGTCGGCAGGCGTTCGTGGCGGGCTATCATCCCATCCCTCGCCGCGGATTGCATCGCCATTTTTGTAAAACAATTTCTGCAAACCGGCTTTGGCGGATGCTGCCTGGCAGCGGAGAATAACAGCCTGCTCTGGCCTGTCAATGGTCTGGCGGGAATTCTTCTTGCGGCTGCCAGACGGCCTGGCTATTTAATACCCGCAGGGTGGTGAAATCGTCGCGGATTTCGATGAGGCTCCAGGCGCCATGGGCAATGGGAAAGTGCCACATCGCCGCCGCAGGCATCTGCAACAGCAGGGCGGTCAGCAGGCTCAGGACGCCCTGATGGCCGACGATCAGCAGATGGTCAAGATGGCGGCAGTCGGTCAGCGTTGGGATAAACTCGCTGACGCGGCGGGCAAAATTCTGAAAGCTTTCGCCGTTGGTGGGGGCCGCATGCTGCCAGTCGGCACACCAGGCGGCATAGTTTTCCGCATCTTCTCGCTGGAGGTCGCGATGATGACGCATCTCCCAGTCGCCGAAAAACATCTCATTGAGCGCGGGATGGCGCTCACGCGGAATAGCGCGGTCGCCAAGCAGCAGATCGGCCGTTGTCCCGGTCCGCGCCAGCTCGCTACAGAATACTATATCGAAAGGCGCCAGGCGCAGCCGTTCGCCGAGCGCGCGCGCCTGAGCGACGCCGCGCGGCGTCAGGGGCGTTGGGGCATGGCCGCTGTATAACCCGGCAACGTTGGCTTCGGTTTCGCCATGGCGAACTAACCACAATTTCATGAACAGGCTCTGACAGGCGATGAAAAGATGGCGTTACGATAGCGCTTTTTTCGCGCCAGGCCCAGCCTGGGGTCAGCAATAGAGTCCCTGCTCGCGGATGTAATCCAGCACGGCGGCAGGCAGCATCTCGTCGCAGGACTCGCCGCGCTCAAGGCGCTGGCGGATGATCGTCGCGGAAATATCGAACCACGGCGTCTCAGCCAGGTAGATCACGCCGGAAGGGCGGTTATGCAGAGACTCCACGTCGTGGGTTAAATGGCGATCCAGCCAGCGCTGATCCGCTTCCTGCGCCATGGTCAGCGGGTAACCCGGGCGGCGGCAAACAATCAGGTGGACATTGTCGAGAATGGTTTCATAGTTGTGCCAGGTGGGAAAGGTCAGTAGCGAATCCTGGCCAATGATAAACGCCAGCGGTTTGCGCGGCCCTTGCTCCTGGCGCCACTCCTGCAGCGTTTGCGCCGTCCAGGAGGGGGTATCGCGCCGTAGTTCGCGTTCATCGAGCGTGAACAGCGGTTTATCGGCAATCGCCAGCTTCAGCATGTGCACGCGCTGGGCGCTGGTGGCTTCCGGCTGCGGCCGGTGCGGCGGAACGTTGTTAGGCATGATGATGACCTTGCTCAGGCCAATCTGATTCGCCAGGATCTCAACCGGCTTGAGGTGACCGTAATGCACCGGATCGAAGGTGCCGCCATAGATTGCCTGTAACTGAGTCATATCAACCATCAATAAAAACGTCCGCCAGGGCTTTGTGGCAGAGCAACAACGAAAGACTTTCCAGTTCGGGCCAGACGTCGTGCCCGTAATCCTGTTTAAAGGTGAGCTCCGCGCGGGTCAGAAGGGTCACCGCCTGGCGCAGCTGTTCCCCGCTCAGGCGCGTGAGGGCGTCGCTGAGCAGCTGACGGCGGTTTTGCCAGACCCGGTGTTTATCAAACAGCGAGCGCAGCGGCGTGTGCGTCGCCTGGCGCTTGAGGGTAACCAGCAGCAGCAGCTCCCGCTGCAGAGTACGCAGCAGGATCGCCGGCTCGCAGCCTTCAAGGCGTAACTGCTGCAGGACGTGCAGCACGCGCTTACTTTTGCCTGCCAGTAGGGCATCGACCCAATGGTAAGGCGTAAAGTGCGCGGCATCGTTTACCGCTTGCTCAACGCGGGGCAGGGTTAGCTTACCGTCCGGCCAGAGCAGCGCCAGACGCTCCAGCGCCTGCGCCAGCGCCAGCAGATTGCCTTCGTAACAGTAGCACAGCAGCTGACTGGCCGCGTCATCGAGCTGCAGCTGATGCTGTTTGGCCCGGGCGGCCAGCCAGCGCGGCAGCTGCGCGTATTCCGGCGTCTGGCAACTGACCTGGACTGCGCGCTGAGCCAGGGCGGTGAGCCATGCGGCATTCTCCTGGGCTTTGGTCAGCTTATTTCCGCGAACTATCAGCAGCAGGTCGTCGTGCAGCAGGCCAACCAGCGTGGCGAGCTGTTCATTGATCGCCGCGTTGGGGCCGTTTTCCGGTAGGATCAACAGCAGGGTTTGCCGGCTGGCAAACAGGCTCATCGCCTGGCTTAAGGCGAAAATCGCCTGCCAGTCGGTGCTGTTGTCGATTGAAAAAGTATGGTGCTCGGTAAAGCCCTGCGCGGCAGCAGCTTCGCGAATGGCGTCCTGGCTTTCCTGCAACAGCAGGGGATCGTTGCCAAGCAGCAGATAGGCCGCGCGCAGCCCTTCAGTGAGCTGCGCGCGGAGCTGTTCCGGGTACAACCGAATCATCATTGACCCAGCGTGGTGGAGACGCGGTTACCCGAGGAAGCCGGCGCCGCGCTGCTGGCGACCGGTTTCTCTTCCTGCTGGGTTGCTTCAACATCCGCTACCTGAACGCTTGGCAGCTTACGAATCAGCTGTTCCGCCGCTTTGTCGTACATTTCCTGGATAATCATATCCTGCTCGGCGTCTTTCGCTAATGCCGCCTGCGGGTTATCAAAGAACGACCGATAGACCTTGGTGGTAATCGGATAGATATCGTGACCCGGGATCAGGACGCTGGCATGAACGGTCATGACCATCTGATACTCCGCCGTACGACCATCCTGGAACACCGATGCGGTATCTTTCTGAATCGACGAGCCATCGAGGCGCAGAGAAGGGACATCTTTACGCAGCGTGCTGGCGTCGATCAGTTCCACGCCGTTAAGACGCAGCTGATTACGTACCGCGCGGCTTAACGGGCCGTTCGGATCGCTCGACTGGAAAATCATGGTTTTCATGGTGGCGGGCACCTTGGTAGTGCTACGCAAATGCCAGCCACAGCCGGCGGTGACGAGCACCGCCAGAGATAACAACATTGTTACCAGATATCGCACGCTTCCTCCCGCGCTTAGCCAACGACCAGATTGAGCAGTTTACCCGGAACGTAAATCACTTTACGCACGGTTTTACCGTCGAGATATTTCGCCACCAGATGTTCCTGGCCGGCGCGCTCGCGAACCTGCTCTTCAGTTGCATCTACCGCAACGGTAATTTTACCACGAACTTTGCCATTGACCTGGACGACGACGAGGGTGCTGTCTTCCACCATCGCGCTCTCATCCGCTACCGGCCACGGCGCGTTGTCGATATCGCCTTCGCCGTTCAGCTCACGCCACAGGGTGAAGCTGGCGTGCGGAGTGAACGGGTTGAGCATACGCACCACCGCCAGCAGAGCTTCCTGCATCAGCGCACGATCCTGCTCATCTTCCTGCGGCGCTTTCGCCAGCTTGTTCATCAGCTCCATGATTGCCGCGATGGCGGTGTTGAAGGTCTGACGACGGCCGATGTCATCGGTCACTTTGGCGATGGTTTTGTGGATATCGCGACGCAGCGCTTTCTGATCTTCGCTCAGAGCCGCCACGTTCAGTGCCGCAACCTCTCCTTTAGTGGTGTGCTCGTAGACCAGTTTCCAGACGCGTTTCAGGAAGCGGTTCGCCCCTTCAACGCCAGATTCCTGCCACTCGAGGGTCATATCCGCCGGGGACGCAAACATCATGAACAGACGCACGGTATCCGCGCCGTAGCGCTCAACCATCACCTGCGGGTCGATGCCGTTGTTTTTCGACTTGGACATCTTACTCATGCCGGTGTACACCAGCTCGTGGCCCGCCGCGTCTTTGGCCTTCACGATGCGGCCTTTTTCGTCGCGCTCAACGATGGCGTCAACCGGGGAAACCCAGTTACGTTCGCCGTTTTCGCCCACATAGTAGAACGCGTCAGCCAGCACCATGCCCTGGCACAGCAGCTGTTTCGCCGGCTCATCGGAGTTCACCATGCCCGCGTCGCGCATCAGCTTATGGAAGAAGCGGAAGTAGAGCAGGTGCATGATGGCGTGTTCGATACCGCCGATGTAGATATCTACCGGCAGCCAGTAGTTGGCCGCTTTCGAATCCAGCATTCCTTCCTGATACTGCGGGCAGGTGTAGCGCGCATAGTACCAGGAGGATTCCATAAAGGTATCAAAGGTGTCGGTTTCGCGCAGCGCCGGCTGGCCGTTGACGGTGGTCTTGGCCCATTCAGGATCGGCTTTGATCGGGCTGGTGATGCCGTCCATGACCACGTCTTCCGGCAGGATCACCGGCAGCTGATCTTCCGGGGTCGGCAGCACGGTGCCATCTTCCAGGGTCACCATCGGGATCGGCGCGCCCCAGTAGCGCTGACGGGATACGCCCCAGTCGCGCAGACGGTAGTTAACTTTACGCTCGCCCACGCCCATGGCAGCCAGTTTGTCGGCAATGGCGTTGAAGCCCGCTTCATAATCAAGACCGCTGAACTCGCCGGAGTTAAACAGGACGCCTTTCTCGGTCAGCGCCTGCTCGGAGAGATCCGGCTCGGAGCCGTCGGCAGCGAGGATAACCGGCTTAATGTTCAGACCGTACTTGCTGGCGAACTCGTAGTCGCGCTGGTCGTGACCCGGAACGGCCATTACCGCGCCGGTGCCGTATTCCATCAGCACAAAGTTTGCCGCCCAGACCGGAATTTCTTCACCGGTCAGCGGATGAATGGCTTTAAAGCCGGTATCGACGCCTTTTTTCTCCATCGTCGCCATGTCGGCTTCGGCCACTTTGGTATTGCGGCACTCGTCGATAAAGGTGGCCAGCGCCGGATTGTTCGCCGCAGCCTGCTGCGCCAGCGGGTGACCCGCCGCGACGGCCAGGTAGGTACAACCCATAAAGGTGTCCGGACGGGTGGTGTAGACAGTCAGTTTGTCAGCGTAGTCGTTGACGTCAAAGGAGATTTCTACCCCTTCCGAACGGCCGATCCAGTTGCGCTGCATGGTCTTCACGGTGTCCGGCCAGTGGTCCAGCTTATCCAGATCGTTCAGCAGTTCATCGGCGTAGGCGGTGATTTTAATAAACCACTGCGGGATCTCTTTACGCTCGACCTTGGTATCGCAGCGCCAGCAGCAGCCGTCGATAACCTGTTCGTTGGCCAGCACGGTCTGGTCATTCGGGCACCAGTTCACTGCGGAGGTTTTTTTGTACACCAGGCCTTTTTTGTACAGCTCGGTGAAGAACTTCTGCTCCCAGCGGTAGTATTCCGGGGTGCAGGTCGCCAGCTCGCGGCTCCAGTCATAGCCGAAGCCCAGCATTTTTAGCTGGTTTTTCATGTAGGCGATGTTGTCGTAGGTCCACGGCGCTGGCGCGGTGTTGTTTTTCACCGCCGCCCCTTCTGCCGGCAGACCGAACGCATCCCAGCCGATCGGCTGCAGGACGTTTTTGCCCAGCATGCGCTGGTAGCGGGCAATCACGTCGCCGATGGTGTAGTTACGCACGTGACCCATGTGTAGTCGACCAGAAGGATAAGGAAGCATCGACAGGCAGTAATACTTCTCTTTGCTCTCGTCTTCAGTTACTTCAAATGTACGATTTTCGTCCCAGTGAAGCTGGACTTTCGATTCTATCTCTTCCGGGCGGTATTGCTCTTGCATGGCAGCCAGTGGTCCTGTTTTCAATACAGCTACAAAGTGTAGCCAATGGATGTGTTATTTCAGATCGGCATAGCATAGCCCAAACGCCCACGTCAAAACAGCTTTTCGCACATCAACATCGGCAAAAGCTGCGCAGATTATTTCGCGACTCTGTGGCTTGTCAGACACAGCGGGAGAGGAATAAGGTCTATTATCAGAAGACGTTAACCCCACCGGAGGCGAAATGATGAACAAGGTTGCTCAATATTACCGTGAACTGGTCTCCTCGCTCAGCGAACGGCTCCGCCATGGAGAGCGCGATATCGACGCGCTGGTGACGCAGGCGCGGGAAAAAATCGTCCGCGCCGGCGATCTGACGCAGAGCGAGATCGAGTCGGTGATTGCGGCGGTCAAGCGCGACCTAGAGGAGTTTGCCCGCAGCTACGAAGAGAGTCACGAAGACGAGAGCGACAGCGTGTTTATGCGGGTGATCAAAGAGAGCCTGTGGCAGGAGCTGGCTGATATCACCGACAAAACCCAGCTCGAGTGGCGGGAAGTCTTTCAGGATCTGAATCACCACGGCGTGTACCACAGCGGCGAAGTGGTCGGTCTGGGCAACCTGGTCTGCGAGAAGTGCCACTATCACCTGGCGGTATACACCCCGGACGTGCTGCCGCGCTGTCCAAAATGTGGCCACGATCAGTTCCAGCGTCGGCCCTTCGAGCCCTAAGCGTGCGAAAAACGATGCGCGAGGCTTCGCGCATCGTGGTTTGTCTTATTTCACCGTGTTGACTTCGGTGCTCTTGAAATACTGTTTTCCACCCATGTCGCTAACATATTTCTGCGATGAGTTCAGTACCAGCTTGTCAGCAGTTAACGTCCCGACGCCGCATTTCGCCAGGCCCAGTATGCCGCAACTTTTACCACCATTGACCACTTTGGTGGCGGTTAACGTCATGTTGCCGCCCGCGCTGAGGGTTGAATAATTGTAGATCGCGCCTTTATTTTTGGTATTTAAGGTCAGGTCGCCGGTGCTGCTGATCTGCCCTTCGTTGGTGATATCTGAGTAGGTCGTGATTGAAATATTTTTGGCAGTAATATTGCCATAATTATTCACTACGCCGTGATCGGTGGTGATATCGGCGGCATTCATATAACCATTTTGGTTCAGCCAGTAGCTGTGGGCGGTAATGGCGTTGGTTGCCTCAATACGACCACTGCTGCTTTGCGCCAGCGTTCCATTGGTCTGCAGATTGATATTTTCGCCGGTGATATTGCCGAGGTTATAGATCTCGCCCGTATTGGCGCTGCCGTCCTGTGTAAGCGACTGAATGGTGGTTTGGCCAGTAGAGTTAATATTGCCGGTGTTTTTAAAGCTGTCGCCGACAAACGTCAGGCTGGTGTGTTTGGCGCTGATTTTGCCTTCATTGAGGAAATCACCGATTGCCGTGGCGGCAATCTGGTTATTTGACAGCAGGGAGGCTTTTTCTTCGTTGCGGATTTTCCCGCCGCTGGTCAGGCTTAATCCACTGGTGCCGGTCATCGTGCCTGAGTCGCCGTTGGTGATGTTGCCGTTAGCGGTGGCAATCAGCTGGCCGCCGGAGAGAGAACCGGTGTTAACGATATAATCGCCACTGGAGAGCATTAAATAATAGGCGCCGGCGATGCTACCGTCATTGGTGATGCCCGTGACGGTGGAAACCTGGCTCAGCAAACCTTTGCCCGTTATTGACCCTTTGTTCAGTAAATTACCGTTGCTGGTGAGCATCAGCGTGCCGTTGGAGATAATAGAACCCTTATTACGTACGCCAAAGCCGATGTTATTGCCGACCATGCTGATGCTGTTGGCCTCAATGCCGCCAAGGCTGCTGACGTCGATGCTGTACTGCGGGTTAACCGTCATCTGGATCAGGGTGGCCTTTTTACCGGCGGAGGTCACCGAGCCAGAGCTGTTATCCATGGTGAAGTTGCCCGCGCTGACCAGGGCGTTGTTGGCCTGCACTTTACCGTTAATCTTAATCGCGTCGGCGAGCAGAACCGCGTAGCCGTTGGCGGCGTTCATGCCATTTTCGCCGATGGTGAGGGTGCCGCCCGTTACGGTATAGCTGCCGATGGCGCCATCGTCGGTCATATTAACCTTGCCGGTGGTCAGGATAGCCTTGTTGGTATTAACAAAGCTACAGCCGGAACAGGTGATGCCGTTCGGGTTGGCGATTACCACATCCGCTTTCTGACCGTTGACTTCGATAAAGCCCTTCAGGCTACTGGCGTTTTTGGAGGTCACCTCGTTCAAAATCACCGAAGCGCTGCCGGCGGTCAGATTATTGTTGCGGGCGATATTGCCAAATGTGCTGTGGCTGACATCATCGCCGCTGTTATTAAGGATGGTGCCATTGGTGCCGACGTTGAAGTCGCGGTACAGGTTATGGGAGACACCGGCGGCGTTCGGCTTTTCAATATCGATAACCGTGGCGCCGGAAGAGTGCGTATAGCTTGTGGGGTCGGCATAAACTACCGACGAGGTTAATACTGCCGCCAGTGCGACATAAGAAGCCTTAAACTTAAACATTTTCTTTATTCCTTTAAATAATGATTAATAAATAATGTAAATATGACGAGTCAATAATGTGCGAATTAATACCTCCACTGTAATGAAAAGCCCATATTCAGGGCGTCGCTATGAAACTTATCCGGTTTACTCAGCGGGGTACTAATAAACAGATCGTACTGCGTTGACCATAGCTGACCGCGCAGCCCGCTGACGGCGCCGGAGAGCACTTTGCCTTTTTGATATAGATCGGCGCCGATAAGGCGGCCTATATCCGCGCCCAAATAGAATTGCCGCTCGTGGGTGGCCAGATCCCAGATAAAATCGTTGCGCCAGTACCATCCCTGATTGCCGGACAGGCTGTTTTCACCGTCAAAACCGCGCACGCTCCAGCGACTACCAATATTGAATTTATTATCGGAAGCGAGTTTGTCCGGGCTGAACTGGGCGCTGAGGCGGGGAGCCCAGGTAAATTTGTCGCCGGTGGCGTCAAATTTCATCATTGCCTGCAGATTACCATGCACAATCCGCGACAGCGGGCTATACAGCCCGGCCTGCTCTTCCGGCGTTGCTGTCGAGCTGAGCCACGGCAGGCTGCGCTGGATGCCGATGCTGGCATCAACAATCTTTTTGTTAAAGTAGTGCTGGTGGTTGAGGGTGAATTCCCATGAGGGGTTCTGCTTGCGCATCACCAGTAGCTCACTGCCGCCGAAGTAATAATGCGAGGTGCTCTTGGCGATCCGCAGGTCAGCGGTGGTTTTTTGCTGCCGGGTGTGGGAGAGCAGACGACTCAGCGTGGCGCTGTAGTAGCGATTTTTACTCTTATAATCCATCGTCGACCAGTTGCCGTTAAACTGCTGACGATACTGGCTGTATGCCCCGTAGGCGCTTAGTGTCCAGTAGCCAAAGGGAATGGAGTAATACAGGCTGCCGTTGTGGTTGCCGTCGTTATGCTGATTGAATTCAATATCGCCCCCGCCGGAAAGGTACAGGATATCGTTGAGGGTGGTCAGGTCATAGAGATAGAGGGCCCCGCCGGCCTGGTAGCGTCCGCTGGCTTTGCTGCCGGCGTCGTCAAGCCAGGCGCCAAGCTGCCATTTTTTCGCCAGGCTGCGGGCGATCTGGATATCGCTTTCTCCCTCGTGTTGGCCCGGCAGCAGTTTCATGTGCGCGGTGGCGCCGGGCAGACGCTGCAGGTTGGCCATCCCTTGCTCAAGGTCGCTTAAGCGCAGGATAGTACCGGAAGAGGTGGGTAGGGAATTCCACAGGCGGGTGGTGTCCGAGCCGTCGGCATAGTCGATAGCGCCCACTTTGCCATAGTGCAGCGTGAACCTGAGTATGCCGTGCTCCAGCGACTGGGAGGGCACATCAATCAGCGAGGTGATGTAGCCTTGCGCGATCAGCTCATTTTGCAAGGTATAGGCCAGCAGGCGAATGCCTTCGCTGCCCAGGCAGCGTCCCTGCGCCTGCCGCGCGGTTTTCGCCAGTAATTTCCGGGTGAGCGCCTGGTTATCGGAGTCGATATCGACCCGGTTGATCAATTTGCAATGCGTTTCCTCAGGAAAAGGGATACCCTGCGGCGCCACGCGCTGTTGTGAAGACTGAAAATCCTGTTGCTGCGGCGCCAGCGCCTCCTGGCGGGCTTTATCCTGCTCCGTCTGGTGAGTAGAAGAGGCCAATGGCGCGGCCCCGGCGGCTGAGGTGCCCGCCAGCGTGATAAACAGCAGCCCGGTGAGCGTGCGAGATCGAATTAACATGAAGCAATATCCATTTGTTTCATTGGTTTGGTGGCGCATCCATTATTCTGCGAGCGGCAGAGAATATTGATGGCCTTTATTTCGGCATTTAGGCGCAGGCGAGGTCAGGCAAGAATATTATATTCAATTAATAAAATAATCGTGCGACGAACCTGTTACGAGGCGTTATATGCTAGCGGCGGCGGCAATGCCGGTCCACGAATTCATTATTGAATTCTTTATGAATTGATCGATTTAATAAATAAGCTCAGCTTTTATCGCCGAGGTTTATTGGGTACGTAAATGATAGTAGCGATAATCTGCCGCATAAATAACATTGGCGAATAATATGGCGGAAAAGATTAACTGCGCATACCGGGCGGTATGCGCAGAGAAAAACCATCAATGAAGTATTTTGGCGAGGAAATCTTTGGCACGCTCGGATTGCGGATTGGCAAAGAAGGCCTCTTTATCGGCATCCTCGACAATCTTCCCTTCATCCATAAAGATCACCCGGCTCGCCACCTTGCGGGCAAAGCCCATCTCATGGGTCACGACCATCATGGTCATCCCCTCGTTGGCCAGTTCGACCATAACGTCCAGCACCTCGTTAATCATCTCCGGGTCAAGCGCTGAGGTGGGCTCATCAAACAGCATGGCGATTGGGTCCATACACAGGGCACGGGCAATGGCCACGCGCTGCTGCTGGCCGCCGGAGAGTTGCGCCGGGTATTTTTCCGCATGCGCCGCCAGGCCAACGCGCTCCAGCAACTTGAGGCCTTTCTTGCGCGCTGAGGCTTTATCGCGGTTAAGCACTTTGACCTGCGCCAGCGTCAGGTTGTCGATAATCGACAGATGCGGGAACAGTTCAAAATGCTGAAACACCATGCCGACGTGCGAGCGCAGTTTAGCCAGGTTGGTCTTTTTATCGTTAACCACGGTGCCATCGACAATAATCTGCCCCTGCTGTACCGGCTCAAGGCCGTTCACAGTCTTAATCAGCGTGGATTTACCGGAGCCTGACGGCCCGCAGACCACCACGACTTCGCCTTTTTTCACTTCCGTGGAGCAATCGGTCAGCACCTGAAAGTGACCATACCATTTTGAAACGTTTTTCAGGGTAATCATTACACAGTCCTTTTCTTCAACCAGCTGACCAACAGCGAGGCGCTGAGGCTAATCACAAAATAGACGCCGCCCGCGAACAGGATCATTTCGACCTGGGTTCCGTCACGCTCGCCAATGGTGGAGGCGGTACGGAAGAAGTCGGCGAGACTCAATACATACACCAGCGAGGTATCCTGGAACAGGACGATCCCCTGGGTTAGCAGCAGCGGCACCATGGCGCGGAAGGCCTGCGGCAGGATCACCAGCCGCATTGACTGCCAGTGGGTCATCCCCAACGCCAGCGCGGCGCTGGACTGGCCGCGGGAGATGCTCTGAATGCCGGCGCGGATAATCTCTGAATAGTAGGCGGCTTCGAACATCGAAAACGCCACCATCGCCGAGATCAGGCGAATATCCGTTTTCGGCGACAGTCCCAGCACGTTCTGCAGGAAGCCCGGGACAATCAGGTAGAACCACAGCAGGACCATCACCAGTGGGATTGAGCGGAATACGTTGACGTAGGATTTAGCAAACCAGGCCAGCGGCATAAAGCTGGACAGGCGCATAACCGCCAGCAGGGTGCCCCAGACGATGCCGACCACGATGGCGATCACCGTAATCTTAAGGGTGATCACCAGCCCTGCCAGCAGATAGGGCATGGAGGGAACGATCGAACTCCAGTCAAAATCGTACATTATTTGCCTCCCATATTGCCAGGCAGGCGAACCTTACGCTCGACCACATACATAATCAGCATAATCACCGCGTTGATGAAAACATAGGCCAGGGTGATGGCGGTAAAAGACTCCCAGGCATGAGCGGAGTAGTCCAGCAGTTTGCCCGCCTGCGCGGCCATATCGGCCAGACCGATGGTGGAGGCGATGGCCGAGTTTTTCACCAGGTTCATCATCTCCGAGGTCATCGGCGGCACGATAACGCGGTAGGCGTTCGGCAGCAGCACGTAGCGGTAGGTTTGCGGCAGGGTCAGGCCCATCGCCAGGCCGGCGTTCTTCTGCCCGCGCGGCAGCGACTGGATGGCGGCGCGTACCTGCTCGCAGACGCGAGCGGCGGTAAACAGCCCCAGGCACAGCATGGAGGAGACAAAGAATTGAATGTTTGGGTCCAGCTCCGATTTAAACCACATGCCGATATTTTCCGGCAGGAACTCCGGCACCACCAGGTACCAGGTAAAGAACTGCACGATCAGCGGCACGTTGCGAAACAGTTCGACATAGCAGGTGCCAATGCCCGAGAGGAAGCGATTGGGTACCGTGCGTAAAATGCCGAACAGTGAGCCGACGAGAAAAGCGATGATCCAGGCCGAGATGGAGAGGGCGACGGTGATTTGAAAACCGCTCCACAGCCAGCCCAGGTAGGTAGTGTTGCCGAAGGGGGCCTGTTGCAGGAATATCCCCCAGTTCCAGTCTATTGACATACATGACTCCTGGAAAAAAAAGGGTAGCCAGTGCTACCCTCGAAGACGGTTGTCCAGCTTGTTTCGGTATTCGCGGCGGCTGGGGAACGACCAGCCGCCGTATAGTCTGTCCGTGCTGTGACAATCATCGGGAGGGCAGGATATCCCGCCCCTGGTTGTTATAATTAGTTCAGTGCTTTGTCGTTAGGTGATTTGAACAGCGCTTTCATGTCGTCCGACAGCTCGAAGTTGAGGTTAAGATTTTTTGGCGGAATCGGGTTTTTGAACCATTTGTCAAACCACTTCTCCGCTTCGCCAGAGGTCTGAGCCTGGGCGACGGTTTCATCAACCAGCGCCTTGAACGTCGGATCGTCCTTCCGCAGCATGCAGCCATAGGCTTCCTTCGACTGCGGGGTGCCGACGATTTCCCAATTATCCGGTTTCTTCGCCTTGGCGCGTTCGCCAGCCAGCAGGGCATCATCCATCATAAAGGCCACGGCGCGTCCGCTCTCCAGGGTGCGGAAAGAGTCGCCATGATCTTTGGCGCTGATAATGCGCATATTCATTTTTTTCTCATCGTTCAGCTTATGCAGCAGGATCTCTGAGGTGGTTCCGGAGGTGACGACGACCGCTTTATCCTTCAGGTCCGGGAAATCTTTGATCGGACCGCCTTTCTTCACCAGCAGACGGGTACCGACCACGAAGATGGTATCGGAGAAGGCCGCCTGTTTCTGGCGCTCAAGGTTGTTGGTGGTTGAGCCACACTCGAAATCAAAGGTGCCATTCTGCAGCAACGGGATACGGTTCTGCGAGGTGACCGGGATCAGTTTGACCTGCAGATCGGGTTTGTTCAGTTTTTTCTTGATGGCATCGACGATGGCGTTGGAATAATCCTGAGAGTAGCCCACAACCTTCTGCTGGTTATCGTAGTAAGAGAACGGGACCGAAGATTCACGATGGCCGACAACGATAACCCCGTTTTTGGCGATCTTATCCAGGGTGTTCTGGCCAGCCGCCGGGGCAGCATCTTCCGCCTGCGCCAGACCAGCGGTCATTCCCATTACCAGCATTGCCGTGGCCAGTTTACGTAATTGCATATCCAACTCCTTATCCGCAGCGTCAGCGACGCTATTGATACCCATTGTGATTGTGTGTGTTGTTATTGGGGGCACGCGTCCACGTGCCGCATTTGTATGTGTTTGTTAGCATTTAGTTTGGCTTAATGTAAAGATTTTGCTGCTTTATTGTTTATTTTTGCGAAGCGCTCCGCACCAATCGGAGGCAAATATCTTCCATTGCACCAAAATAGCGCGACCACCGATCGTTTCTGGTGCAACCTGGTTGCACTGGGTCGGACGATGCCGCTACCAGGTTAAATAAAGCAATGACTGTGCCAGAGTGGCAGATGATGGGAAGAAAAAGCCGGCGACGGGCGTCGCCGGCGGAGAAACTTATCGGCGACGCTGGCGCAGGCTCATCAGCAGCGCGGCGAAACCAAACAGCGCCGTCAGCGCCCATAGCGGCCAGTTGCCGGTGCGGGCGTAAGGGGTTAAGCCGCTGGCGGGGGTCACGGTGGTGGTCAACACCTCGCGGGTAAACTGCGGGATCATCTTCTGGATCTCGCCGCGCGGGCCGATCACCGCAGTAATGCCGTTGTTGGTGCTGCGCAGCAGCGGGCGGGCCAGCTCCAGGGCGCGCATTCGCGCCATCTGGAAGTGTTGCCACGGGCCGATGGACTTGCCGAACCAGGCGTCGTTGGAGATGGTCAGCAGGAAGTCGGTGTCCGGCCGGAAGTTATCCCGCACCTGTTCACCGAGGATTATCTCGTAGCAGATGGCCGCGGTCAGCTTCAGGTTATGCGCCATCAGCTGCGGCTGCACGTAGGGGCCGCGGCTGAAGGAGGACATCGGCAGGTCAAAGAACGGCGCCAGCGGACGCAGAATCGACTCCAGCGGTACAAACTCGCCGAACGGCACCAGATGGTTCTTGTTGTAGCGGTTGGTCGAGTCGTAGCGGTACGGGTTATCTTTGCCGAGAGTAATGATGGTGTTGTAGGTATCGTAACGGTTCTGCTTGTTGAGACGCGCATCGACAATGCCGGTGATCAGCGAGCTGTCTTTTGCGCGCAGCAGATCGTCCATCATGCTGAGGAACTGCTGCTGGTTGATCTCCAGATCCGGGATCGCCGATTCAGGCCAGATAATCAGCTGCGAGTGGCCGATATGCGGCTGGGTCAGCGCCAGGTAGGTTTTCAGGGTATTGACCAGCTGCTTTTCGTCCCATTTCATGGCCTGTGGGATATCGCCTTGCACCAGCGAGACCTGGGTCGCGCGCGCCGGCAGCAGCTGATACCACTGGATATAGCGCAGCGGGAACGGCAGGGCGAACAGCAGCGCGGCAATCGCCAGCGGCTTCCAGTTGCGCTGGACGAGGGCCAGGGCCAGCAGGCCGCTGACTACCATCAGCAAGAAGTTAATCGCCTCGACGCCCATCACCGGCGCGAGGCCTTTCAGCGGGCCGTCAATCTGGCTGTAGCCGAACTGTAGCCACGGAAAGCCGGTCAGCACCCAGCCGCGCAGGAACTCGGTGATTTGCCAGACGACAGGGGCAGCGATAGCCATCCGTATCCAGTTAGTTTTAGGCCACAGACGGGCGAGCAGGCCGGCAAACAGGCCGGTGTAGAGCGAGAGATAGGCCGCCAGCAGAACGACGAGGAAGACGTTAACCGGGCCGGGCATTCCGCCAAACTGAGCGATGCTGACATAGACCCAGTTGATACCCGTGCCGAACAGCCCGAGTCCCCAGAAATAGCCGATCCCGGCGCTTTGCAGCGGGCGTCGGTTGAGGGTTAACGCCTGCAGACCGATCAGCGAAACGATAGCCGCTGGCCAGAAGTCATAAGGTGAAAAAGCCAGCGTTCCGCTGGCTCCAAACAACAGCGCCAGCAACAGACGTACGCGCTGGCGTTCAAGAAGAGAGGCAAATACCATTTAGGTTAATCGTCCCGTTAATTAACGCCTGCTGCTACAGGCTATTCTTTTTGCCAGCCGGACGCGGGGCTCCTACAACCGTGTATGACTCGCGGTCTCCCGGCTGGCCATTTCAGCGCTACCGCTTACTCTTCCAGCTTCGGCTGGGGAGCGTCATCGGGCAGCTTTACATGCACCTGAATGATACGACGACTATCTGCCATTGCTACCTTGAATTGGTAACCATCAATGTCGATAGATTCGCCGCGGGCCGGCAGATGGCCGAAGGCCTGCATCACCAGCCCGCCAATGGTATCCACTTCTTCATCGCTAAAGTGCGTGTCGAAGGCGTCGTTGAAGTCTTCGATGGAGGCCAGGGCGCGCACCGTCCAGGTGTGGCGGCTCAGCTGGCGGAAATCGATATCTTCTTCTTCGTCGTACTCGTCTTCAATTTCCCCGACGATGAGCTCAAGGATATCCTCGATGGTCACCAGGCCAGAGACGCCGCCGAATTCGTCAATAACGATCGCCATATGATAGCGCTGTGAGCGAAACTCTTTCAGCATGCGGTCGACCCGCTTGCTTTCCGGGACGACAACCGCCGGCCGTAACACTTTTTCCATGCTGAAGGCTTCGGCGTCGCTGCGCATAAACGGCAGCAGATCCTTGGCCATCAGAATCCCTTCGATGTGATCTTTATCTTCACTGATGACCGGGAAACGCGAGTGGGCGGATTCGATGATGACATCCAGGCACTCGTCCAGCGTCTGGTTGCGCTTCAGGGTTATCATTTGTGAACGGGGGATCATAATGTCGCGGACCCGCTGGTCGGCGATATCCATTACCCCTTCGAGCATGTCACGCGTATCTTCATCGATAAGATCGTTCTGCCCGGAATCACGGATCAGCGCCAGCAGTTCATCGCGGTTTTTCGGTTCCCCGTGAAAAAGCTGGCTGAGTAACAGGGAGAAAAATCCCTTTTTGCTGTTTACTGTGTCACTACTGTGTGAATTGTCGTCGCTCATGGCGTCGTTTGGGTTCTCATGTTGATTTAACTGTCGCTCGTCGCGCGTAAACTCAGCGCCGGACGGCATGGGTTGCCTGACTTTCTGGCAGGTAAAACGCAGAAACAGCGGCCGGATGAGGCGCAAGCACCGCCATCCGGCTGGGCGCTATTCCGCAATCTTCTCGGAAATGTACGGGTCCTCATAGCCCAGAGCAAGCATTATCTCTGTTTCAAGGCCTTCCATCTCTTCCGCTTCGTCGTCTTCGATATGATCGTAGCCCAGCAGATGCAGGCTACCGTGCACCACCATATGCGCCCAGTGCGCCTCCAGCGGCTTACCTTGCTCGCTGGCTTCCTGCTCTACCACCTGACGGCAGATGATCAGATCGCCGAGCAGCGGCATTTCAATTCCCGGCGGCGCTTCAAACGGGAAGGAGAGGACGTTGGTCGGCTTATCCTTGCCGCGATAGGTCAGGTTCAGCTCATGGCTTTCTGCAACGTCGACCAGACGAATCGTTAACTCTGACTCCTCCTGAAACGGCGGAATGACGGCGTCGACCCAGCGTTGAAAAAGGGCTTCGTCCGGCAGGCCGCTGGTCTCTTCGCAGGCCAGCTGTAAATCGAGGATCACCTGACTCATTTTTGCTCCTGTTCCTGGGCTTCGCGTTTGCGCTCGGCGGCCAGCTCTGCTTTACGTTTCTGGTCTGCGGCTTCCCATGCCTCATAGGCGTTCACGATGCGGGCGACCACCGGATGGCGCACCACGTCTTCGCTATGGAAGAAGTTAAAGCTGATCTCATCGACTTCCGCCAGCACTTCGATGGCATGGCGCAGACCGGATTTGGTGCTGCGTGGCAGGTCAATCTGCGTGATGTCGCCGGTGATCACCGCCTTGGAGTTAAAGCCGATGCGGGTCAGGAACATCTTCATCTGTTCGATGGTGGTGTTCTGGCTTTCATCAAGAATGATAAAGGCGTCATTCAGCGTCCGTCCGCGCATATAGGCCAGCGGGGCCACTTCGATGACGTTACGCTCAATCAGCTTCTCCACTTTCTCAAAGCCGAGCATCTCAAACAGCGCGTCATACAGCGGGCGCAGATACGGGTCGACCTTCTGGCTCAGATCGCCGGGCAGGAAGCCGAGCTTTTCGCCTGCCTCGACGGCCGGACGGGTCAGCAGAATACGGCGGATCTCCTGGCGCTCCAGCGCATCGACCGCCGCCGCTACCGCCAGATAGGTTTTACCCGTACCCGCCGGACCCACGCCGAAAGTGATGTCGTGATCGAGGATATTGGCGATGTACTGCGCCTGGTTCGGCGTACGCGGTTTGATTACCCCGCGCTTGGTCTTGATATTGACGGCTTTACCGTACTCAGGCACGCTTTCGGCGCTCTGCTCCAGTACGCGCGCTTCCTTGATCGCCAGGTGGATCTGCTCTGGTTCAATATCCTGAATCTGACCGCGCATTGGCGCTGTGTCGACATACAGGCTGCGCAGAATATCGGCGGCAGCGTGCACGCACAGGGCGCGACCGGTCAGCTTAAAGTGATTGTCACGGCGGTTGATCTCAATGCCTAACCGACGCTCCAGCTGTTTAATGTTGTCGTCAAACGGGCCGCACAGGGCTAACAGGCGTGCGTTATCCGCTGGCTCCAGGGTAATCTCACGAGTGTCTATGTTCAAACTATTCCTCTTTACGCAGGTGGCCGGACGCGGCGCGTGGCCGGCTAATCAGGAAATTATTTACGTCACAGGAAAATGGCGCAAGCATTGCTGTAGATATAGGGACGGAGAGAGGAATTACAAGGCCTGCCGGAACCGACAGGCCTGAAGGGATCATGGCTGGTAAATTCCCACGCCAAGATCGTTCTCTTTACGGGTGCGGGCAATCACTGATTCGGGTGATTCAGCGATACGCAGACCCATCTCCGCTTCGGTGCGCACGATTTTACCGCGCAGCGAGTTGGTATATACATCGACGATTTCGACATCGACAAACTTACCGACGAGGTCCGGGGTACCTTCGAAGTTGACCACCCGGTTATTCTCCGTACGTCCGGAAAGCTCCATGATGTTCTTACGCGAGGTGCCTTCCACCAGGATGCGCTGTACCGTGCCGAGCATGCGACGGCTCCAGGCCATCGCCTGCTGGTTAATGCGTTCCTGCAGGATATACAGACGCTGTTTTTTGTCCGCCTCCGGCACGTCGTCGACCATATCGGCCGCCGGGGTGCCCGGGCGAGCGGAGAAGATAAAGCTGTAGCTCATATCGAAATTGACGTCGGCGATGAGCTTCATGGTCTTTTCGAAATCTTCCGTGGTTTCGCCGGGGAAGCCGACGATAAAGTCGGAGCTTATCTGAATATCCGGGCGCGCTTCACGCAGCTTGCGAATAATCGCTTTATACTCCAGCGCGGTATGGGTGCGTCCCATCAGGTTCAGCACACGGTCGGAGCCACTCTGCACCGGCAGGTGCAGGAAGCTCACCAGCTCCGGCGTATCGCGATAAACGTCGATGATATCGTCGGTAAATTCGATCGGGTGGCTGGTGGTGAAGCGAATGCGGTCGATGCCGTCGATGGCGGCGACCAGGCGCAGCAGGTCGGCAAAGCTGCCGGTGGTGCCGTCGTAATTCTCACCGCGCCAGGCGTTAACGTTCTGCCCCAGCAGATTGACCTCACGCACGCCCTGCGCCGCCAGCTGGGCGATTTCAAACAGGATATCGTCGCACGGACGGCTAACTTCTTCTCCGCGGGTATACGGCACCACGCAGTAGGTGCAGTATTTATTGCAACCTTCCATAATCGAGACAAAGGCGGTCGGCCCTTCGGCGCGCGGCTCTGGCAGGCGATCGAATTTTTCAATTTCCGGGAAGCTGATATCAACTACCGGACTGCGGTTGCCGCGCACGGAGTTAATCATCTCCGGCAGGCGGTGCAGGGTTTGCGGCCCGAAAATAATATCGACATAGTGCGCGCGCTGGCGAATATGGTCGCCTTCCTGGGAAGCCACGCAGCCGCCGACGCCAATAATCAGGTCCGGGTTCTTCTCTTTCAGCAGCTTCCAGCGGCCAAGCTGATGGAAAACTTTTTCCTGGGCCTTCTCACGAATTGAGCAGGTATTGAGCAACAGCACATCTGCTTCTTCCGCCACTTCGGTCAGTTGATACCCATGTGTCGCATCCAGCAGATCGGCCATCTTTGATGAATCATACTCGTTCATCTGACAGCCCCAGGTTTTAATATGGAGTTTTTTTGTCATTGACTTGCTCATGCTCAGTAATAGATATCCAAAACGCGGGGATATATACAGGGTGAATTTCGCATTCCAGGGCGCGTATTGTAATGCTTTGGTCGCCCCCTGACCAGTGCGAGCGTTATCGCCGCAAGAGGGCGAAAAATCCGGTAAACTTAACGGATTCTGTTTTAAGGATAATAGCCATGACAATTCACGTAACAGATGTCGCCATCGTGGGCGGCGGCATGGTCGGCGGCGCCCTGGCGTTAGGGCTGGCGCAACAGGGATTTACCGTGACGGTGCTTGAGAAAGCGGCGCCACCGGCGTTCGATCCGGCATCCGCCCCGGATGTGCGGATCTCGGCGATCAGCGCGGCTTCGGTCGGCCTGCTGAAGAGTCTCGGCGTCTGGGATGCCATACGGGCGATGCGCGTCCACGCTTATCGCCGTCTGGAGACCTGGGAGTGGGAGAGCGCGCACGTCGCCTTCGACGCCGCGGAGCTCAAGCTGCCGGAGCTGGGCTATATGGTCGAGAACAAGGTTCTGCAATGGGGCCTGTGGCAAGCGCTGGCGGCGCATGAGGCGGTTACCCTGCGCGTCGGTAGCGAACTGAAAACGATGCAGCGCGGCGAGACGCAGACGGCGTTGCATTTGCGCGAGGGGGAGACGATCCACGCCCGGCTGGTTATCGGCGCCGACGGCGCTAACTCCCAGGTGCGGGAGATGGCCGGCATCGGCGTGCACGCCTGGCAATATCAGCAGTCCTGTATGCTGATCAGCGTCGAATGCGCCGACGATCCCGGCGACAGCACCTGGCAGCAGTTTACTCCCAGCGGCCCGCGCGCCTTCCTGCCGCTGTTCGACCACTGGGCTTCGCTGGTCTGGTACGACGCCCCGGCGCGGATCCGTCAGCTGCAGAGCATGACCATGGCGCAGCTCCAGCAGGAGATCGCCAGTCACTTTCCGGCGCGGCTGGGGCAGGTGACGCCGCAGGCGGCCGGCGCCTTCCCGCTTACCCGGCGTCATGCGCTGCAGTATGTTCAGCCCGGCCTGGCGCTGGTGGGCGATGCGGCGCACACCATTCATCCACTGGCGGGGCAGGGGGTTAACCTTGGCTATCGTGATGTCGATGCCCTGCTGGAGATCCTGGCGGAAGCGCGCGGCCGCGGCGAAGACTGGGCCAGCCTGCCGGTGCTGAAGCGCTACCAGGCGCGGCGGCGAGCGGATAATTTTATCATGCAGTCGGGGATGGATCTCTTTTATGCCGGATTCAGCAATGACCTGGCGCCGGTGCGGATGCTGCGTAATATTGGCCTGATGGCGGCTGAACGCGCCGGGATGCTGAAGCGTCAGGCGCTGAAGTATGCGTTAGGCTTGTAAAACCGGCTTCCCGGGCAGGGGCGTAGCGGAGAGCACCTGCCCGGCAGTCAGTACGGAGTAAGCATGTCAGGACGCCAATAGCAAAAAAGCCCACCGAAGTGAGCTTTTTTGCATTGAAGTGGCTGGGGTACGAGGATTCGAACCTCGGAATGCCGGAATCAGAATCCGGTGCCTTACCGCTTGGCGATACCCCAATTGTCTGTTGCACTTGACCGTAACTACGCCGGTTGAGGGCAACAGTGCGTTCACTGCTGAACGACTTTTAAATTTGGCTGGGGTACGAGGATTCGAACCTCGGAATGCCGGAATCAGAATCCGGTGCCT
>NZ_JBPYUI010000026.1:26292-26414 GCF_051858335.1 Klebsiella sp. K47
TACCGCTTGGCGATACCCCAACAAATTGTTTGCGGATTTATCGATGCGTATCGATACGTCCAGAATTTGGTGGCTACGACGGGATTCGAACCTGTGACCCCATCATTATGAGTGATGTGCTC
>NZ_JBPYUI010000026.1:26514-26612 GCF_051858335.1 Klebsiella sp. K47
ACCTGTGACCCCATCATTATGAGTGATGTGCTCTAACCAGCTGAGCTACGTAGCCTAATTGTCTTGCTGCTTCTTCGATGGCTGGGGTACCTGGATTC